>CAKKRO010000149.1 GCA_919902625.1 Nitrosomonadaceae bacterium
GAGCAGCTGATTTGTAATCAGAAGGTCCCGAGTTCGATTCTTGGTGTCGGCACCAATAAAAACAATGACTTATGAATATTTTTGTTGGTGTTTTTGGTGTTGTGCAGACGGTATGTAGACAATGTGGGAATATAGTTGCTCGATTGTCAGGGAGGATTGGGATGTGTATGAGTTTTAGGTTTTTCGTATAGAAATTATGCTATTTCTACGTGTTGTTATAAAGCAACTTCTTTTACTTTTAAGAATTAGGGACTCAATAAAATAGAAATAAAATGAAGATCCATGTAAATTGCTGGTTATACACAATTATTACAACTTTTTTTTTGATGTTTCTTACCTATGGAGTAGAATCACTTTTAGGTAAGTGGAGTGATATTAATGTGCATTTTGCAATTATTACTGACCATGTTTTGGGGAAAGCAGGGCTGCAAGGATTAGTTCACAAAACGACGATTGTAATACTTATTCTCGTAATAGAGGAAGTTTGCTTTTATAAGTTTTTTTTAACAAACTCGAGGTCTTGGGTAGATAATAACAGTAAGATATTTATTATTATATTGCTAGCGTTATCATTGTATCCTTATGGTTATCTGTATCTTGAGGCAAATCAAGCTGATTTGATTGTATCCGAACATGTTTTTCATCAATCCGTGGCTTTTCTCATTATTGTTAGTATTGTAATATTAAGATATTTAACGAAGTTAACGGCTTATAGATACTATCGGAATTCGCTTGACAATCTTGTAGTCAACAGCAAAGAGAAGTAAATTTCTTAATTGAATTTTTTGTAAAAAAGTCTATTGCGCAAATGAAACAGCAATTAGAAATTCAGATTTAAAAAAACAAATTAATATTCATTTGTTTAATATATAGCAGAATAAATTATAGAAGGGGATGATGATGATGTTTATCGCTGCAGCAGTTGCTTTTTTTATTTTTGGTTTAATCTATTATCATTTCTCCTCAGAAAAAAATAAAAACACTCTTGGGCTAAACATTGAAGCAGAAGCTGCTTTAGCAGGAGATATTAGGACAGATGTTCCGAGTTACAATCTTGATATTTACCCTCAGAAAATTTTTACAAAAAGAAATATAGTGTTTAGAACTCCACAAAAAGATTATTTGCTAGACGAAAATTTATCTTTAGTAATTGCTGAAGGTGATTCAATGGAGTTCTATGGAATACAGCCTGGCGATATGATTTTGCTTGAAAATCACCCCAAAAAAATTGAAGAGAATGATGTGATCACTATACGATTACCGAATGATCATCCTAAATATCCCAATCTATTAAAACTAAGATCCTTTGTGAGATATGAAAAAGGTGAAGATGGACTTCTTTATGCAATTGTTAAGAAGTACGATAAAGTACAACAGAAAGAGGTTTTATCAGAAGATAAACATCCTGTTGTCAATATAACTGGAAAAATGATTGCAGCATTTGATGGTAATATTATTGGGGGAATTATCTCTAAAGAACCTACATGCATTCATTGAGAAATCTTTGTCAGAGGAAATATATTCCGTACAGATTAACAGAGCTCCAAGGCGGCTGCGCCGCAAATGCGGCCTCGCGGTCGCTCCCGCTCAAACATAACGGCTAAAAACTTCTGTTTCAGTAATGGTGTACATTGTTTATGTTACGGCAATGCCGTATTAGATCAAGATAATTTGTTACTCCAATATATAGTCTATATTTGATATCGGAATGAGTATCTTGGGTTTATCTAGTGCCGCTTCATTAAAAGAAGGTAGTACTGTTTCTTGGAATGGAATTATTGAGTTTGTTGATCCACTCGTATGGGTAAATCCTCTATTGTGTATTATTCTCTTTAAGTTAAATGAGAAGGTTTGAGGATTAAATTCCAATATTAAGGTATTCGTGACTGCCAATATCTGGCTAGTACTAAATGATGAAAATGGATTTCTTCTAGCACTTAGGTCAGTAAATATTGAACTGACAACAATCACTAAGTCTTGTTCGTTAAAATAAGCTGTCGCATTAATTGATTCTAATGGTTTAGGCAGGCCATCTAATGCTGGGATTCCAGAGTATCCTACAGCAGTTGCGCTATCGATACATACATTGTGATTATTGTTGATAAAGCGAGGAATGCCCCCCGTTAAACTTAAATGGAATATGCCATTTCCGACATCCTCAATAACTTCAAATCTGCTTTGTACTACTGTTTCTTTTGGAGTAGGATCATTCGCATCAATGGCACTTAGACATTCAAATCCGGTATATACAATGGTTATTCCGAAAACATTGCTTTGAAATAGGAAAGAAAATAATGTAAACGTCAGTAATCGCATTATTCTCATCGCATTCCCCTTGATAAAAGGCCATGCTAGGTTTGGCCTGTCTTAATATGCAGAAATCAATTTATAAGTAGCCCGTCATCCCTTGATCAGTTTTTTTGTGCAGATACGACAAGTGCAAATGCAGAAAATTAATTTCTCTTTTTAGTAGCAGTGCTTTCTTACGAACATACCATGCTATGTAGTTTGGAAAAGGTCTCACCGACATATTTGATTTGTTCGGTCGTATGAGCAGCATTTACGCTGCAGCGTACCAGTGATTTACCTTCCGGTGCCGCTGGCGGCAGTATTAAATTCACGTAAATATTATGTTCAAGCAAATTTTTCCAAAGTAAGAGCGCCTGTTGTGGCGTATCAAGAATGGCCGCAATTACTGGGCCAGGGTCTGGGCCGAGCGTGTAGCCAGCTTCTTTGAGTTGTGAATAGAGCTGGGTTGAATTGTTCCATAATTGTTTGCGTAAATTATTTCCTTTGCGTAACAATTCTAAAGCAGCCCGGGTTGAGGCAATAGTAGCGGGGGATGGTGATGCCGTAAAAATATACGGGTGACTGACATAGCGTAATTGTTCAAGTTGCGGATGATTACTCACACAAAATCCACCAATACTACATAAGCTTTTGCTAAAAGTACCCGTAATAAAATCAACTTCGTTTAATAAACCGGTCTTTTCTACAAGACCTTGACCGGTTTCTCCCAGTACTCCCAATGAATGCGCCTCATCAAGGAGTAAAATACAGTTATATGTATTTTTCAATTTTACAATTTCAGCCAAGGGTGCTTGATCCCCAAGCATGCTGTAAATACCCTCGGCAATGATCAGCGTAGTTTCGACACGATTACCCAGTCGCCGTAAACGCTTTTCCATATCAGCCATATCATTATGTTTAAAGCGGATGATATCTGCGCCACTTAGAATGCAGCCATCATAGATACTTGCATGGGAGTCGCCATCAATTAACACAGTATCTCCGGGGCCTACCAGACCTGAAATAGTGCCCAGGTTGGCTTGATAGCCGGTAGTAAAGACAATGGCAGAACTACATTGATAAAAGTCAGCAAATTCTCTTTCGAGGGCGCGGTGGCCGAAATAACTGCCATTCGCCATCCGGGAACCTGTGGTACCGGTGCCTTCCTTGTCGATGGCTTCATGGGCTGCCTGAATACATTCAGGGGCAAAGGTTAATCCTAAGTAGTTATTCGTGCCAAGAAGGAGTACGCGACGATCTCCAATCCTAGCCTCAGTAGCCGAATAAACTTCTTCTATCGGGATACCAAAGGCACCAACCCCATTGGGTAGAAGTGCTTTTCTCGCAGCAGCAGCTGCATCTAGCTTTTCAAGTAAATTCATCAGGATGCGGATTTTATTTTGTGTACCAAGTCAACCAGCTCGCGAACAGTGTGAATATCTGTCAGTGCATTAATGGGGATTGAAACATCGAAAGTATCTTCAATCTCCATAATTAGGTTGAGTAGTTTAATTGAATCAATAGATAGCTGGCTAATTAGGTTTGTTTCAGGGGTAATTTGAGTATCGGAATTAGTTACGCTGGCCAGGCGATCGCATAGTAGTTGCATGATCTCATCATAATTACTTTCAGTCATAGATCGATTCAGAATAGTTAATTTTAAGGTTAGATTACTTCAGATAATACATCTTGTAAACGAATACTAGGTTGCCATGTAGGAAGCGCATGAGTTAAGGGTGTATTATCACATACCCAGTCGTTATGTTGTAATTCATTAACTTTTTCTGGAGTCAACATAGGGGAATAGTGGAATAGACGAGAGGACCATAGATTTAATAAAGCAATGCTTCGGATTAGTTGATTCGGTATAGTAATACAGTGAACAGGGCGCTTCCATACTTGTTGTGCCAAAACGGATAAGCTCTGGTAACTGTATCCACCCGGCATGCCGTCATCCAGTTCAAAGATTCCATTGATCAATGTATTGGAAAGCCAGATTTGAATAGCTGAAACTAAGTCATATACATGTATTAATCCAAATCGATTATGAATTTCTCCAACTACAGGAAGTAATCCACGATGCATCGCTTGAAAAAGTGGCTTTATCTCCTTATCTCCGGGGCCATAAACAGCAGTGGGCCGGAATACTGTCCATTGTAATTCGCTCGAATACTCAATTAGTTGTTGTTCAGATAGATACTTGCTTTGAGCATACCATGATAATTCGGGCTGTCTTGCAGCTAATGAAGAGATGAGCAGGAAGCGGGGAGATTGTTTATTTTCAGTAATGGCGCGTAAAAGATTTTTAGTGCCTTCGATATTTGTATGTGCAAATTCTTGAAAAGAATTTCCTCTTACGGTTGCGGCACAGTGAATGACAAACGCTACATCATTAACTAAATGATGTAGCGCGGTTAAATCACCTAGATCACCATGAATCCATTGTATGGACTCGCCGCTAGGACGCTGTGACCGTGTAAGTGCACGAACTGTCCATCCGTCGCCAATCAGTCTTTGCACCAATACATTGCCAATGAAACCAGTAGCGCCTGTTACAGCGACTAATTTTGGCATATTTTCTTATCTATCGCCTGATTCTACAACAGATAGTTGACCTGTTAGATTTGTTCTCTGAATATAACCTTGCCGTGCTGCAAAACGCGAAAGTTTTCCAGACGAGGTTCGTGGTAACGTGTGTGGTGGAACCAATTCAACAACACAGTTGACACCAAATGCCATATAAACAAGCTGCTGTAATCTGGTAGTCAATGATTGCCTTTCTGTCGTAGATGTCAGTCTGCATTCAATGACTAATACAATGGTCGTTGTTCCATCTTCATCATTAACCCCGAATGCCGAAGCTTCGCGTGATCTCACTTCCGGTTGCTGCTCCGCCAATTCTTCTATGTCTTGTGCACGAATATTACGTCCATTGACAATAATGACATCGGTACGGCGCCCGGTGATATATAAATCACCTTCAAAGAGAAAACCAATGTCTCCAGTATCCAGCCAATTCCCGGATTTTAGCGCTTTGTTAGTTTCTTCTGGATTGTTGTAATAACCCGTCATTACACTGTTGCCATGTACTAAAACACTGCCAACCATCATTTCAGATAATTGCTGACCATCCTCATCAACGATTTTAGCGATGTGCCCTGGTAATGGACGACCACAATTTACAAATTCATTTTGTTTGCGCCCATCAGCCTGTAATCGAACAGCTATCCTTTTGTCGATAAGCGTTTTGCTATCTACTTGTATGCTTTTGCATCCTTTGCCAATTTTTGAGAAAGTAACGGCAAGGGTTGATTCTGCGAGACCGTAACACGGCAAAAAGGCACTTTCATCGAAACCCGCTGATGCAAATTTTTCTGCAAAGTTTCTTAGAGTTTCTGGACGAATCATTTCAGCGCCAATGCCAGCAGCTCGCCAGCAGCTGAGATCCAGTTCTTTTAGATCGGATTCCCTTACACGCAGAGTGCAAAGTTTAAGGCCAAAGGGTTGACTGAATGCAACGGTGCAACGATTGCGGCTAATTAAACGCAACCATTGTAAGGGTCGTATTGCAAAATCCCGTGTTGCTAAATAGTCAACAGAGATTTGTGTAACCATCGGCGCTAAGACCAGTCCAACTAATCCCATATCGTGATAAAAGGGTAACCACGATGCAGAACGATCATCAGGTTTTATTTCTAATCCGTTACAGACAATACCTTGCAAATTGCACATCAAAGCGCGTTCAGTAATGACTACACCCCTCGGTGTTTTTGTACTGCCGGATGTAAATTGCAAGTATGCAGTTTCATCGGGATGATTGGGTTGTAATTCAATATCTTTTACAGGTAATTGATTTAACTTTCCTGGTGTTCCTACCCACTGTAAGTGACTTGTTCCTTCAGAAGCTTCTTCCAGAAAATTAATATAATCAATATTCGCGAGTGCGATACTTGCCTGACTGCTCTCAAGCATGCCTTTCAGTTGCTGAACATATATTGCATGACTGCCAAGATTGACTGGCACAGGCATTGCAAAAGGTACTAAACCAGCATAGCGACATGCAAAAAATAATTCGATGAACTCAGGGGAGGTGTCGGCAATGATGGCTACCCGGTTACCACGGGGTAGGTCAAAACCAGATAAACGTTGAGCTAGAATACGTGCGTTCTGTCTCAGTGTGCTGTAAGGCAGAATTGAACGTAGGTTACCCTT
This sequence comes from Nitrosomonadaceae bacterium, assembly GCA_919902625.1. GTDB lineage: Bacteria > Pseudomonadota > Gammaproteobacteria > Burkholderiales > Nitrosomonadaceae > Nitrosomonas. The sequence goes on from CAKKRO010000149.1 coordinate 6,502, forward strand.
CGCATCATAAAAGTTATATCCCGTTATTCCTTCCGCTGCATATTCTAAAGCGCTCGTTAGGGTATCAAAGCCCGCCAACTGCTGAGTTAGTGTGTTGCGTGTCGGTGTCGGTATTATTTGTGATTCGCTTGAAGGTTGAAAATCAAACGCTTGCGTTAGCGGAGCGTTCAACTTGGTTATTGTCGAACTCAAGATCTTCCCCTCGAAGTAATAGTACTTGTCATCTTGCTTTTATAGGCAAGGAATTCTGGTTGAGCGTGCCAACTCTGATTATTAATCCTTAATAATGCGCTTTTTGCTGGCTGGAAAATTTTCATTCAAACGCCTACCGCTGACATTGCTTAATAAATATAAGTGTGTCATATTTGACCACTCCGCAGCTTATATAAGGTGCTTTTTCCTGTCAAGGCAATATTCAATTGATGTTGCGCTAAAACAACAATTGTATTAATCAATTATTTTAGCTTGTTTTCCTTATTTCCGAATTGTACCGGATAACCTATTTTGTGAGGATTTTTTAATTAATTGGAGCGCATTGAAATACAATTAATTCAGATAGGATGACAGAAATTCAATAGGGAAAATATGTCAGTGTCAGTAATGGATTAAGCACTTTAACTTAAAATTATCTATGATAGTTTCTGATACGATTTTAGCTTGGTGTGTATGTTATTGTTTTTGAGGTTTATTTTTATTATATTTAATCTCATATTATTAACTGCTAGCCCAAACTATGCTCAGGCGCAAAATTGGTGGACCGCGAGCCGTGAACCCGTTGGACTGGCACCTGATCCCGCTTTAACACCTGAAGCTGTCGTTCAGGTTTATGGCGCGCGTGCTTTTAGCTGGCGCGGTTATTTGGGAATTCATACCTGGATTGCAGTGAAGCCCACTCAAGCAAAGTCATATACTATCTATGAAGTAATCGGATGGTTGCAACGCAGGAAAATGCCAGTGTTGGTTATCTATGAGAACGTGCCCGATAGACGCTGGTACGGTAATATGCCAGAAATACTGATGGAGAAGCGTGGTGATGGCGTCGATGCACTGATTGAAAGAATTGATCAAGCAGCACGCAGCTATCCCTACGCAAAAGATTACACAATCTGGCCGGGACCGAACTCCAATACATTTACTGCCTGGATTTCGCGGGCCGTTCCGGAACTACAGCTTGATTTGCCGCCAACGGCAATCGGTAAGGATTATCTGGGTTATCGCTTGATTTCGCAAGCACCCAGCGGCAGTGGTTTCCAGATTTCGTTTTTTGGTTTAATCGGTGTGCTGGTCAGCAAAGTGGAAGGTGTTGAATTCAACTTGCTGGGTTTGTCTTTTGGTGTTGGCCTGGATCCACCTGTGATCAGATTGCCGCTGGCAGGAAGCAAGGATATGAATTTATGGCCTAAGCCGGTTATTGAAGAATAGTCTTGATCTTAAGACGTTAAGTCCACGATATTTAATTGATAATTATTCTTATTCATAATATAGTAAACATCAATGATTAATATCAATCTACGAACATTCTTGCCTGGAAGTCGTGTAATGCTAAGATCTAATTTAAGTTACTCTTTTGTTACTGTTTTCTGCATTTTTTCCTTGTTTGTCACTAATACGGCACATGCTGACCAAGTGGTGGTTTATTCCGCACGGATTGAGCAGTTGATTAAACCCATGTTTGATGCCTTTACTCAGGAAACCGGTATCAAAGTCAAATATACAACGGATAATGAAGGCGCATTATTGGCTCGGCTGCAAGCAGAAGGAAAGAACACCCCCGCCGATATGCTCATCACAGCCGATGCAGGTAATTTGTGGGCAGCTGCGCAGGCGGGATTGTTGAAACCAGTTAAATCGGAAATATTGGAAAGCAATATCCCGGCTCATTTGCGGGATCCCGCAAATGAATGGTTTGGCTTATCGATACGTGCACGCACCCTGATTTATAACACACGAAAAGTGAAGCTTTCCGAGCTTTCCACGTATGAGGATCTGGCTGATCCGAAGTGGAAAAACCGCTTATGTCTGCGCACTTCCAAGAAGGTTTATAACCAATCTTTGGTAGCGATGATGATTGCGGAACATGGTGAAGCTGAGGCCGAGAAGATAGTCAGAGGCTGGGTGGCCAATTTAGCGACGGATCCTTTATCAGATGATACTCGGGCTTTGGAATTTGTTGCGGCTGGAAAATGTGATGTGACGCTGGTAAACACGTATTACTTTGGCCGATTGATGAAGAAAGAACCTGATCTGCCATTAGCTGTTTTCTGGCCAAACCAGAATAACAGCGGCGTGCATGTCAATATTTCGGGAGCAGGCATCACTCGTTATGGCCGCAATGAACAAGCTGCCGTCAAATTGCTGGAGTTTTTGTCATCCGATAAAGCGCAAAATCTTTTTGCTGATGTGAATATGGAATATCCGGCCAACCCAAGGATTGAGGCGGATGCATTTGTTGCAGCTTGGGGTAGCTTTAAACAAAACCCTATGAATCTTGTTAGAGCCGGAGAACTACAGACCACTGCCGTGAAATTGATGGATCGTGCAGGCTACCGGTAATCATGTGCGGTGAAAGGCAACAATAGTACACCGCATAAAGTGGTAATCAATAAAACACCTTCAAATAAAATTTTTTATGCTCTGTTTTATGCTTATCGATGGATGATCAGTTGGCGTCTGGTTCCTTTTTTAGCGGCTGCATTGGTCCTGGCGCCTGTTGGCGTGATTATTTCATCACTGTTTGCGCCTGCCGATGATATCTGGCGGCATCTGCTTGAAACCACATTACCTCTTTTACTGACCAATACCTTCTGGCTTGCATTGGGAGTGGTTGCGGGTACTGCATTACTGGGTATCAGCCTCGCCTGGTTCACGGCCGTCTATGAATTTCCTGGATGCAGTTTTTTTTCCTGGGCGCTCTTATTGCCACTGGCGATGCCTGCCTATGTGACAGCGTTTGTTGCATTGGGTTTGTTTGATTTTACCGGTCCCATACAAACTACCTTGCGCACCTGGTCAGGCTCGGATTTATCCTGGTTCCCGGATATACGCAGCAGGATAGGAGTTATTGTTGTGATGACACTGGCTTTTTATCCCTATGTTTATTTATTGGCACGGAATGCGTTTTTGAGCCAGGGGAAACGTTCATTAGAAGTGGCGCAATCGCTTGGTTTAAATCGTAAACAAGGATTCTTTAAGGTTGTGCTGCCCATGGCGCGGCCCTGGATCGCTGGAGGCGTCATGCTCGTATTGATGGAAACATTGGCGGATTTCGGTACCGTCGCAGTTTTTAACTACAATACATTTACGACGGCTATTTATAAGGCATGGTTCAGCATGTTTTCCTTGCACGCGGCATCCCAGCTTGCTTCTTTGTTGATCATCATTGTTTTTGTGGTGATCGTTCTGGAGCAGCAATTTAGGTTACGTATGCGCTATGCTGAAAATAAAAGAAGTCAGCGAGCACAGCGTATTCAACTTACCGGTTGGCATAAAGGGTTAGTTATTAGTTTTGTTCTGAGTGTATTATTTTTTGCATTTTTGTTACCTGTCACGCAATTGTGTATTTGGGCTATTCAATCGTTTACACAAGATTATGATTTAACCCGTTACCTGGAATTTCTGTGGCACTCATTATCATTGTCTGGCTTGGCTGCTTTATTAATTTGCCTGGTTGTGATTGCCATGGTTTATGCTGCAAGGCGCTATCCCGGATCAGCTACGCGCTATGCAGTGCGTACAGCAACCATTGGTTATGCATTACCGGGTACGGTTCTGGCGATAGGTGTCTATGTGCCACTTGTCTGGTTGGATGGACAGCTCGGTGAATTAGCCCTGCGGTGGTTTCAGATTGAAACAGGCTTGTTAATTCAAGGTACGCTCATTACGATGCTGATTGCTTATTTGATACGATTTATGGCAGTCAGTCATTATCCTATTGATGGTGCCATGCAGCGGATTACACATAGTATCGATGAGGCAGCCATGAGCTTGGGTTTGCATGGCTGGGCGATGATACGGAAAGTTCATGTTCCTATATTGAAATCGGGTATTTTTACAGCGGCTACGCTGGTGTTTGTCGACGTGATGAAGGAGATGCCGATTACTCTGATGACGCGCCCTTTTGGCTGGGATACGCTGGCTGTCCGGATCTTTGAGATGACTTCGGAAGGGCAATGGGAGCAAGCCGCTTTACCTGCTGTGACGCTTGTACTGGCTGGATTGATACCGATCATATTGTTTATGCGCCAAACCGAAAAATAAATTAATGAGTACAGTATTGCTGCAACTTAATAATGTCCAACAAGCTTATGGTGAACAAGTGGTGATCCATGACTTATCCTTGCTATTGAAAAAAGGCGACATTGGCTGCTTGTTGGGTCCCAGTGGTTGTGGTAAGACAACTGCGCTACGATGTATCGCCGGTTTCGAGCCCGTGTCAGCGGGAGAAATTTTACTCAATAATATCTGTGTGAGCCGTGCTGATTTCTTTTTGCCACCGGAACAAAGACAAATTGGCATGGTCTTTCAGGATTACGCTTTATTTCCCCATCTTGATGTGGCCGCCAATATAGGCTTTGGCTTGCACCGGTTAACCAGAAAGGAAAGGGAGCGGCGTGTTGAGGAATTGCTGCATATCGTGCAATTAGCTGGTGTATCCAACAAATACCCTCATGAATTATCGGGCGGGCAACAGCAACGTGTAGCCCTTGCGCGTGCTCTGGCACCCAGACCGGATTTGTTGTTATTGGATGAGCCTTTCTCTAATCTGGATGTCAGTTTACGTGAGCGTTTAAGTATGGAAGTCCGTGAGATTCTGAAAGATCAAGGAATAACGGCTATTTTGGTTACCCATGACCAGGCTGAAGCATTTGCGATTGCCGACGAGATTGGTGTCATGTATCAAGGTGAGATTCAACAGTGGGACACTGCTTTTAATCTTTATCATCGCCCGGTAAATCGTTTTGTTGCAAATTTCATCGGCCAAGGTGTGCTTCTTCCAGGCAAAGTGATCAATGCTGAACAGATCGAGGTTGAATTGGGAATTCTAAAGGGTGAAATTCCGCCGCAGTGTAAACCGGGTTGTGATCAGTGCGGTAAGGGCTGTATGGTGGATGTATTGCTGCGCCCGGATGACATTGTGCATGACGATACCAGTCCCTTGCAGGCAACAGTTATTCACAAAGCATTCCGTGGGGCAGAGATTTTATACACATTGTGCCTTGCCAGCGGGGCTAGAGTGCTATCGTTGGTGCCAAGTCATCATAATCATGTGATTGGCGAGAAAATAGGCATCAGGCTTGAGGCTGAACATGTTGTCGCGTTTAATCAGCCAGTGTTGTGACAGCCGGTTTTTTAGCCGTCCTGTGAAAAAACCTTGCAAATTGATTTTTCTGATAACTTTCTTGAAGAAAGGGTACTTCCCTTTTAACTCTTTTTTCTATAGCATATCAAATCAGTAGTGTTAATACCTTTCTGTTGCAACTTTATTCCAAACGACCCCCGTTAATTAATCTCCGAAATAATGTTGGGGTTTACTACTCTTAAAACTGAACTATTTGAACGAGGATTATATGAGTCAGCATATTCATTATGTTACCGATGCCAATTTTGATGCAGAAGTTTTACAATCGACAACCCCCGTCTTAGTTGATTATTGGGCAGAATGGTGCGGTCCCTGCAAGATGATAGCGCCGATACTGGATGAGATTGCAAGTGAGTATGGGGATCGCCTGAAGATAGCCAAACTGAATATCGATGAGAATCAGGCAACTCCGCCCAAATATGGCATTCGCGGTATTCCAACGTTGATGTTGTTTAAGAATGGGAATATTGAGGCAACTAAAGTGGGCGCATTATCAAAATCACAATTAACGGCATTTATTGACAGTCATATATAAACCCGTTAGTCTTAGATAGACGCAATTGTGGGCTGCGCAGATTTGTAAAGACCACAACCTAATTTTAATTATCCCGTCTGTAACAACTTTCCTTCCAACGTCGTTATCTTTCACGTAAGTAATCATTATTCACGAGCTTCTTCATGCGCTTATCCGATTTAAAAAACCTACATGTCACTGAATTAGTAAAAATGGCCATCGAAAATGAGATTGATGGCGCCAATCGAATGCGAAAACAGGATCTAATTTTTGCATTACTTAAAAATCAAGCGCGTAAGGGTGAAAATATTTACGGTCATGGGACACTGGAAGTGTTACAGGATGGTTTTGGTTTTTTACGCTCTCCCGATACCTCGTACTTGGCTGGACCTGATGATATTTATATTTCACCCAGCCAGATCAGACGCTTTAATCTGCATACGGGGGATTCAATAGACGGCGAGATTCGTCCCCCCAAAGACGGTGAACGCTATTTTGCACTGGTGAAAGTTGATAAAGTTAATAACGAACCCCCAGAGAACTCCAAACAAAAAATCCTGTTTGAAAATCTAACGCCGCTGTTTCCTGATGAGCGGTTGGTGCTTGAGCGTGATATTAAGGCGGAAGAAAATATTACCAGTCGTATTGTTGATTTGATAGCGCCCATTGGTAAAGGCCAGCGCGGTTTGCTGGTTGCCAGTCCGAAATCGGGTAAAACCGTCATGCTCCAGCATATCGCACATGCGATTGCGGCGAATTATCCAGATGTGATTCTGATGGTGTTATTGATTGATGAGCGTCCTGAAGAGGTAACAGAGATGATTCGCTCGGTCAGAGGGGAAGTGATCTCCTCCACCTTCGATGAATCGGCCATGCGGCATGTACAAGTGGCAGACATGGTGATCGAGAAAGCCAAGCGTTTGGTTGAGCATAAGAAAGATGTTGTCATCTTGCTTGATTCGATTACGCGGCTGGCGCGTGCTTATAATACGGTAGTGCCCGCATCCGGTAAGGTGTTGACCGGCGGGGTTGATGCAAGCGCATTGCAACGTCCCAAACGCTTTTTTGGCGCTGCCCGTAATATTGAAGAAGGGGGATCGCTCACCATCATTGCAACTGCGTTGATTGATACGGGGTCACGTATGGATGATGTGATTTATGAGGAATTCAAGGGCACTGGTAATATGGAAATCCATCTTGACCGGAAAATGGCTGAGAAACGGATATATCCAGCGATCAATGTTAATCGGTCAGGCACTCGTCGGGAAGAATTATTAATTCCTCCAGAAGTTCTGCAGAAGATTTGGGTATTACGTAAACTACTTCATCCAATGGATGATATGGATGCGATGGCATTCTTGCTGGACAAAATCAAGGCAACCAAGAATAATTCGGATTTTTTTGATTCAATGAGGCGCGTTTAGGTGTAAATTTTCTTATAGTTGCGCCTGTACGCACATTAAAGGATAATACACGGCTTTTTAATCCACCCTTTAGGGATGGTAACTGAGGATATTGGCAATGAAAACAGACATTCATCCAGACTACCAGGAGATAACCGTAACTTGCAGTTGCGGCAGTGTTTTTAATACACGCTCTACCATGAACAAATCTTTGAATATTGAAGTGTGTTCACTTTGTCATCCATTTTATACCGGCAAGCAGAAGATTGTAGATACAGCGGGTAGAGTTGAGAAATTCCGCCAGAAATATGGCAGACAAGTATCTAAATAAACATCTGCTCAAAGCAATTATTTTTAAAAGATGTAATGTGGTGATTATATGGATTCGCTGCAGGGTTACATTCTAATCCCGCTGCTCTGATGACCGGATTTTTAATTTGTTCTGATGATTGTGTTCCAATCAGAATGAGATTTCTCAATAATACACAGCAAGCCAGATAGTTTCGCTATCTGGATCTGTCCATGTGACTTTATGCTTCTGATGAGAGGGGATATTAATGAAATCCCCCTCATTGAGTTGTACTGATGTTTGATTTTCAAAAGATAGCACAGCCTTTCCTTTTAAAATCACAACCCACTCATTTTTTTCCTGATCGTACCAATCAGACTCTGGCGATCTGTGACCTTTTGAAATAATTCGTTCTATCATTACCGTATTAGTTTTGACCAGAGACTCAAAGAGCTCTTTCTCTATGTTCTGCGGGATTTCTGAAAAAATATTTTGTGGTTTCATTGGGTATTGTTAGGAATCTGTCGAACTTAAGATTGATCGGCTGCGCAAATGGGAGAAGCAGTTCATATTACCCCGATTTTCCGTTGCATAGTATAACTATGCGCCTCAAAATCCGGGCGATCTGTCCTCGCTTTCCCACTTTGCGCTACGATCACTTAGATCCGGCAGACTCCTGACAGAGTTGATTTAACATTCGCAGCTTATTGTAGCGTTGATTTTTCTTCAAATAGAAACATGAATCACGAGCGGTAGAAAAGTATCCTTCAATATAATAATCGAGAGAATAAAATCATGACACAGCGAATTGCATTGGTTACGGGCGCATCAAGCGGTATTGGGAGAGCGACTGCCGAGCTTTTGGCCAAGAATGGCTTTTATGTTTTTGCCGTGGCGCGACGTAAGGGCAGGCTGGAACAGATACGCTCTGATAATATCGAGCCAATTCCGCTGGATGTTACCGATGCAGGGGCCATCACAGCGGCAATTGAACACATCGTGACGACAAAAGGCCGCATTGATGTATTGATCAATAATGCCGGCTTTGGCCAATTGGGTGCCGTTGAATGTGTTTCAATGGAGGCGGCGCATCATCAGTTTGAAGTGAATGTCTTTGGTTATGCCCGATTTATGCAAGCAGTTCTTCCGTATATGCGCGAACAGAAATCCGGGCGCATAGTGAATATTTCTTCGATTTTAGGCAAAATTGCGCTTCCTGGTTTTGGCTGGTATGCGGCATCCAAGCATGCAGTGGAGGCTTTGTCAGAATCCTTGCGGGGGGAAGCCAAAGCATTCGGGATCGATGTGACAGTGATTGCTCCCGGCTTGATCAGAACCGAATTTGCCGCCAAGCAATTTGAATTGCTCAAAACGGTCAAACATCCATTGGCTTATCAGAAAATCATACGGGGTTTGCATCACCTTTTGGCAGGCGAGCCTGAAGCGCCGGACCCGGAAATAATTGCCAGAGCAGTCGTTAAGGCAGTTACAAAACCGGTTCCTCCAGTACGACATGCGTTGCCCTGGGATTCAAAAACAGCGGTGATAGCTAGGTGGTTGCTGGGTGCTAGGTTTTTTGCCTGGGCTATTCGCCAGCAGATGAGAATTTAGATGGTTTTCACTTACGGTTTTTATAAAGTTAGAACTATGTTATAAACATCAATTAGAATTCCCCTGTTAACTGCATAGGATTAGAGGCTCCTTTTGATGGTCAAAAAAAATAGCTCAATTTCAGGTAAATTAACCTCAATCAAGCAGAAATCGCATTTCCCCCAATCTGTTTCATCCAAACGGTCAGATAGTGCCGAGAAGGCCTTATTTCCAGTCGTGGGCGTAGGTGCTTCAGCCGGGGGGCTTAAGTCGCTACAGCAATTTTTCACACATATGCCGGCCGATAGTGGTGCAGCTTTTGTGGTCATTCAACATTTGGATCCAACGCAAGAAAGTATATTGCCCGAGTTGATCCAGAAGTGTACCCGCATGAAAACCATGCAGGCAGGAAACTTGATGAAGGTGCAACCTGATTATATCTATGTTGCGCCGTCGAATAAGAGTGTAGCCATTTCAGGTGGTGTTTTAAGCTTGTTTGATTTTTTATCGCGGGACAAACCAAATTTTTCAATCGATTTTTTCTTTCATAGTTTGGCGAAAGCGCGTGGTAATTCATCAATTGGCGTTATTCTCTCGGGTACGGGCACTGATGGCACTCTGGGGTTGCAGGCGATCAAAGAGAAGAGAGGCATGGGGTTTGTTCAAGATCCTTTGTCGAGTGAATTCGACAGTATGCCACGTAGCGCTATCGAAACAGGTGTGGTTGATGTTGTCGCTCCAGTAGAATTGTTGCCGGCCAGGATCATGGATTTTCTGAAGCCCGGAGCTCGGAAACCGCTTATTTCCAGTGCCATGAGTGAGATTATGGCGCTTTTGCATCAACGGACGGGCAATGATTTTTCCCATTATAAGAGAAGTACGCTGGATCGCCGTATTGAACGGCGCATGCTGCAACATCAGATCGATAAAATTGACGATTACGTTAATTTTCTAACAATAAATCCACAAGAACTGGATTTATTGTTCAAAGAGATACTCATCAATGTGACCCATTTCTTTCGTGACCCGGAAATGTGGCAGTATCTAGAGACGAAAATCATTCCGTCTTTACTGGCAGCGAATCCCGGAGGAAAAACGCTGCGGATCTGGGTTCCTGCCTGTTCTACCGGAGAGGAAGCCTATGGATTTGCCATTCTCCTCCAGGAAGTTCTGGAGCAGAGCGAATTGCAAGATCAGTACTCAGTAAAAATATTCGCTACGGATCTTGCTCAGGATGCCATCATCAAAGCGCGGCAAGCTTTTTATCCCGCCAATATCACTCAACATATTTCATCGGAACGTTTAAACAGGTTTTTCATTAAATATGAGAATGGTTATCAAATTTGTAATGAAATACGTGAAATGGTGATATTTGCTCCGCAGAATGTTCTTACCGATGTTCCGTTTTCCAGACTGGATATCCTGTCTTGCCGCAATTTACTCATTTATCTGGATCGTGAATTACAGAAAAAATTATTGCCTTTATTTTATTATGCCTTGAATCCAGACGGATTCTTGTTATTAGGTACTGCGGAATCAATAGATAGTTTTCCCGATCTATTTGTTCCCGTCGAACGTAGTTTAGCGATATACAAAAGTCTTGATAATGGAGTGTCGAAGAAAGAACGAGGTCTGATTCAGGATTTTTATTCTTTTGGTTCAACTGCCAGGAGGAATCCAGTAAAAGATCTGGAAGAATTATTGCAATCGTCAAGAAATCAGATATTTTCTGAGAATTATGTGGAATTAAAACAAAAGAATGTTTTACCCGACCAAATAAAAGAAGTCACATTGGCATCATTGATGACTGAGCTTCAACTTGCCCGGGAAGAAATCCAGGCGACTCACGAAGAGATGCAAACTTCACAGGAAGAACTCAGAACAAGTAATGAAGAGCTTCAGTCGACCAATGAAGAATTGCTGTCGACCAATAGGGAATTACAGTCGAGCAATGAAGATTTGATCACTTCCAAAGCCAAATTGAAATTGCTTTATGAAGAACTGCAGACGACTAATGCTGAACTGACTACCTATCTTGAGGCGATCGGACAACTCGCGCTGGTTTCTGTCAGTGATCGCTCCGGGCGGATTATTGAAGCCAATGACCGGTTTTGTGAGATCAGTGGGTACAACCGGTCTGAGTTAATAGGTCAGGATCATCGTATCCTGAATTCAGGAACTCACCCAAAAGCTTTCTTTATTGAGATGTGGGAAACCATTGCTAATGGAAAAGTTTGGCATAAAGAAATTTGTAACCGGAGAAAGAATGGCGGTTTGTATTGGGTAGACTCGACCATTGTTCCGCTTAAAGACAATAACGGGCGAGTGATTCGCTACATATCGGTCAGGGTGGATATTACCGCACGTAAACAAAAGGAATTGATTTTGCGGGAACGGTTAAAGGAGAGAGTCTGCTTGTATGCAATCCGGCGCGAGATGGAGCAAGATGTTTCTGTTGGCGAACTTTGTAAACTGATTTTTAAACATCTGATTCCAGCGATGCAGTTTCCTGATTATGCCGCCTGCGCAATTGATCTTTACGATCAGCACTATACATCACAGAATTACAACGAAGGTCTTACTCAAGGAATTTTTGCGAAGATTAAGGTAAATGGAGATGTTTGTGGCCAACTGCAGGTTTTCTACACAGATGAACGGCCATTTATGCTGCCGGATGAACAGAACCTTATCAATTATATAGTGGATGATTTTCGTTTATGGCTTGAACGTAGCCAGTTGAAACAACATATTAGTTTCATGGCAAGTCACGATGTACTGACAGGGCTGCCGAACCGGCTTTTGTTGCAAGACAGGCTGTCGCAAGCATTAGCGCATAATCAGCGCTATCGCAATATCTCGGCGGTTTTATTTATAGACCTGGATCATTTTAAAATGGTCAATGATACCCTCGGCCATGGTTTGGGGGATCTTTTGCTGAAAGAAGTGGCGATGAGGCTTTTATCCAGTATACGCAGTGAAGATACGGCATCCCGTCAGGGAGGGGATGAATTTATCGTCATATTGACGCACATTATAGATATCACTGATGTTGAGGTTATTGCGCAAAAGATACTGAGTACATTGGCACTGCCCTATCAAATCAATGGACAGGTATTGCATATTGATTGCAGTATCGGAATTGCCTTGTATCCCAGCGATGGGCAGGATGCCGATACGCTGCTTAAACATAGTGATCTGGCGATGTATCATGCAAAAGCGAAAGGGCGGAGTAACTATCAGTTTTATTCTGTAGAAATGGATCGTCTGGTTCAAGAGAAACACGAACTGGGTAATGACTTGCACAAAGCTGTGAGAAATAATGAACTGACGTTGTATTACCAGCCAATTGTTGATATGGAAACTAATCATCTGGTCAGCCTGGAAGTGCTGTTGCGTTGGCAACATCCAGAAAATGGACTGGTTTCACCGGATCAGTTCATCAGCCTGGCCGAAGAAACAGGCCTGATCTTGCCCATAGGGGATTGGGTTATTAAATCGGCATGCGAGCAATTAAAAGTATGGCAAGATCAAGGTCTTGATGTGCCCAGGATCGCCATCAATCTTTCTACTAAACAATTCCAGAAGAAACGCTTTGTACAAGATGTGGCATCTATTCTGGAACAAACCAATGTCTCGGCAAGTTCCTTGACATTGGAGATTACTGAAAGCATGTTGGCTGAGAATGTCTATGAGGTGAACGAGACGTTACATCAATTAAGCGCGATGGGATTTAAAATATCGATAGATGATTTTGGTACCGGTTATTCCAATTTAAGTTACTTGAAGCACTATACAATTGATACACTTAAAATTGATCGCTCTTTTGTGCGGGATATTACAATGGATGAGAATGATGCAGCGATTGTTACGGCTATTATTGCCATGGCTCGCAGTCTTAATATGCAGATAGTCGCTGAAGGAGTGGAAACCAAAGAGCAGATTGCTTTTCTCAAGCAACAAGGATGCAAACATTACCAAGGGTTTTATTTTAGTAAACCGCTGCCTGCGCCCGAGGTTGTGGGGAAATTAAGACGACTTGAAACAATTCTGGGAGCAATTAAGAAACTGCAATAAGGTAAGGCACTGGGGTTAAAAAATGAAGAATCCGTTAATAAGCTTAATACTGCTGGGATTGGCGCTGATAATCCACAACAACTGGGTAATGGCTAACTATAAAAACAATTTTCTGACCGCGAAAGAGCTTTCCGTTGAAAAGTTGGCTGGCTTCTCATTGCGAGACAGATTGTACCGGAATGAAATGAAGAATGACTCAAACCGGAATTTTTATTGATCAACAAGCAGCATCATTGATTGCTAAGAACAATACGATATTTCGCTTTGCCACTTGCCAATCTGGCTAATGCCTCATTAACCTGATCAAAGCGGAAGATTTCAATGACCGGTTGAATATGATGCTGTTCGGTGAAATCCAGCATTGTTTTTAAACTGGCAGGACTGCCGGCAGGCGAACCTGAGATGGAACGCTGACCTGCAATTAATGGGAATACGCCGATATCCAATGGTTCAAGTGTTGCCCCCACAAAATGTAAGCGGCCTTTGGGACGCAAAGTCGCAATGTAGGCATTCCAGTCGAGCTTTACATTGACGGTTGATAAAATTAAATCAAACTGGCTTGCCGCAGTTTCAAGCTCAGTTGGGTTACGCGTATTCAGAACTTGATGTGCGCCTAGCTCCAATGCTTCTATTTTTTTATCATCACTGGATGTAAAAGCAGTTACCTGACAGCCCCATGCCTTTAGAAACTGTAAGGCAATATGTCCTAAACCGCCTATACCAATAACAGCCACTTTGGCGGTAGGCTGAATATTGAATTGCAGGAGAGGATTAAAAACAGTAATCCCGCCACAAAAAAGAGGCCCCGCACTTTGAGCCTGAATACTGTTAGGCAGCGCAACAACACTGGCAGCGTTAGCACGGACTTTATCCGCAAATCCCCCATGACGGCCTACAATGGTTGATTCCGCCTGCGCGCAAAGATTGTGATCGCCGGACATGCAAGAATGACAGGTCATACAATAACCAGCGTGCCAACCCAGGCCAACTCGCTGTCCCAGTTGAAAGTGATGTACATGATCACCTTTAGCCGCAATCGTGCCAATAATTTCATGACCGGGTACAAATGGATAGCGGGTAATTCCCCACTCATTATGCAGCATACTCAAATCACTATGACAAATGCCGCAGTGTTCAATGGCTATTTCAACGTCGTGGGCGCCCAATAGGCCTGGATCATACTCAAAGGGTTGGAGCTCTCCACTTGCTTCAAATGCTGCATATGCCTTAATCATCAATTCTTCCCCAGTAAAATTTGCCATTTGACTGTTTTATCATCAAAGCCGACATTCAGTAAAATAGATTTGTATTTTTATTATTGCTTGATACGTTTAATTACAATGTTTAATATCCATTCAAGCGATCAACTGCAATTTCCAGGCTCCTGGGATTATTACATTTAGATCTGCTTTAGCACTGTAAAGCCTATAGAAAATATTACACAAATAAAGAACCCTTATGGCATTTATTGTAGATTCCATCACAACTTTTTATGACAAAGAGCAAGATAGGCTTAGTTTGATATTCAATAGTAAGGATAAGAAACAGTTGATGGGTAATATGACGCGCCAATTGTTCAAAGGCATATTAGCTCAGCTTCCCGGTTGGCTCACGCAACAATACACTGATTCTATGCCACAAACGGTCGAGCAGCAGTGGGCGATTAATCAGATCTATCATCAAGTTTCACAGCAAAAAGTGGCGGCCACCTATGGAAAGATACAACCCAACAAACAACTTGAAGCTTTTCTTATTAATACGGTTAACTTTACCAAAGAAGACCAGGGAGAGGATAATCAGAAAATCAGACTTGAATTCCTGGATCTAAACAGAACGACTGAAATCACCTTTACGCTCAATGCTGCAGAGCTTCATAAATTCATCGGTGAGATTCTCAAACAAGTTCAGGTCTGGGATATAGATAATCCGTGGCGGGAGAAGGATATGGTCATTATTTCGTCAGATACTGACAGAGTGGTGCATTAGCCTCTTTGAATATAAGGAATGTGACTGAATAATAATCAGAGTTATCTATGTTTTTCTTTTTGTGATGAGTATCAAATAACATCAATTCAATGAAAGGTTAATATAAAACCGATGTTGAATGATTGAAAGAACCCATGCAGAAAATCACCGGTTACACCCTGAAGAGGGTGACGGTCTCTGCCAGTTCTTTTATTTTATGTAATAC
>CAKKRO010000150.1:0-10499 GCA_919902625.1 Nitrosomonadaceae bacterium
ATGCTTGTCGATGAGTTTGTTGATAAATTTGTAGCGGAACATACCGACGAAGCCGGATATGTTTAACCTTTAATTCGGCTGATTCTGGCGACTTCCCTGATTTGCCTCAGACTGCGTATGATTTGTGCAAGATGATGCCGGTTGTTAACTTGCAGGATAAAACGCATTTGCGTGTAATCCTCCCCGGCTTCCATCGCAATGTCGTCAATGTTTGACTCTGCTTTGGCTATTTCAGCAGCAACTCGAGCCAATACCCCCTGCTTGTTTGCTGCGGTTACTTTGATGCTGGCTTCAAAAGTTCTGGAGATGTCTTTGCCCCATGCCACATCCAGGTAATTCTCGGAGCTTTTCTGGCTATTGGTGATAATTGCGCAGTCGTGCGTATGGATGATTAATCCATGATCCTTCTTAATCAATCCTACGATGGCATCGCCTGGAATGGGGCGGCAGCATTTGGCAAATTGAACGGTAAGACCCTCAGTTCCCAATATGGCAATTGGACCCGCCGGCTGTTCACTAAAAACTGACTCCAATGGAGATGTCAGGCGTTTTGCCACGATAGCAGGAAATTGCTTGCCTAAAGCCATTTCCGCCAGTAATTCTTCCTTGGATTTGACGCCGCTGTCACGAACTAGTTTTTCCCACTGTGCCTCAGTGATTGTGTCCAAATTGATATTAAAAGACAGCAGTGCCTGATTTAACATGCGTTCACCCAGTTTAACCGATTCGTCATATTGGATGGTTTTGAGGAAGTGACGAATATGTGAGCGTGCTCTTCCGGTTGCTACATAACTTAACCAGGATGGATTAGGTCTGGCGTAGGGAGCCGTGACAATTTCTACACGGTCGCCACTTTTAAGTTTAGTACGCAGGGGCGCATTCTCACCATCAATCTTAACCGCAACACAACAGTTACCCACATCAGAATGTACTGCATAGGCAAAATCGACGGCAGTTGATCCTCTTGGGAGCGTTAAAATTTTTCCTTGAGGCGTGAATACATAAACATCGCCTGGAAACAAATCAATTTTAAGGTGTTCCAGAAACTCAAGGGAATCCGTAGAGCCACTGAGTGTTTCCAGTAAGCTTTGCAGCCATTGGCTGGTTTTCAGGTGCAAATCATTGAAATCTGCATCCGAGCTTTTATAAAGCCAGTGTGAAGCCACCCCGTTTTCAGCAATCCGGTGCATCTCAGCAGTACGGATCTGTATTTCTATCGGTATACCAAATGGTCCGAGCAAGGTGCTGTGTAGTGATTGGTAGCCATTGTTTTTTGGGATTGCAATATAATCCTTAAACTTACCAGGGATTGGTTTATATAAGCTGTGCAACGTGCCTAATGCGACATAGCATGACGGAATGTCTTTTACAATGACACGAAAACCATAGATATCAAGAACCTCGGAAAATGATAAATGTTTTTCTACCATCTTCATATAAATGCTATAAAGATGTTTTTCGCGTCCAGTGACTTCCGCGTTCAATCCTGCTTCTTTTAGTTTAAGATTGATGGCTTCAAGAATCTTCCCGACAATTTCGCGGCGATTGCCGCGCGCTGCTTTGGTTGCTTTCACCAGCACTTTATAGCGAATGGGATAAGAATAACGAAAACCCAGCTCCTGTAATTCCTGGTAGATATTATTGAGCCCTAAGCGATGCGCGATGGGTGCGTAAATTTCAAGTGTCTCGCGGGCAATGCTGCGCTGTTTTATAGGATGCATGGCTTCAAGAGTCTGCATATTATGCAATCGATCAGCCAGCTTGATGAGGATGACACGGACATCCCGCGCCATGGCCAGCAGCATCTTACGGAAATTCTCAGCTTGTGCTTCTTCTTGTGTCTGGAATTCAATTTTATCGAGCTTGGAAACACCATCCACCAGTTCCGCCACTGGTTCACCAAATCTTTCACTGATTTCAGCTTTGGAGATATCGGTATCTTCTACGACATCATGTAATAAAGCGGCTGTCAGAGTAGGCGCATCAAGATGCAGTTTGCTTAGAATTCTGGCTACTGCCAATGGGTGAGAGATATAGGGTTCACCTGATTTCCTGAATTGCCCCGAATGAGCTCCCTGTCCAAATGAATAAGCACTTCTCAGTTGGGCAATATCTTCCGGTTTAAGATATTGGGTTGTTTCAGAAAATAAAAGCTCTGCTTCAGACATAGAGTTTGGTGGGCTTAGAGTAAATGGGGCAAAGCTGTCGATCGTAGATTGGATAGTTGTTAAACCCCTTGAACCGATTATATGCCGGGATTTACCTGGAATGAAGAAAAGTGACGTAGCGTTTGGTTAATTCTGTGACTTTTCTTAATATGGAAAAAAATGATGATGCTATGCGTTGATAATGTTTTTAAGCCCATAGCCTTATCATCAACAATCAAACCAGCCGATCAATGCATAGCAATACGTTAAGAATCCTGCATGAACATTACATGTTTTTCAGATTGAGGATGTCGAGATCTATTTTTCCCTGAGCCAGTTCACGCAGGGCTATAACAGTCGGCTTGTCGCGAGCAGGTTCCACCATAGGTGCTGAGCCGATAGCCAATTGCCTGGCGCGTGTTGTAGCAACCAGAGTCATATCAAATCTATTGGGAATTCTTTTTAAGCAATCATCAACGGTAATTCGTGCCATGGTATTTATCTCGATTAGGTTATGTATTTAGGATGGATAACAGATTTTACAACAAAGTGATAAAAAACGATGCTATTTATCGAGAGGCTGGTACGGACAGTTCAGTAATTAATGAATGATGCTTTGCCAGTTGCCGTTCTTTTTTTAAGCGTTCAGCTTTGATGATGCAGACCAGATCACTGAGTGCATCCTCCAGCTTATTGTTAATAATAACATAATCAAACTCACTGATATGGCTGACTTCTTCACGGGCTGCGGCGAGTCTCTCCCGAATGACTTCTGCATTATCCTGCGCGCGCGTTTTTAATCGTGTTGCCAGTGCATCAGCCGATGGAGGAAGAATGAAGATTCCGATGGATTGAGGAAAAATCTGATGGACTTGCTTTGCTCCCTGGCAGTCTATTTCGAGCATGATATCTTGCCCGGATGCCATGGCTTCATTGATCCATTTCTGAGAGGTGCCGTAAAGATTGCCATAGACTTCTGCATTTTCCAGAAACTCTCCACCGGCAAGCATTTGCCTGAATGTTTCTTCACTCACAAAATGATAATCACGCCCATTAACTTCTTCAGAACGTGGCGGGCGGGTGGTATGTGAGATGGATAGGCTAAGATCGAGATCTGACTGGAGCAGCGTTCTGACCAGGCTGGTTTTCCCGGCACCAGAGGGTGCGCTGATAATAAATAAGCAACCTGTAGTTTTAGTCATTTTGCACCTGTTCTCTGTGTGACCAGTATCTTATTTTGAATTCAAAGCGGTCAGTATTTGACCCTTGAGAGTTTTGATTAGCCTTGTTTCTTCTGCTGTCGTGCCTTCGGGCGCTTCTAATTCACGGTCAGCATAAAACAGGCCGATTGGTTTTTTGTTGATTACCAGAGGGAGTACGATGAAGCTACGCGCATCAGGTAACAGATCCAAATGCCATTCTGGCATGAGTCTACGAACTTTGGGTGTGAAAGCATCTGAAATCAATAAATCCACATTCCTTTCCATCGCAAGATGAAACAAGTCAGTAGACAGTGTAGCCGGAAAGTTAAAAGCTTTTTGATACTCCAGATTATTTTTCCCGAGAGAGCTACGCGCACGGAACAGGTTCAGTTTCGAGTCTCTTAGACACAGGGTGATGAAACGGAAGCCCAGGCTATTATAATAAGTCTCTAGAACTAACATGACCAGATCATCGAGTTTATAATCGCCGGAAGCCATGATTTCGGCCACATCCTGGACCCCGGTCAATAATAATATGGGCGCATTATAGGGTTTGCCGCTTGGATAACGTTGCGTGATCTGCGGGCTATCGGCTTCATCAGTATCAAAAACCAGTTCGCTGAGCAAGTCTTCTTCTATCGCGATATCAAATTCTGTATGGGTTGTATCCGCACTAATTTTTTTGTGGTGATCTGCAGAGAGCAGATTTACATTGATCAGGAGTGCGCGGGTTTCTTCAGTAGCATCAATGATCAACTGGTCCAGCTTGGATTTATCCAGATTAAGCGCTTTGCCAAAACGTGTGAGCAGCTTATTTTTAGCTTCAGAATCTTCCGGTTTGATATTTTCCAAAACAAAGGGTGTGGCTTTTTCACTTAATTCCGCTGCTTGTTGCATCCACTCTTGTTTGTTTCTTGGAGCATTCAAAATACCTGAGGGCTTGTTTTTAAATGCCTGAATGATACTGACAGGAATATTCCATTCTTCTAAAATAGTTTCGGTAAATGTATCGAGGTTAAATTCCAATACTTGCATGGATGCTTGCCTGGGTGTGTGCGTGCCTTGCTTGATAAGCATCATGATTTTCTGATAAAGATCATGATCATAAGCAGCAAGCAATAAATATCCGAGGTTTTTGAATAAGGCAACAACAGCAATTTCTTCAGCATCTTTAAAATAACTGAGCTTGGCAAGCTCACGGCTCATCATGCTGGCAGCCAAGGCATGGATTAATTCTATGCGGACATGTTCCGCACGTTTCCCAGATATTCCATCAACCAGGAGCATGGCTAAAGCACAGGTTTTAACCGAATTAAAACCCAGCAGGAATATAGCCTTGGTAATGCTGGTGACGGCTGTATTAGAGACGGATCTATAGGCGACAGAATTTGATAAGCGCAGGATCTTTTGAGTTAATGAGACATCTGATAATACAAAATAAGCTAACTGTCGAATAGATTGGTCATCCGATGATGACAGCTGCACGATACGTGATATGGAGTTGCCGAGCGCCGGGAGATCCGGATCATTAGTGATGGCCTCGACCAACCGTGCTCTTAAAGTTTTTGTATCATCATTTTTTGTTGCCGCAATCCCGGAGAGATTTGATGGGTCTTTAGAGGTATAGGGTGAGTGAATGGGCGCCATCGTAATATTTTTTCTAAGAAAATCGATAGTGTATAGGGGTAAAATATTCCGTGATTTTAAGAAATATCAGGTTTTTTATTGTGATGGCTATAAGGATTTAACACATTCTGTGCTTTTTCATTATCGGCACAATGAAAGGTTAATTGATAAAAATGTTAATGAATACCATGCTTCCTGAAATAATCCTGATGATATTCCTCAGCGTCATAAAATTGACTGGCAGGTAAAATTCTTGTTACAACAGGATGTTGCCAGCGTCGACTGTTCTGTAATCTATTCATTGATTCTTGGGCGATCATTTCTTGTTCTGGTGTGAAAAAGAAGATAACCGAACGGTATTGTGTTCCGATGTCAAAACCTTGCCGATCCTGAGTCGTTGGATTATGGCAGTTCCAGAAATGATCCAGTAATGTTTCTAAGGCTGTTTCTGCCGGATCATATTCCACCAGAACCACTTCTACATGGCCGGTGGTATTGGTGCAAACAGACTCATAAGTTGGATTGTCAGTATGCCCGCCAGAATAACCGCAAGTGACGTTAATAACTCCCTTGATGCGACGAAAGGCCGCTTCTACCCCCCAAAAGCAACCTGCTCCAAAAATTATCCTGTTTGTTGCCATTAATGTTTCATCTGGAATGTAAAGTTAATCAGACGTTTTTTATCACAATGGGTGAGAGTGAATCCATGTGTACAGGATATTTTTATTTTCTTTCTTCCCGTGCTTTTTCAATGAGCAATTCCAATGTCGTAATAGTATCTTGCGGTGTGCCGCCCATTCTACCGCTGGTGAGATACTTTCCATTAATAACCAGCGCAGGAACCCCCGTGAGTTGATACTGGCGGGTCATCTGCGTGGATCTTGCCACCTGATTTTGCACGGCAAAAGAATGATAAGTGTCTTCAAACCTCTTTCTGTCGATACCTTGTTTCTCAATCCAGTCCAATAAAACAGATTCATTATTTAAATCGATCTTGTTACGGTGAATCGCGTCATAGACTTTATCGTGCAAAGTATCCGTTATACCGATGGCTTCTATCGTATAAAATATTTTCGCAGCAGATACCCAGTTAGCGCGGAGAATCGCGGGCACATAGCGGAAACTCACATCACTGGGAAGATGAATCAGCCAGGTTTTAAGATGGGGATGCAGGCTGTTGCAGTGCGGGCAGCCATACCAGAAAAACTCTAACACCTCGATCGTGTTGCTATCCTGTGTGGGCTGCGGGTTGGTCAGGATAGTATAGTCTTTGCCTTCAACGATATCGGCACGTACATTTGAACTGTGGATTAAACCAACACTCAACAACAATAAGAAGAAAGCTGCGAGAGATTTATATCGATTCATTTTAACTCCTTAAATCAATTTCTGTTGGGCGGAAATATTTTAACGTACTTGAACAAATTGAGCGTCTATCCCATTTTCTTTTAAGGAGGCGCTTATTTCATCAATATCTTCTTTGTTGGTAAAAGGGCCGATACGCACGCGATGCCAAATTCCCTTTTCTGCCAAATCAATGGGTTGGGTGGATGACAGTATGCCGAGTAATGCGAGCCTTGCTTTCATGTTTTCTGCTTCATCACTTCTTCTGAATGACCCGGCCTGAAGAAAGTATTTTTCTGCCGGACTGCTGATCCTGGCTTGCGGTACTGCAGGCTGGTGGGGTACAGGTACAATTTCTGCTGAATGATGCTGGGGATGAATTGCAGCAGACTGTTGAGGAGTTTCAGCTCGGTTGGCGCTTGGTTGGGTTAAGACAGGCGATTGTACAGTCTCAGTAGGTTTATTGTTACTTTCCGGACTCTTGGCGATAATTTGTGGGTGAGAGGGTTGTTCAACCGCTTGTCCGAATATCTGATCAACTTCTGGTTCTTCAATACCGGGAAGTATTTTATAAAAATCAAATCGGGGCTTTTCTTCAACCGGACTCGATGGTTCTTCATGAGTGGATTTTTCTGGAGCCGTGATTGGATCAGGTGTTGGGCGAGCCACATTTTTTTCCGCTGAACTGGTGACTTTCTCAGTAGATAAGAATGGACTGGGTGTGTGGTTAAGATACATCCAGATACCAATTGCACTCGCAAGACCCAGCGCATAACCAACGAATCCCCCCCAGAATGTTGAACCGCCACTTTCTTTAGTGGGTTTTGAAGGTTTGCGGGTCTTATAATCTCGGCTCATGAATATCCTTTACATTAATTCGGTTACATTTTATCAGGTGCGTCGACACCGAGTAACCTGAGACCATTATTTAATATCTGCCGGATGGATGCAATCAGTGCCAGCCGGGCGTGAAGCAATGGGATTTCAGGTACCAGGAAACGAGTCGAATTATAGTAACTATGAAACTCGCTCGCCAGTTCCCTGAGGTAAAAGGCAATGAGATGCGGCGAAAATTCTTTGGCAGCCATTTCCACTGTGTCAGGAAAATCAATCAGTTTTTGCAGTAAAGCAAGCTCGGCAGGACTGGACAATGCATCCGTATCAGCTTTAGCCAGGAGAGCTACATCTCCATCCCATTGCGCCAGTACACTGCAAACCCGGGCATGCGCATACTGTACATAATAGACCGGATTATCGTTGCTTTGCGATTTGGCCAGATCCAAATCAAAATCCAGATGTTGATCGCTCTTGCGCATGACATAAAAGAAACGCGCGGCATCCTTGCCGACTTCCTGGCGTAATTCCCGCAGTGTGACGAACTCACCTGAGCGCGTAGACATGGGGGCCTTTTTTCCATCACGATAGAGCACTGCAAACTGTACCAGTAAAATTTCCAGTTTTGCCGGATCCAATTCCAATGCCTGTAAAGCACCTTTTACCCGGGCGATATAGCCATGGTGATCGGCACCCCAGATATTGATGACTTGTTCAAAACCACGTTCGAATTTGTTGAGATGGTAAGCAATATCCGAAGCGAAATAGGTGAACTGCCCATTTTCTCTTTGCACCACACGATCTTTCTCGTCCCCAAAATCCGTTGAACGAAACCAGATGGCTCCATCCTGCTGATATAAGTAATGTTTCTGCTCAAGCAATTGAATGGTGTGTGCGACAAGGCCATTATCAAACAATGATTGTTCTGAAAACCAGGTATCGAATTCCACGCCGAATTCCATCAAATCATTGCGGCAATCCCCCAATTGTTCTGTCAGCACAAAATTGTGAATATACGCATAATCCTGTCCCAGTATGTTTTTTGCATTGGCAATCAGTTGATCCAGTTGTTCATCCGTATGGGTGGCTGTTGCATGAGCGTTTGCTGGAATGCCTTCGAGCAATAAGTCAGGGTGATGCACATAGCGTTCTGCATGCGCCTGGAATATCAGTTGCGCCATGGTTTTGACATAGCCGCCCTGGTAAGCATTCTCTGGGAAAGGAACGTGAATGTGATTGAGTTCCAGATAACGCAACCAGGTGGAAAGCGTCAGGATATCCATCTGCCGTCCCGCATCATTCACATAGAATTCACGCGATACGTTAAAACCAGCCGCTGTCAGTATATTGGCAAGACTGGCGCCAATGGCAGCGCCACGGCCATGGCCGACATGCAATGGACCGGTTGGATTCGCTGAAACAAATTCCACTTGAACCTTTCTTCCCTGGCCAAAGTGACAGTTACCGAATTCAGCCTGGCTTTGTAAAATGGAATGCAGGTATTGTTGCTTGGCGGAATGCTTGAGGAACAAGTTGATAAATCCTGCACCTGCCACTTCAATTCTTTCCAAGTAAGGAGAGGCGGGTATTTTGTCGATCAATAATTGAGCGACTTCGCGGGGGCTTTTACGCAGCGTTTTCGCCAATTGCATGGCCAGATTGCAGGAATAATCGCCATGATCCGCTTGTTTGGTACGCGCTAGCTCAATACGGATTGAGGTGTCCAGCGTTGTTATGTGGCTGGCTGCCTGGTGGAGAAGTTCAGCAAAGTGTGTTTTAAAATTGGGATGAACAGATGGTGTCATGGTTAAGAATAAGCAATATCGATATTTTTATTAAACCGGATTACACGGCATAATATAGGTTGTTCTGGTTTGGAACATGCAATCCATTTTATCAGGTGCATCAATCAAACCACAGACTGTTGACGATGTGTTTCAAAAAGGCAAATACCCGCACTGACAGAAACATTCAAACTCTCCACGCTGCCCAGCATCGGAATACGCACTAACTGGTCGCAGGCCTCGCGCGTCAAGCGTCGCAGCCCTTTCTCTTCAGCGCCGAATACCCAGGCAACAGCCCCTTTAATTTGGAAATTCGTCAAGTCATGATCTGCATTCTCTGCCGTGCCAATAATCCATATTCCCTGTTCCTTTAATTGCTTTAAGGTGCGGGATAAATTGGTAACAGCAATGTAGGGTACGGTATCTGCGGCACCGCTGGAAACTTTATAAACCGTTGAGGTCAATCCGACTGCCCGGTCTTTCGGTGCGATCACGGCATGCACACCAAACGCATCGGCGACACGTAAGCAGGCGCCCAGATTGTGCGGATCTTGAATGCCGTCCAGTATCAACAGCCGTGCCGGCTCAGTCAGCGTATCCAGCACATCGTTGATGTCGACATAACTGCGCGTAATATCGATGTTGGCCACGACGCCCTGATGGCGATCGTTACCGGCCATGCTTGTCAGTCTTGATCCTTCACAAGTCACCCAATGAATTTTCTGGGTTTCGGCAAGGTTAATTAAACCGCGTACCCGTTGATCGCTGCGCGTGGCGTCAATGAATATCCCTTTGATGCTATCCGGATTCTGCCGTAAACGGCTGGTAACCGCATGAAAGCCGAAAATAAGGCGGGTGCTGGACATAATTCCTAATAAGTCTGAAAATATTGTTAAGCATCGCTTAACATAAGAGCTATTGAATATAGAAGCGTACTACTGCCGGGTTCTGGTTTCCCAGCCCGGAGTCTGCCGGATTTAACAGGCCAATGGAATGGCGGTATTTTAAAGCAATTTCAGGTTCTAGAGCGATTTCTTGCTTTTGGATGAGGCCTTTGTTCTGGAGCGGCCTGATTTTTTATCCGGCTCAGCTAATACAAAATCGATTTTGCTGGTTTCCAGATCAACACGCACCAGTTTGACACGCAACCGGTCGCCGAGGCGGTATTGTTTGCCGCTACGTTCGCCCAATAAAACATGCTTGATGGCATCGAAATGAAAATAATCACTCGGCAACTCTGAAATATGGACGAGCCCTTCCACATAGACGTTATCCAGTGCTACGAACAGACCAAAGCCGGTCACGCTGCTGATTACGCCGTCGAAACATTCGCCGATTCTATCCTGCATGTAAAAACACTTTAACCAGGATTCAACATCCCGGGTTGCCTCGTCGGCGCGCCGTTCGGTCAGTGAGCAGTGTTTGCCCAACTCATCCCAATCTCCAGGCTGATAAGTTTTCCCGTTGAGCACTGCCTTGATTGCACGATGGATCAGTAAATCAGGGTAGCGGCGAATGGGGGAAGTAAAGTGCGTGTAGGAGTCATAGGCCAATCCGAAATG
>CAKKRO010000150.1:10599-11783 GCA_919902625.1 Nitrosomonadaceae bacterium
TCATTCGACAGCGCTTCGGGCAGCATGGGAATGACGCGGCGTGGAAAATAGACTGAATTTCCCCGGTTAAACGCTTCCTGATCAATGGCATCATTCGGCCTGACATAGTGACTGACATCCGCAATGGCCACATAGAGCCGGTATCCTTCACCCTCTTTTTCGCAATAGACCGCATCGTCAAAATCCCGGGCCGTCTCGCTGTCGATGGTGACTAGCGGTAAGTGACGGATATCTTTGCGCCCCGTCAGTTCTTTTTTTAATACATTTTTAGGAAATTTGGCCGAGAGTTTTTCAATCTCGGGGGAAAATACATAGGGAAGGTCATGTTTGCGTAAAGCGATCTCGATTTCCATCCCGGGAGCTGTGTAATCTCCAAGGATCTCAATAATTTTGCCGATGGGCTGTGATTGTTTATTAGGCTGCTGGATAATCTCCACCATGACAATCTGGCCTGCCTTGGCTTTCAGGGAATGTTCCTTGGGTATCAGAATATCCTGGCTGATCCGTTTATTTTCAGCCACTACAAACAGAATGCCGTGATCGATATGTAACCGACCCACCAATTGGGTATTGGTATATTCCAGCACTTCCACGATAGCGGCTTCCCGGCGTCCGCGCCGATCCAATCCAATTTCACGCACTAACACCTGGTCGCCATGCAACGCCTTATGCATCTCCTTGGCGCTCAGGTACAAATCCGGACTGCCGTCATCGGGGATCAGAAAACCGAATCCATCCGCGTGACCCTGAACCTTCCCTTTGATCAGATCCAGTTTTTCCATCACGCAAATGTCACCTTTGCGGTTACGGAAAATCTGCCCTTCGCGAATCATCGCCGTCAAGCGGCGATTGAAAAGCTCTTCTTCTTGCTGGGTGATATCCAGCAATTGATGTAAAGCATGCTCGGCAGTCGGGATTCCCTGTTGCTTTAAAATCTGCAAAACATATTCCCGGCTGGGCAGCGGGTGTTCGTAGCGCGTTTTCTCGCGCTTGAGATAAGGGTCCAGATTACGCAGTTTTTGATTCTTCTTATTTGACAAAACAGTGATTTCCTATAGAATTACGCGTTCTTTGGCAACCTGATCAGGTTGCCTCTGCCCAGATGGCGGAATTGGTAGACGCGCATGGTTCAGGTCCATGTGCCTTCGGGTGTGGAGGTTCGAGTCCTCTTCTGGGCACCATCA
>CAKKRO010000151.1 GCA_919902625.1 Nitrosomonadaceae bacterium
GGCTTAAACATTACACGAAAAGATATTTATCGTGTTGCGCTGTTGTATGAACTTGGTGCAATTACTACTAGTCAATTGAAATGGCAAATAGAAGAGTTAAATGCACTAAATAAATTTCAAACAGATGTTCCCAGTCAAATACGCAACCAAATATTGGGAGATGACGTTACTGAAGAAACTCATGTGATCCAATCACTTTGGGAAAGTATCTTAAGCAAACTAAAACTGGAGCAATCGATATTACATCCTGAAAACATGCTTGATCTATCGAGAGATCAGGCTGAAGTTTGGTTGGAAAAAATACGCTCCAATAATCCAAGCAGTAATATTCATCAGAAAGTGCGTCAAGCAGCGAATAACAAGCTGGATGAAATGCTAAATGAAATTGGCGACACTATAACGCTTCGTGGTTTTGTAATGGCATTGAGTGGAATAGACATTCTTGTCTCTATTCGTCCCCAATTGATACGTATTTGTGCATCAGTAATGGATGAAGGTGTTGCGGCTTGGCAATTACCTAACCGCAGTGAGTTTGGATTATATTTGGCTTGGCGGTCAACGGTGCAATATGACGCAAATTCTTTTTTGCATGACTTGCCGGGCTGGCAACAAATCATTACCGAAATACCTGAAGATGCGATTGATTGCATCATCATGCAACTGACTAAGCTGGAAATACCTGAGGAAAAGTGGGAAGGCTATTTGCGTCGGCTCGCCCTTGAATTACCTGGATGGTCTGGGTTAATCAACTGGCGGCAGCATCATCCGGGATATCATACTGAAAATAATGCCGATTTGCACTTGGCAGACTATTTGGCTATTCGCTTAACACTGGATAGATTATGGCTTAATCAAGCATGTCAGGAAAATTGGAAAATTGAAGCAAAATTAGGAACCCTGCAATATTATTTCCGAAAAAATCTTTCGGAATTTATGGTACGCAAACAATTGTATCAAGGTGAATTGCCGGAGTACCTTACGTACTTGGCTAAAGATCTTCTCCTCCGTGCGGGCTCTGAACGGCACAAACAATCCGAATGGCAAGAACTTGCTGATTTAATGTGGACGTGGCAGTTCAGCCCAATGGCTGAGAACAATAATGATCATAGTGTATTCAATAGTGGTTGGAGACTGTTTCGTTTATGTCAACATCTTGGATTGAATGCAAAACAAATACAAGGTAT
>CAKKRO010000152.1 GCA_919902625.1 Nitrosomonadaceae bacterium
TACCCAATCCCAGGGATTTATGCCCATCATCAACTCATTTCCCCTTTGTTCACAAGGATTAAAAAAAGAATTTATTTCACAAAAAATTTACAAATTTTTTATCATTTTATCCAAATATATTCTTATTGCTAATGGAAAAATTGTATTTCATTTAGAAAATTTTTCCAGTTAGCCCTACTCGATTTTCACCACTCCCGCCAACCACGAATTAATGGAAAATAAACCCCCAATCTTATTGGCCGTGGATCTATTTGTTGCATGAGCATTGCGTAACGATTCAGTTGATGCTGATAGCGCATCTGTTCACGATCAAGAAAACCCTGCATATCCGAACCCTCGTGACTGCTTGTTTTATAATCTATAATCCACCGTGTTCCATCGGAATCACAGAAAGTTCTATCAATCACCCAGCTCATTG
The DNA here is from genome assembly GCA_919902625.1 of Nitrosomonadaceae bacterium. Lineage (GTDB taxonomy): Bacteria > Pseudomonadota > Gammaproteobacteria > Burkholderiales > Nitrosomonadaceae > Nitrosomonas. Next base: position 419 of record CAKKRO010000152.1, read on the forward strand.
ACTCACCATTAATGATACCCGTGATTTTCAACTCATTTTGCGCAAGTGGGTGAGCTCCTAAAATCCATTGCCCGCGTTTATCATTGATTGCATTGGTCAACGCTGAATTTATGCGTTCAACCGCATATTCCATTTCCTTATTATTTCCGCTCATACCGCTAGCCAACAAATTCCGCCTAAATTGATCTTGCATCTTTTGTATACGTGCAGTGTTCCATCCGTACAGTTTATCTTCTGCAATTTGCTGTAACCATCGATGGACTACATTGCCTACATGGCGAGCCGCTTCACTCACCCAAGAAAATTCTATTTCTTCTTGTATTCCTTTATTGTTATAAGGCTGTTGCCACACAACTGATTCCGGGGCACCAGGTAAAATCCATGCTGATTTCAGCCTGTAAATACCCTGATTGCAAATAACCTTGACGTTTGTCTCACTTTCATTCTCTTCCGGCTGACAATACTTAAATGTTGTATCCCTTTCTGTTGCATCGACATAGATCGATTGCACCACCGGCCAAAGTCTGCATAACAGCGAACTCGCCACCGGTTTTTTAGGTATGATTTTTCCATCAATACCCGGAGTCACACTGACATTACCCAGCAAATGCAAAAATTTCTTAGCACGTGTTGCAGCAACATAAAGCAAGCGGTCTACTTCATAATCCTCCTTATTCCGGTCAAGCTTTTCCATCCACATATAGATTGGATCAATTTCCAATCCCGTTTCCTGAATGGGCGCAAGGAGTAAATCCGAGGCTGTCACATTCGTTTCATCGACAATCTCATTGTGTGGCTGCTCCATCCACTTCAGCAATCGTTTATCATGATTGCGCGGCACTCGATCAAGCCCGGGCACAATCACCGTGTCAAATTCAAGCCCCTTAGCTTTGTGAATCGTCATGATCTGCAAGGTATCATCCGCATCCAAATCAGGCGATGCATACAGTTTATTCAATCCTTCTTCAAAGCCGATCAAGTCTTGAATATCGCCGGCCTCTTCTTGACCTTCAAGATAATCCAGATAAATCATCACATCCATCAGATCATTTGCAATGTGATCTTTCTCTCTTGCAGCCGGATTCATACATGCTGGACCACCCAGTGCTTGCCACACTGATTCAATCATCATACGCAATGATTGACGCTGCCGGTTAGCCAAGCAAAGCTTCAGTGTTTCCCGTATCCGGCGCATGCGCATCATTGCATCGGTCGAAACGGTATGCCAATGAGTTTCATCACACATCAATCCCCACACGGTCGCTTCTTTTCTATAGACACCGCGATCATCTTTCCCTGTCAGCGCGTCAATATCTTTGAGCGAAAGACCGCACCAGGGCGCTCGTAACAAAGCAAACCAGGCAAGACGATCGGCCGGGTTTATTAATGCACGGGTAAGCGCCAGTAAATCCTGCACTACCGATTTGTGGTGCAGTACTTCAATTTCAATGGCACGAAAACGCAAACCAACTGCTTTTATTTGCTTAACGATTTCACTTAAATGCCTGCGATTGCGCACTAAAACGGCAACCGTATCTGTTGGATTATCACGTCGCGTTTGCAGAATGATCTCAATAACTTGCCGCGCCTCTGCCACATAATTCTTTTCAAGCAGGGGATATACATTCACCGCCTTACCCGCAAGTATCGGATGTGTCGCAATTGAGGGGGTATAGGTCACAGCACCGGTTGCAATATCTTCGTAACCGGGCATGATTTGTGCAAAAGTCGAATTAACCCAATCAATAATTCCCTGTTGTGAACGGAAATTTGCTCTGAGCGTAATCGGCTGCAAAACAAGATGGCCAATACCGGCGTTACGCGCTTGTAAAAAAAGCCCCACTTCAGCTTCACGGAACCGGTAAATGGATTGCATTGGATCACCCACGGCAAATAAGCTGCGCCCATCCCCTGCTTCCCAGCCTGCGGTAAGCTTCTCAATCAATTTGAATTGACTGATTGAAGTATCCTGGAACTCATCAATCAACAAATGCTTGATGCGATAATCCAATGCTAACGCCAGATCTGTCGGCAATTCGGAATCGCCCAACGCAAGCAGCGCGCCCTGAGCCACTTCTGAGAAATCCACCTTACCGCTTGCTTGAAAAATTATTTTCAGTTGTGCCACGGCGTATGGCAACAATCTTGTTATTGCGCCTAATATTTCCCACTGTTTATCGGAATAACCGGGCGGAGGGAGTTGGCGCATATCATGCAGAGCTTGCCGCAACGTATCATCTGAACTCAGTAAATCAATCAGGATTTCCAGGCGATTCTTCCATACCCTCGCCTCGTCCTTTTCGATTTTGGTTTTTCCGGGTGGAAAGCCTTGAGCGGCTGTCACTGTTTTGCGCCAGCTTCCATCTTTTGTCAGTAACAACTCAGCGATACCGCCCCAGTGTTCGACATCCGCCGCCGCTACTGCATCCAGCCCGTCGCAGATAGTGATCGTTGATGGTTTACTCTCAGAAATAAGATTTGCCGCCGCATAGCGCGCCAATTCAAGCAACTCGGTCTGCATAGCCTGTGGAAATAACCCGGAAACATGCTGGAGTGCGCTACGTCGTGAATTTCTCAGTGATGTTTCCAGCTCATCTCTTGTTCTGCCATGCATATGGCGCAACCAATGGTCGCGCCGCGCCAGCATCTCAGCAAGCAGCGTTTCAATGCGTGCCCTGTCGTTATCCAGGTGCTCGAGCAATCGCTCAACATCATGGGCAATCCCGTGATCCCGTTCCACCAGTTCAAGCGTCGCTCGTGCCGCCTCCAGATAAAAATCTGAAGCATCATCGATTGTCTCAGGTTGCGCACCAAATTTTGACAGCATCGGCATTTGCCGTGTCAATGAAGCACATAATGAATCAATGGTTTGTATACGCAGCCGCTCTGGATTCCCGGCGATATGCCAGCCTATTTGGAGATCTCGTCGCAAAACAGCCGCTGATAGTTCACGATTCATTTTTTCATAAGCGGTTGCGGCATGAATTGGTTGCTTGTCAGCTTCAAGCGCCGCTAAAACCCGGGTGCGCATTTCTGCTGCAGCTTTACGTGTGAATGTAATGGCCACAATCTCTTCCGGCGCATCGACACACGCCAGCAATCTGAGATACCGCTGGATCAGGAGCCCGGTCTTGCCGGATCCAGCCGGTGCTTGAACGATGAATGATTGCGCAGGATCCAACGCGCGGTTGCGTTCATCAGCATCAGAAATTGGCGCAACATCAGTCATTCTCATTTTCCTGCACAATCAGCCTTTCATCCATCCGCTCATAGATCCGGCAAAACAATTGCATAGCGCAAAACTCACAGGTCGCCGGGAAATTCTTAGGATTGACGGTAGCATCACCACCAGCAAAACCATCAGCCAGATCAATCAACTGCTGCCGCCATGTCGCAATCAATTGTTCCCATGAATTAAATTGCTTGCCTCCATTTACTTCCGAGAAAGATTTAACTCCCGGCAACAACCCTTGATCGCGCACGATTGCCGCAAATCCCATTTCACCTAACTTAACCGAAGCAAATGCAACCCCCGCACCCTGCTGTACCTCGGTCATCACCAAATATAGCGGAAGTTGCGGTTCATCCGGGCGTTCACCGATCATTGTCTGAATGGATTGTTTCCTTGTCTTGTAATCGATAATGATATGTTGACCATCTTCCAATTCATCGATTCGATCCAACCGGGCATTCAATACCAGATCGCCCACCCGGATAGCGTGTTTTTCCTCCGCAGCGATCACTGTAAATGGATTACGTTTCTTTTCTTCATCCAGCCATGCACGTACCAAACGCACCAAACGGCGCTGTTCAATCTTCGCAAAACGGCCTGAAAGCGCAATCGGCCTGTCCTGCCGCATCTGCAAAACCGCATCGCCGGCAGCGCTCACCAACATATCGTTAAGACTGTGATCACTAATGCCATCGAGCGCATCTTTAGTCTTTAACTGCGTCCATATCTGCGCTAACACCTGGTGTACCAATGAGCCCCGTTCCATCGCATTTAAACCCGTATGGGGCGCATCCAGGCTTTTTATATATAACCGATGCTTCGCCCAGGCGCGAAATGGGCATGCCGCATAATCCTTGATCACTGATGTACCGCCTTTGATACCTTGTTTGGTAGCTTCCTTATCCAGGGGCGGCGCTTGATGATCTTCCATATACTCCAGTTCGCTTGATTGGATGATCAGATCGCGATGCTGAGTAATGACAGGAAAAACCGGCTTAGCTTCAGGCAGGGATTTAATCAGTGGACTGGGCTTTAATTCATGCCCATCACGATCATCACTGTATTTTGGATAACTTAAAATAACCTCTTCTGCACTGGACAACCATCCATCCGTCAGCCGCCGGGAGTAAGCCAATGATTCCAGCGTGGATCCTAACGGCAACTTCGCCTTGCGTTGCAGTTCAACGGGTAGAAATGGATTGGGGCGGGAACGTAAAGGCCACTGCTCATCCGATAGCCCCATAACCCATAGATGATCAAACGTCATCCCCGCCGCTTCCAGTACACCCAGAATCTGAATGGGCACCTGCGGCGTTTCGGGTTGAAACAGGGTATCGTTTGCCATTCGCCTCAGACGGCTGATCGCTTCGTGATCACTGGTTTTTGCAATCACATGATCCAATAGCGCAAAATCAGCAACTAATTCATGCCATTTTTTTAAAGTCTGGTATTCAGTCGAGTCCAGACTGCGCTCCCCAGGAAAACCGATGATTTGTAATACTTCGGAGAAAACTTTGGCAAAAACGGTATGGCTCTCCGATCCGGGTAGTTTTGCTTGACGAAATGTGACTAATTCCGATAAACGTTGCATTAAGATCGGACAAAGGGTTTGGCCGCCTGCTTGCTGTAAGAATGTTATCAATCGCTCCAGAGTGATGACAGGCTCAGCATACCGGCGTATGCGCGCATCCAGTAATGCACGCTGATTCATCTCCGTTTCGCTCCCTGCAATAAACGGCGAACGCAACAGATGGCTCACCCGTTTAAATTCCATTTCCTGACCCAGCAACTCCAGGCTTGTAAGCGCTGCATCAATCAGCGGATAAGACGCTAGCGCCAAACCCAGGGAAACATTAAACGGAGCAACCGGCCGCGCGGCACCCGGCAATGCAAACTTAATATCTGGATGCATGACCGTATCAAAGATTCTGATTATCGCACTGCGATAACTGGCCAATGCAGGCACCACGATGCCAATGCGCGCAGCACTATCCACCTCTACTTTGGTTCGCGCCCATAAAGCCGTCTGATAGATCTCATCACGACTGTTAATACATTCAACCCGCTGAATACCCTCCAACGATTGCCGGTATTTAGAAACCGGATGGGCAAGTACGACCTCACACCCGGTAGCGGCCAGTTTTTTCAGAAAGGTGATTTGCTGCGGTGTAAAAAGATCAAAACCATAGCAAATCAGAGCAGTCGCTTTCTTTATATCCAGATGCTCATAACGCTCTGTAACCAGATCACAGATACGGGCCTGATCGGTTTGCCGATGACGCGCTGTTATCTGGCGATAGGATTTTGCCCAATCCAGAAATGCCTTGCCATCCTCATTCGGATAATCATCTTTAAGTCCCGGGATCAGTTGCCAGGTATGCGCCAATTGCCACGCTTCCCGAACCCAGTGGGCTGTCTGCGGAATTCTCAGTAGCGTCTTTCCCGCCACAGAGGATTGAATGATCGATTCCCACAGGGCCTGTTCCTGAGCTGCGGATAATAACAAGGGGAATACTGAGGTTTGTTTTGAATAGAGTGTATCGAGGTAAATACGCTCAATTAAAGCGGTAAATGGCAAGACATCAGCCGAATGCCAGGCCGCCATTCCTTGACTGATTTGATGCTGGTTGAATTTTTCTTTAAGCGCCAATGCAAGTCTTCGGTTAGGTGTAATAACCGTAGTACCGGCACTTATGCGCTTAACGACCTCATTAAAAGGGATTTGCGGGAATGGTGAAGAGTTAGACATGCGGTATCTGCATTACCGCAGCTTCTTTTTAGCGTTGCAGATGTTTCAATTTATCCGCCACACTGGCCCAGTCATCTGCATCCGGTAATGCGTCTTTCTTTTCAATAATGGGCTTCCATCGTTTTGATAACTCAGCATTGAGTTCAATAAATTGTAATTGCTGATCGGGTACATCATCTTCGGCATAAATCGCTTCTACCGGGCATTCTGCAACACATAGCGTGCAATCAATACATTCATCGGGATCAATGACTAAAAAATTGGGGCCTTCACGGAAACAATCTACCGGACATACATCCACACAATCCGTATATTTGCATTTAATACAATTTTCAGTTACTACATAAGCCATGACAACTCTTCCTTGCTTGACACTTTTATAGAATTTCGCATTTTAGCAGAATTTTAATAAACAACGCCATCCTCAAAAACACTGAAACCG
>CAKKRO010000153.1:0-7538 GCA_919902625.1 Nitrosomonadaceae bacterium
GTTTTTTATACTTGTTTACGCCCCTGGTTGTTCTCGATCCATTTCTTTACGCGGTTAGCGTCGCCAATACGGGTGTTTTTACCCCAGGAATTCAGTAAAACGATGACAACGGGTTGACCTGAAATATTTGCATGCATCACTAAACAGCGTCCGGCTTCGTTCAGATAGCCCGTTTTGGAAACATCAATCGCCCAACTTTGGCTGCGCACCAGGCTATTGGAATTGACATATTGTAACTGGCCCCGTTTGTTTCCTGGCGACACAAAATGCTCTGATGTGGTTGAAAATTCACGGATAATGGCATAGCTGTTCGAAGCTGAAACCAATTTTGCAAGATCGCGTGCAGTCGCCACATTACTGCTGCTTAAACCGGTCGGTTCCACAAACTGGCTATTAAACATTCCAATCTGTTTTGCTTTGATATTCATGGCATCAACAAATGCCTTCGTGCCGCCGGGGTAGGTGCGGCCCAGGGCTGCCGCAGCCCGGTTCTCGGATGACATGAGGGACAATCTTAATAGTTCATGGCGTGCGTAGCTGGTGCCGACAGGTAATCGGGAAGACGAGTGTTTTAATCTATCAACATCAGCATTTTCAATCGTGATGATTTCATCCGGTGATAAGCGTGCGTCAAGAATGACCATGGCTGTCATTAATTTGGTAATCGAAGCGATGGGCATTACTTGATCTGCATTCTTATCATAAATGACGTGATCATCCTGGGCGTTAAAGACCATCGCAGCTTGAGATTTGATATCCAGGCTGTTTTTCTGCGCAAGGGTATTGCCGGTATAAAAAAATATGATGCAAAATAAGAAAATTATCTGTTTCATCCGCTTCTTCTCCAATTCATAGCTGTTTTTTGAATCGCATAAATGTTTTTTTATAAGAAATAAAAACGTTAGTTGAGAGTCATTAGTGGTTTAACGGGGTTCAGTGCTGGCAGCTTCACGAATAGCAATCAATAATGCTGCATCCAGATGACCATCCGCAATCCGTTGAGTATTCTGCTGAAAACGGCTGATCGCCTGACGAGTGGCTGAACCCATCACGCCATCCGCTTCGCCTGCGTCAATACCCAATGCCAATAAATCCAGCTGAAGTTGACGTACTTGCTCGCGGGATATTTTCACTTGATCGACAGGCGGTATGCGATGTAACGCGGCTGCACCCGCAATGCGATCCGCCAGATGGCCAACGGACACAGCATAAAACTCAGAACGGTTCCAACGCATGATGATATGAAAATTCTGCGTGATCAAGAAGGCAGGCCCCTGATGACCGGCAGGTACGAGTAACGCAGCTTTTTGTGCTGTCGCTGGCAGTGTTTCTCCAGCGACGGTGGTGACGCCATAGTTAGACCAGTCGGCCATGCTGAGCAGTTGATCCCGGCCGGCCAATGAATAATCAAAGGATGGCGGTAATCGAACCTCCTGTCCCCAGTCTAAACCCGGAATCCAACCCAACTGCCGTAAAAAATTTGCCGCAGATCCCATCGCATCAGGGATGCTGCCCCATAGATCACGACGCCCATCACCATCAATATCTTTGGCATACCGTAAAAAGGTGGATGGCATGAATTGCATATGTCCCATGGCGCCTGCCCATGAACCGATCATTCGTTCAGCAGGAATATCACCCGCATCAAGAATGCGCATGGCATTCAGCAATTCCTGGGTAAAAAAAGTGCTGCGGCGCGGATCACAGGCGAGGGTGGCTAATGAATCCGGCACTGACCAGTCACCAAAATATCCTCCGTAATTAGTTTCCAGACCCCAGAATGAAACCAGATATTGCGCGGGTACACCGGTTTCTTGCTGAATCTGATGGAGTAATGTGCGATGTTTGGCCAATAATTCTCGGCCGCGCTGGATGCGTTCATCATTGATGCGTGTGCTGAAGTAATTGGCAAATGTCTGCGTGAATTCAGGTTGACGCCGGTCCAATTCAATAACGCGTGGTATGTGTTTGGCTTTACTCAGTACTTGATAAACGGTTTTGTCAGAAATACCTTCGGTTCTTGCTTGCGATTCTATTCTGGCCAGGCATTCACTGAAATGATGATTGCTGGCATGGATGTCATGTGTGAGCACCAGACCAGCGAGTATCAGGATTGCTGAAAGGATGTTCCTGCAACCGAATTGATGAAATGAGTAAAATTTAATTTCAGTAAAATAGTTCGTTGCGGGCACTTGCATTTTCTTATTTTCGATGCGGGCAAGCTGATTTAGCGCAATCGGCATACAGTGACAATGAGTGTTCCTGTAGCGTAAACCCCCGTTCTTTGGCGATAGCTATCTGGCGTTTTTCTATTTCTGAATCATAAAATTCTTCCACAAGGCCGCATTGCAGGCAAACCAGGTGGTCATGGTGACCGTCGCGTTTAAGTTCAAATACAGCTTTACCGCTTTCAAAATGATGCCGCTCCAACAATCCAGCTTGTTCAAACTGGGTCAGAACGCGATAGACCGTTGCCAATCCGATATCTTCACCTTCATTGAGGAGTTCTTTATAGACATCTTCAGCAGACAGGTGACGTACACTGCTTTGCTCAAACAGATTCAGTATTTTGAGTCGTGGTAAAGTTGTTTTGAGGCCGGTATTTTTGAGGTCTATGCTTTTCAGATCGCCTGAATTACTCATGGTTATCTCTATTCAGAAAATTATTTACTGTATCATATAGTGCTATGCTTACTTTGGAAACATATAATATCAATAAAATGGTTGCAAAAACTTTCGCCCTGCTTGCGTTTCTACTATTGGCAGGGTGTTCATTCCTTCCCCATCTGCTCTATAGGATTGATGTTCAACAAGGCAATGTTGTTACAGACGAAATGGTGGAGAAATTAAAGCCGGGCATGACTAAATCGCAGGTTCTCTTTGTCATGGGATCGCCTCTGATTATTGATGCTTTCCGTGATAACCGGTGGGATTATGTTTATTTGTTTCGTGAGAAAGGCGATTTGGTTGAACAGAAACGGCTGACTATTTTTTTTGAAGATGATGTGCTGGTTAATGTTGAAAATTACTTACAATTTTCGAAGGACCCAGTCAAATCCAAACCCGCTGAAGTCAGTCCTGATAAAGAAAAACTGAAACCGGATAGTGCGGAAGAAAAGTAAACGGATCATTTATATTTAAACTGTCTTTAAACAAGAAACCATCGCAGGAATAAGATGATAATTCAAAAGATTGCTATCGCTGGCAGCTCTGGGCGTATGGGTCGTGCGCTACTTGAAGCGGTTACTCAGGCACCCGATTTGCAGCTTTCTGCTGCCCTGGAAAGAACCGGCAGTCCCTATCTGAATAAGGACGCAGGAGAATTAATAGGGGGTAGTTGCGGCATTAACATTGCCAGCGATTTTGCAACTGCTTTAAAGGGTTGTGATCAATTGATTGATTTCACGCGCCCTGAAGGTACGCTGGCGCACCTCGCCGCCTGCCGGGAAGCTGGGGTGAAGATGGTGATCGGTACCACCGGTTTTTCCATGGAAGAAAAAGCCATGCTCAAAGCGGCAGCAAAAGATATTGCAATAGTATTTGCCCCTAACATGAGTGTTGGAGTCAATGTAACTTTTAAGTTACTGGAAATGGCTGCCAAAGTGCTGAATGAAGGCTACGATATCGAAATTATCGAGGCACATCACCGCCATAAAGTGGATGCGCCGTCCGGCACAGCATTACGTATGGGCGAAGTGATCGCGGAAGCTATGCACAGGGATCTGAGTAAAGTGGCGGTTTACGGACGGGAAGGGGTAACCGGTGAAAGAAATCCGGACACTATCGGATTTGCGACAATTCGTGCGGGAGATATCGTGGGCGATCATACGGCTCTGTTTGCCGGTATCGGTGAACGTATCGAGATCTCTCATAAAGCCAGCAGCCGCATGACCTTCGCGATGGGTGCGGTGCGTGCGGTGCGTTTTCTGGCGGATAAACCGGACGGTCTGTTTGATATGCAGGATGTGCTGGGCTTACGCTAACGTTCCTCCTGGTATTGCGATGACAGCCGCCATTCAATAATTTATTTCGTCAAGCGATAGCCCAAAATGGCAACGTATGCAATGGGTGATCTCCAAGGCTGCTTCACGACATTTCAGCGGCTCATTGATTTAATCAATTTTGATCCCACTCAGGATAAATTGTGGCTGGTTGGCGATATCGTCAATCGCGGCCCTGATTCATTATCAATCTTACGTGTTATCAGACAAGCAGGTGATGCGATGATCATGGTGCTGGGCAACCATGATTTACATTTGTTAATGGTTGCAGCGGGCATAGTAAAAAGCCATCCGGGCGATACGATTCAATCTGTTCTGGATGCGCCTGATCGAGATGAGTTGTTAAATTGGTTGCGTCACCAGAAATTATTTCATGTCGGAGGCGAATATGCCATGGTGCATGCCGGATTATTGCCGTCCTGGTCAATTTCACAGGCTGCACAATTAGCTCACGAAGTCGAAAATGCTTTGCGTCAAGATAATTATCAGGAATTGTTCTCACAATTGTATGGCAATGCGCCCAATTACTGGCGCGATGAGTGGTCTGGCTATAAACGCCTGCGTGTGATTATCAATGCCATGACACGGATGCGCATTTGTACGCCGGAAGGCAAAATGAATTTTGCTTTTAAAGGAGATATGCCATCTATTCCGGCGGGTTATTCGCCTTGGTTTGACCTACCTCAACGGGCCAGTCAGAAAAATACCATTATTTGTGGTCACTGGTCTGCATTAGGACTGTATCTGACGGATAATGTGATTGCATTGGATACCGGTTGTGTATGGGGCGGGCAATTGACGGTTATACGTCTGGAAGATCGAAAAGTTTTCCAGCTTGCTTGTGAGGAATAGGCAGTGACAGCGTATCAGCAATCGCTTGCTCAGACAGGCGCGCCAGCTCCCGCCGGTTTTTCATGCCACACTGAGCCGGTTCATTAAAGGTTAGTTCAGCATCAATTCTTGTTTGACTCAGTATCTTTTGTAGCGATAAGAGCAGAGAGGGTTCTATATAGGCCGCTTCCCGGCAAATATCCCCTGCCGTATTCCGATAACGGATGGCTACTGGATAAAGCAGCGCATCCGCCGTTATTGCCGACTGCAACAATGAGGCGTGAAAATGATTTAGGTGCGTGCCATCGGCTATGGTTCCTTCCGGGAAAACAGTCACCCGCTCGCCCTTTTCCAGCACTTCGCTGATATGTTGATTCATGCGTAAGGTATCACTGCGCCGGGCGCGTTCAATAAATAGGGTCCCCGCATTTCTACTCAGTAAACCTAATACCGGCCACTTGCTGATTTCAGCTTTGGCCACAAAACGGGTGGGACAGGCTGCCATCAACGCACAGACATCCAGCCAGGAAACGTGATTCGCTGCAAGCAACACGCGCGGCATTTCCAGGGTAGGCGGCTTGCCATGACAATGCAATCGGATATTGAGGGTGGACAATAAGCCTGTTGCCCAGTTTTGCATCATGCGCCGCTGAATATGCAGAGGGAAATACGGATAAACAATCGATTGCAACAGTCCTGAAACGACGTGCAACAGTAAATGAATTAAGCGAATACCACGCAATAGCAGGGGGGTTGTTTTCTGCATAAGGTCAATTGTGCTGGATAACTGGATATTAATTCAAGTGGCAAATTCTGGTGATGGAGTGCTTTCAATAGGTTAAATCCTTAACCATCTCCCTTCTGCTGGCCGGGAGCAGGGGGAAGATGGTGTTGGATATTATCAGGGAATTTGAATAACTTTTCAGTTAAATCAAACCTGAGGCTCTGGTTTTTCGCCAGTATCTTGAGCTTGTGTTGCTGCTGCAGCTTTGCTTTCCAAAGCCATGATACGAGACTCCAGTCTTGCTACCAACGCCTTTGTTTCAGGCGATTCTACCGGAGTTTGCGGTTTGGCGGCAGCAGTGGTATGGCTTTCCAAAACTTCCACGCGAGTTTGTAATTGCTCGGGCAGTTTTTCTGTTTCAGGTCCTGCCAAGTGCGTGAATTCCACACTGTCTTCATAAGGTTCGCGAGTGGTGCCGGTTGCCTTGATGATGGCGCCCGCAATCAGACCGCCTACGATGGCTATGACCAGTGTGATGACTATGCCATTGAATTGAGCGATTGCGACACCGGGAACAACCAGGAAAGCACTGAAACCGCCTAATAATCCAGGCATTCCGTGCAGGTTATGCACGCCGCAGGTATCCACGATTTTAAATTTTGATTCTAACAGGGGTTGCAGGAAGACATAGCCCAGGACAGAAATTGTGCCAGCCAGCAAGCCGATACCAAATGCGCCGGCAGGAGATACGACATCACAAACAGAGCCGATGGCTACGCCACCCGCCAATGCAGCATTCGCCATATCAACCATGGACGTTTTTCCATGGTGTAACTTGGAGCTGAGAAAATAGGTGGCAATGGTGGCGCCCGATAGTGCGAGTAATGTATTGACAACAGTTTGCGGCATATTTTCCAATGGCACCAATGCAGTGGCAAAACTTGGCCAGAAAAGCCAGAGTACCATTGAACCCAGCATGGCAAAGCGATCCGAGGTATGATCCGATTCAATCGGTTTGCTGCGTTGATAAGCAGTGGTCAGAACAATCGACATGCTTAATCCAAAATAGGCGCCAAATGCATGGATAACGAGCGAGCCCGCCGTATCCTGGAATCCGGTGGTATAGCCTAGTGCATCATCAAGCACGATCCATTCATTCAGCAGATAGAGCGGCACCACCAGAAGCGCCAGTAATGCATATTGGAAAACACGTAGACGGCCCAGCACTGCACCCATAGCGATTAACGCGGTTGCGACGGATAGTTCGGCAAATAACAATGAATCAAGCGTATGAGGTTCCAAATGGTGGCCAAAAATGCCGTTTGCACGTAACAGGATATACAGAGGAAGTCCGACCGCGACTACCAGATAGGTGCCGGTTACGGCACCAAACCCGTAGCGGCGGACAAATACCATGAGAAAACCGAAGCCGATCAGCAGCATGGCCAGGATATGGATGATGTAATTATATTGCGCGACTATCCGTGCCTCATTAACAACGGGTACTGCTTCACTACTGGCACCTACCCAACTGCTGAAACCCAGGAGAAACAAACCCACTGCCCCCAGCAGTGTCAAGCAAAAGCCTTTGTTCATATGATTCTTCCTTATGTTAGTGATTGTCTGGAATATACCTGGGAGAGTGCCGGTTAATAGTGAATCAGTCAGAATTAAATGAATCGGATCAATTGGTCAATTGCTTCATTTCAAAGTGCAATCATCGTAATAAGCATGGTGTTTCTCTAATTACCTGCTATGAAGCGGCAAATTTTAAGCAAAATATTAACGCATGCATTAATCCGCGCTTTCTATCATGATGCTCTCAGAAAGTGTATTTAACCTGAATGCAGCTTTCTCTCCCCAGCGGAGTTTGAACTCTAATTACCATAAAAACAATAGGGTTTATGCAAATAATTGATGATGGGATGAATAAAGTTCAGGTGATTAAATAGCGATGAATAAAGATTCAACCATGGGGAGTC
>CAKKRO010000153.1:7638-9758 GCA_919902625.1 Nitrosomonadaceae bacterium
GAATAAAGTTCAGGTGATTAAATAGCGATGAATAAAGATTCAACCATGGGGAGTCATGCATATTGGATGTCTTGAATGGATGAGAGGTAGCAGATAGTTTTTCAACGATTAACGGAATATTCGTGGATGCATCCCTGCTTTTAAAGCCTGAATGGCTTCTTCAGGGCTGCTTACGATTTGCTGATGGGGGCAGAAAATATTTTTGGATAATTCTCGCTGTGCATAAAATTGCCTGACAAAATCAAGTTTCTGCCATTCGGATGCACGGGGCTGTGACCAGGTTTTATCATTCCGTCCCAATGCGTACAATTTTCTTTCTTTGGTGGCGCAACGAATGCCTTCATAACTGATATTCAGAGCGCCCTCGGAAGATTTGATAACCAGGCTAAAGCGAATGACACCATCTTCACCTATTTTAATGGAAGTTGTGTCAACGAAATATTGATTGCTGGTGGCCGAACCTGCATCGAATGCCATCAGGTTTTTTACATCCGGGTAAGCGGGCAGTTGCGTTAATTGTTCAACCCAGGGTTTGTCACTCTCAAATTCATCTTTGAATGCCGGCTTAGCACAGGCCATCAAAAACAAGACACAGATCAGCGCAAGTGTTCGTTTCATGCAACGGATAAATCATTTAATAATGAAGTGCGGGTACTGGCATCAACGGCATCAATAACTGCTTGATAGGCTGGATGATCGACACCCATATTCAGAGTTGCACCTTGACGGAGTGACTGGATCATGTCGGGGGTGAGTTCAAAACGCAGGAAATGAACGGATGAAGTTTTTTCGCTGGTTTCACGTTCCAGGTCCTCATCAGCAATCGCATAGACCGGTGCATGCCCGGCAATCCTGATCCATACCTTGTCTTCTATGCCGACCATGGTGGCCAATTTGGCTGCGCGCACCGATGGATCAGGGTATTCGATCATCATGGTGGCTTTCCAGTTATGACCATCCGGAATCAATGGGGTATAGGTCTCAAGCTCATGAATGATCTCTTCTTCCTGAAAAATACGCTCTACATGCAACATCTCCTGAATTTGATAACGAATAGTCAATTCATCTTCAAAGATCAGCGTGATATTTTCTCCCAGGGGGATTTTTCGCGCCTTTTTGTGCGCCATTACTTGGGTGCGGAAATCCTTGCGGATTTTGGCATAAGCCTCCAACGTCATCAGGCTGTCGCGGGCTATTGGGGTCATGTGTTTTTCACCTTGCTGAGTGGTTTGGGTGGCTGGTTGATCGGAATCAGCCGTCATCTGGAGATCGGTATCGTCGCCATAAGCCATGTGCAATAAAGTGAGCGGATGCAATTTCTGCGCCTTGCTTTCGCCCATGCCTTGCTCGATATGCCGTGCGGCGATAGCGCAATCTGAACTGATGTAATCGGGATCCGAGGCAGCCATTTGTTTGAAAACCGGCCGGCCAATTTTCATGGAATCGGCAAAGTGCTCACTTTTGACACCCCAGGTGCCATCATGGCCTGAACAACGTTCTACGACATTAAGCTTCGTGCCGGGTATGAGTTGCAAAATGTCGCGAGTTTTTTTGCCGAAATTTTGTACGCGCTGATGACAAGGGATATGGTAAGCCACATTACCCAACGGGTTTTTGAAATCCGTTTTGAGTAAATTATCCTGATTTCTCAAGGCCAGATATTCAAACGGATCAAACATGGCTGCGGCAACAGTCTGAACGGCCTCGTCATCGGGAAACATGAGCGGCAATTCCTGCTTGTACATCAGTGTGCAGGAGGGAACTGCGGAGATAATGGCATAACCTGCTTGAGCCAGTTTCAGTAAATGGGGTATGTTTTCATTTTTTAATTTTTCTACCGCTTCCAGATCGCCCAGTTCCAGTTTTGGCATGCCGCAACAAGCCTCTTTTTCCACCAGGCAGACCGGGATTTCATTATGTTCCAGTATTTTCAGTAAATCATGGCCAATGCCCGGTTCATTATAATTAATGTAGCAGGTGGCATAAATAGCAGCTTTGCCGGGTGTGCGAGCGCCATTTTTTACCGGAAAAGTATTGTTGGGTTTAGCGCTTGAGCGGAATTTATTGGCCGTGTATTCAGGCAATTTTCTATCGGCATGAATTCCCAGCATGCTGTCCAT
>CAKKRO010000154.1 GCA_919902625.1 Nitrosomonadaceae bacterium
ATAGCGGATAAAGTGATTTGACAGGGTGATTGCCAGTTCCGTACCGGCTGCATGAATCAGGTTCTTTTCTAATTGGCTTAACGAGGATTCCCAAATAGGCGCACCTTGCATGGGTTGGCATGATACCGTGACTTTGGCTGCCTGCACCGGTTTGAAACCGCGTGAGAGGCGGACTAGCTCTATCCGCTCCGGCGCAAGAAAAACCTGAATCTGATCACGCCACAATCGTGACACGGTTAGCCTCCTCCAAGCTGGTTAATCCTTGTTTGACCATGTCCAAAGCACCTTCCCGCAGGAAACGGGTGCCATTATTTTTTGCCGCTTCTTTGATACGGCGTATCGGTTCTTGCGCAACAATAAGCTCCCGGATTTCATCATTCAGAATCAGGATCTCGGCAATCGCATTTCTTCCCCGATACCCGCTTCCCCGGCACTGGCCACAGCCTTTTCCACTGCGGAACTTGAATTGATCCGCTGCATCCACCGGAATGCCGGATTCCGCAATCACTCCATCATCAGGGCGTTCGTCAACCGAACAGTGCGGGCATAATAAACGCACTAATCTTTGCGCGGCAATTCCGTTCAGCGCAGACACAAAGCTATAAGGATCCACACCCATATGCGAGAACCGCCCAATGACATCAAATACATTGTTGGCGTGTACGGTGGTAAATACCAGGTGCCCGGTCAGCGCGGCCTGTATCGCGATTTGCGCGGTTTCAGAGTCACGAATCTCACCCACCATAATCTTGTCGGGATCATGCCGCAGAATTGAGCGCAGGCCCCGCGCAAAGGTCAATCCTTTTTTCTCATTAACCGGAATCTGCAAGACACCGGGTAACTGATATTCAATCGGATCTTCAATGGTGATAATCTTGTCGCTGCCTTTGTTCACTTCAGAGATAGCGGCATAAAGGGTTGTCGTTTTACCACTGCCGGTTGGGCCGGTCACCAGCAACATGCCATAAGGCTCCGAGCTAAGGCGGCGAATACTGGCGATGGCCGTCTGATTGAAGCCCAACTGGTTTAATGTCAATCCTTCAATATGATCTGACAGCGCCTGCCGGTCAAGGATACGGAGCACGGCGTCTTCGCCGTAAATACTCGGCATAATGGAAACACGGAAATCGATTTCCCGTCCCTGGATAGCAATTTTGAAGCGGCCGTCCTGTGGCACGCGGCGCTCAGCAATATCCAGTTCAGACATAACCTTGATGCGGGAAATGACCTGCTCAGCTATATCCGCGCCCTGCATGACGCCAATGGATGTCAATACGCCGTCAATCCGGTATTTGATAGATAGCGCGCCTGTTGTCATTTCAAGATGGATATCACTGGCTTGGGATTTGTGGGCGTCATAGAGCGTGGAATGAACCAGCCGCACAACCTGGCTGGTGCCTTCGTTGATGCTTTTTAGAGACAGATCTTCAATGCCGCTTTGTATCTTGTCGAGTTCAGTGGAAGACAATACCTGATCCATTGCGCGCATGGTTTTTTCTTGCTGGCTGAAAAAAGCGGTCAAGTCAGCCGGATGTACTAAATGCCACTCTACAGCCACATCAAAGCGTTCTTCCGCCCATGCCCGCAATTTGTTTGAAAACGGGTTGCTGACAACCAGCAAATAGTTTTGATCCTGACGAAATAATGCACATTCATGCATGATTGCTTCTGAGAAAGGCAGCCGGTCAAATGCCGGGCTTAATGTGTGGATTGCTTTCATCTCCATGACCGGCATATGCAGTAGCTGCCCAAGCTGCTGTGTCAATTCGCTGGGCGTGTAACCACTGGTTTCTTCCAGCACTTGAATGACAGAAATACCTTGTTCGAGCGCTTTCTGACGCGCATCAGCCAGACGGCTGATGTCAATCGGTGACTTGTTCCCGGATTGTGGTGCTGTTTCAATCAATTGATACTTCCAGCCAATTCAAATATTGGCATATACATAAGAATGATAATACCACCAATCACGATGCCGATTACGGCCATCAGCAGCGGTTCAATCAGTTTGGTGGTCCATTCAACCCAACGTGCAATTTCTTCGTCGTGAAAATTGCCGATTCGCTCCATCATATCGCCCATCAAACCTGTTCTCTCACCAACGCGGAGCATGCGATTACCCACCGCAGTTGTTAACCCCTCCAGCTCCATGGCGCTGGAAATGGTTTTGCCCTCGCGGATATGTTGGGCTGCCGCTTCAACGTTTGGACGGAAATGGGGTTGGAGTAAGCCGCTGACCATTTCCAGCGCTTGTGTAATGGGAATGCCGCCCCGTAACAGCATGCCCAGTGTTTTGTAGAAACGGGCCAACTGATAAACGCGCATACGTTCACCAATTGCCGGGATGCGCCATAATAATCGCATGATATTGGCCCGGAAAGCTGACCGGCTGACCATGTAGATGGTGACGGCCAGGATGACCACAGTGATGATGGCTAATTCCCAGCCGCGTTCGTGGACCAGGTGCCCCCATTGAATCAGCAACAATGAAAGCCAGGGTAAATCGCTGCCCATATCGTCATAGATGGCGCTGAATTTAGGAACAACGAATACCAGCAGGAAGATGGAAACCAGAAAGCCAATCACCAGTAGCAGCACAGGGTATATGGAGGCCCCCACCAGTTTTTTGCGGACAAAATCCATCTGCGTCTGATAGCTGATAAATCGTGTCAAAGCTTCGGGAAGATCGCCGGTACGCTCGCTGGCGCGGACTGTCGCAATATACAGGGGCGGGAATGCCTGCGGATAATCTTCCAGTGCCTGCGAGAAGGTGATGCCTTCATAGAGTCTTGCAAGGATATCCTGGATAATTTTGCGATTACCGGCATCCTGTTCCTTTTCCAGCAATGTTTCGATACTTTCCACCAGACTTAACCCTGCGGTTTGTAATGAAAGCAGCTCCTGGCTGAAATGGACTAACGGAAAATGCGTATTCGATTTAAGTGAAAAACCTGAAAAGCTCCGTCGCACACTTAAAACCATGCCGCCTTGTTCAATAATCTGAAGGCGGGCTTCCTCTTCGCTGTTAGCTTCCAGTTCCAGGTGTACAGTCCCTTGCCCGGATAATACCGCTTTCACTTCATAACGCATTGCCGGCGGTTACCAATTTGTAATATCAGCCGCTTCGCCTTCACCGCCCGGCTGACCATCTTTTCCATAGGAGAGCAGGTCGAATTCTGAGCGTTCGCCAGGATATTTGTAGGCGTAGGGGCGTCCCCAGGGATCGGCTGGCGGCAATTTTGAGAGGTAGGGACCCTGCCATCTTGCCTCGTTGCCGGGGCGAGTGACCAGAGCGGTTAAGCCTTGTTCGGTTGCGGGATAGTTGCCGACATCCAAACGATATTGATGCAATGCTTTTTCCAGCGCATCGATTTGAGCCTGGGCCATTTTAATCTCTGACTTACCGACTTGTGAGAAGTATTTGGGTCCAACATAGGCGGCCAGTAAGCCGATAATAACCATCACAACGAGCAACTCAAGCAGTGTAAATCCACGTATTCTAATTTTTTGTTGCCTATACAGAAGCATCATATTTGTCCTTTGACTTAAGAGATTGCTAATTTTCGATAAAAATAATTTATCTGATTGATCGGATGATGTTATTTGCGAGTAAATAAGCAGTTACCATTAAATACATACATGGTAAGTTGCTTATATGACAGGGTCAAGACTGCGCGTATCACAAACATGGATAATTGACGGATTCAAAATAGCCAGGTTCCTAGCGCCGAAGAATTGCCCACCACCGTCCGATATTGAGCAGCGCCATGAGTGATGCCGAGGCATAGGTCCAGGCCGCTGCCCGCAGGATTTTACGCGCATGGGGTTCATCCCCTTGAATCAGATACTTGCCTTGCTCCAGCATCGGTAACGCGCGCGCAAAACTGGCATGCATTTCCATGGGAAGCGTGACCAGATGGACTAATATGGCAGTGCCTAGTGTTAATAGTCCGCCGGCAAAAAACAATACACCGGCCATCGGCGTCCGGGTAACGGCCATCATGACGGGCGCAAGCATCAAAATAGCCGCGCCCAGTTTCTCGGCTGGAGCGGTTATTTGTATTAATCGCGTGCGTAATTTGAGCGGCAAATAACCATCCCGGTCCTGGATGGCGTGCCCCACTTCATGCGCAGCCACCGTGATCGCTGTCAGCGATTTGCCATTAAACTTGTCAGGGGTCAGACGGACTGCTTTCTCTATCGGATCATAATGATCGCCGTGTTCCGTCACCTCAACCTTGACAGCCTGCAAGTCAGCCCAGTCCAGCAAAATACGCGCTAACTCGCTACCCGTTCCAGGATAACGATCATCAGGATGGCTGTATTTTTCAAGGGTATGCTTGACCCAGTAAGACGGGCCAAAAACCAGTACAGCAATAACCATAGTCAGTATCAAATAAAACATATTCCGCCCGGACATCTCTTCAAAACGAAGAGGGGAAATTCATATAGAGAGGGGTATTCTGGAAATACCTGGCTGTCAACTCAGATGTACAATACAAACGATTAGTTCCACTCAAGATTCGTTCAGCAGCGCTGAAAGTTATGGGTTAATCAAACTGAATGGCATAAGAGGGCACAATCTACCGGTCTATTATAACCTATCAATCTGATTAGGCTAATAAAATCAAGCCCGAGTGTATTCAGAGCATCCCTAATGCATGGAACGGATTGGTGTTGCTAGCGCGGGGGAACAAGAAAAAACTCGCGCATCAGGAATTCCTCAAGCCCCGCATTATCTTCCAGGCGTGCGGACAAGACGATGACACGATGAAGGCGATGGGATTCCCAATTGAAATCCTCTTTGTAATGTTGACGAATCAATTCAATCATTTTGCGGATGATCGCGCGTTCAACATCCCCATCGGGACCGGCGTCCACCTGGATTAACTGCAGCCGGGGATTGCTTTGGCCTGTTGTCCAGGCGCGGAATGAGAATTCAGCCGTGCGTGGGCCGATCCGCATAATTTGGAATATTCCGCTGGTGCCGGGGGTCTGGAGATTCCTCCGGATATTCGCCATGCGGATTTCATCGGCTGTGGGTTGTTGCGCGGCGGTGTTTGCTGCGGCGGTCTCCGGGTTATCAAAAATGCCTTCCGCACGGCGGCGGGCTCTCGCCTGATTAATATAATCGGATAAATCCGCCGGCGCATCTTTAGAGGTTTCAGGTGGAGCCTTTGCTTTTTCTTTCGCCGGTTGAGTTGTCGCCGGCTTGCTGGGCTTCTCAGGCGTCTTTGGCTTTTGTGGCCTTGGTGGCGGACTCTTCTTTGGGGGCGGCGGTGGTAATTTTTGTGCCGGCTTCGATTCTGCTTCTACGGGCTTGGGTTGCTCCTGGGGTTGAGCTGGAGCACTTTGTGGAGAAGCGGGTAACGAATTTTTTGCGTCCTCGGTTTCGTTTAAATCGATAAAACTGGCTGCGATGGGAGGAGGCGTTACCGGTTCGATCTCAGGTAATGATACAAAAAATCCAAATCCCCAAATAATGAGCAGCCAGACGAGCGCAGCTAGTGGCAAAGGCCACCACAGGCGAATTTCTGTCGATCTGGAGCTTGCCATTTTTCCTGGATTATTTATGTTTCACCGCGATCAAGAAATGCTGGGCGCCAGCGGATCGGGCCCGCAGCATTGCCTGCACGACAATACCCTGAGGCGCTTCGTTATCCGCAGAAACGATCAGTTTCTGTTTTGAGTCAATGAGTAATGGCTTGAGCGTGGTGGCCAGCGTATCCAGAGTGACAGCAGTCTGATTGATAAAGATTTTGCTGTCCTTAGTCAGCGTCAGGGTCACAGGTTTTTCAGCACTGAGCTTCTCAGCTTCGCCTTCGGGCAGATTGACTTGCAGTGAATCCAGATTCTGCATCGATAATGAAGCCAGCATGAATGTCGCCAGCAAGAAAAACATCACATCGATCATCGGGATGATCTCGATTTTGCCTTTCTGAATTGGTCTGGATTTACGCAGTTTCATGGGAATTTTCCTGTTGATCCAGACGGATATTATCAATCAGCCGCGTACCCAGGCGCTCCATTTCATCCATGGTTACCGATTGCAGGCGGGAAAAATAATTGAATCCAAATAATGCCACCAGAGCAATGACCAGACCCACAACGGTTGCGATCAGGGCTTCCGCGACGCCGCCTGTTACCGCCGTGGGATTGACAATACCTTCACTGCCGATGACCTGGAAAGCGCGCATCATACCAACCACAGTTCCTACCAGCCCAAGCAGCGGTGCGGCGGTCACGATGGTTTCCAATGCCCAGAGTCTGCGTGCCAGGGATTCTTCAATTAGCTTGGCTTCATCGGCAGCACGTGACTCTGTCCACCAGGAAGGCTGATGCCGGTTGGAAATCACCACTTCAAAGAAGCGCTTGTAATAATGGCGTTCATCCAGTCCTGAAAGTATTTTTTCCAAATCTTTCCATTTGAAACCATAAGTTTCCACGAGGTTTAACAAGTCGCCGGAAAGGCGGGCATAGCGCCAATAGACAAAAGCTTTTTCAAGCATGATTGCCAGCGCGATAACCGCCAGTAAAGCCAATGGTATGATGATGATTCCACCAAGCTTTAACATGACCCAGGCTTGATTCAGTTCTTCCATAGTTAACTCCAGATGAGGGATATTCATAAAGCTGTCGATTGCGAGTACAAATTAGAAAATGTATTGAACACAAGAAACTCTTGCGGTAAAGCCAACGGTAAAAAATGTCTGCACAAAATATACGGTTATTCCAGATATAATCAAATGGGTAACGGGCATGCCGTCGTATCGTCTCATTGCACCATTGAAGAGAACTTAACGCCGGTCAGATGGATGCTAAGAATAGTTGAAAATACCCACCGTTGGAACTATTTAATGGCAAAATGATTTACTTTTGTCGTTTTCTGCAAGAAAGCTGCAAAACCCTGACTGATTACTCCATTGCTTGGAAATTCCGAAGCAAGGAAAACAGACTTAACCCGCAGATTAGAGTGGATTCCTTATGAAAAAATGTTTACCGATTCTTTTCCTGCTTATACTGGTAACACCCGCGCAGGCCAAATGGGTTGAAATAAATTCTGCTGCGAAGCAGGGAGTCACTCATTATTTTGAGCCAGCGACCCTGCTCAAGGAAGGTCAGTTTGTAAAAATCTGGGTGTTATCCAGCTACGATGAGAAGCAGAAAGGCGGGCATCATGCCGTTAAAACACGGTATGAGTTTGATTGCGCCCATCACAAAGCCCGTTCGATCACGATGCTACTGTATCCCGATAAAAAAGCAACAGGGGTCGTCATCGGTGCTCATCATGGAGAATCTCAGGACTGGTTTGGTTTCTCGGCCCACTCGATGTTTCGGCATATCGCGGAAACGGTTTGTGTTGATTGAGTAGGCTTGTTATTGAGCACAGTTGTGACGCATAAGCCACTGTGTGTATCATGGATCAGTTGAACTTTAGTTGGATACCGGAGAATATATAAACAAATTCGGTTTATAGTAATCGGGGTGATTCTTATTATCGGATCTCACTCTGCTATTGCGGCTTCTTCGGAGGATATTGATAAACTGACAACTTATGCGACTATCCTAGGCAGGGCAATTGCCTGTGGGAACGACATTGAAGATTCGATGTATCGTGTGGGTGTGGGAAAATGGATGGACAGAACATTTCTTCCCGGATCTGTAGATCAAAAGATATATCTTCCGATTTTCATGGAAGGCGTGCGTTATCACGCTCAGATGCAGAAAGAAGGTGAAAGTCCTGATAGTTG
>CAKKRO010000155.1 GCA_919902625.1 Nitrosomonadaceae bacterium
CAAATTTTCAAACACCCACCTTGTTCCAGATAGCCAAAGATCTGCGCCAGATGCAAATCAATATCAGTGTTGCCGAGGCAGATATCGGCCAACTGCATATCGGTCAGCGCATTAACTTTACCGTGGATGCTTTTCAGCAGCGCAAATTCAGCGGCATTGTCAAACAAGTCCGGCTCAATCCCACAATTCAGGAAAATGTCGTCACCTATAATGTGATTGCAATGGTTGATAATGATGATGGCGCATTATTGCCCGGCATGACAGCGAATATTCATTTTGTTGTCATGCAAAAAACAGATGTCTTACGTGTGCCCAATGCCGCTTTACGCTATCAACCCAAAGACATTGAATCCAGTGAAGGCAGCAAAACAGCACGATCAGACCATCGATCCGTGCTGTACCAATTGTCCGCCAACAGCAAACCTATGCCTGTCAGCGTCACCACCGGCATTTCTGACGGCAACTTCACTGAAATTATTGAAGGTGCGGTACAGGCGGGTGATAAAGCGATTATTAGTGAAATAACCGATAAAAAAGAATCCGAAAGTAAATTCCGGTTAAGAATATTCTGATGCCATCGATCCAGCCTCATCACGTTATCAACCCGCTTATCAAAATAGAGAATCTTTGTAAAAGCTATAGCCTGGAAGACGCCAATGGAAGAACCATCATGAATCAGGTTCTATTTAATATCAACCTGACGATCAACCAGGGTGAGTTTGTTGCGATCATGGGACAATCCGGATCAGGCAAATCAACGCTGATGAATATACTGGGTTGCCTCGATACACCCACCAGCGGATCGTACTGGTTATCAGAGAAAAATGCCGCAGCGCTTTCCGGCGATGAACTCGCACGTATCCGTAATCGCAGCATCGGTTTTGTGTTTCAAGGGTTTAATCTGCTCAAACGCATGACGGCATTGGATAACGTAGCGGCACCGTTACTGTATGCCGGCGTCAGCCGTTCTAACAGCCGCAGGCAAGCGTTAGAATTTCTTCGCCGCACCGGATTGGAAAATTTTGCCCTGCACCAGCCTAATCAGCTTTCCGGCGGCCAGCAACAACGTGTTGCGATCAGCCGGGCCTTGATCAATCAGCCTGCGTTAATTCTAGCCGATGAGCCGACAGGAAATCTCGATTCACAAACCAGCCGCGAAATCATGTCATTGTTTGCACAACTCAATCGCGACCAGGGCATTACTATCGTACTGGTCACGCATGAAGATACTATCGCAGCTTATGCGAAGCGCTTAATTCGTTTAAAAGACGGGCATGTCATCTATGATAAGAACAATGACCGGTCTCTACGGACACAATGAACCTGTTCTCAATTATTGGTGAAGCATTGCGCGCCTTGCGTCAAAATCGCCTGCGCACAGGACTGACCATGCTGGGCATGATCATTGGAGTCGCCGCTGTCGTTTTGATGTTATCCATTGGCCAAGGCGCCCAAACCAAGATCAATCAATCTATCGCGGCTATGGGCAGTCATCTTTTTATCGTGGTTCCAGGCGCCACATCCTCCGGTGGATTTAGTTTTGGCAGTGGTACCATCAAAACCTTAACGATCAATGATGCCCATGCCATTGCAGAATTGCCGTCAATCGGCGCGACGGCGCCTGTCATTACGGGTACGGCGCAACTCAATTACGCTGCCAAGAATTGGAGCACCATCATTACAGGCACCACCCCTGATTATTTTGCGGTGGGCAGCTGGAAAATGGAGTCAGGCACAACTTTTTCAGAATCTGATCTGCGCTCGGCTGCGCGCGTAGTTGTCCTGGGATCGATCACCGCAAAAAACCTGTTTAATGATGAAGATCCTGTTGGAAAAACCATACGCATTACCAACCGCCCCTTTCTGGTTGTTGGCGTGCTGATGGCTAAAGGGCAAAGTCTGACGGGGCGTGACCAGGATGACAATGTTTTCATACCCATCACCACCAGTGAAAGGCAAATTACCGGCAGCCAGTTTCCGGGCTCTATCCGCTACATGCTGGCACAGGGAAATTCAGCGGATGATATGGATATTGCCGAGATTGAAATGGTTCAATTACTGCGCCAACGTCATCGTATCTCAGCCGGAAAAGAAAATGATTTCACGGTACGCAATTTAACCGCTATCGCTGATGTGGCTACCAGTGCAGCCAAAGTGATGTCTATGGTATTAGGCGCTATTGCATCGGTCTCCTTACTGGTGGGCGGGATCGGGATTATGAATATCATGCTGGTATCTGTCACTGAACGCACGCGTGAAATTGGCATTCGCATGGCCATTGGCGCTAATCAACGTGCTATTCTTACTCAATTCCTGCTGGAAGCCATGATGATTTGCAGTATGGGTGGATTGATTGGCGTGGTATTAGGCATTGGCGGCGCCTGGTTGGTAAGCCAGGTGGCTGATATGCTCATTGTCGTCACACTTGGAATGATTGGTTTAGCTTTTCTGTTTGCTTCAGCAGTCGGTATATTCTTTGGGTTTTATCCGGCAAAAAAAGCAGCATCACTTAAACCCGTTGACGCACTGCGCTATGAATGACCCATCAGTTATGATTTAAACTACAATTGCAAATTTTGTGAATAGCTCAGTTTTATAACGTTTATTGTTAGTTTACTTAAACTTTGTTTAATCAATAATTTCCTAATGTGGAAAGAGGGAAGTGCCCCATGACGATCAAAGAACGCCCTACTTCTGATTTTCTGGCAATCGTTGTCGTAGAAAATACAAAAGAAGCGATGACGGTAGGCGAGATCAAGAATGCGCTGCATGAGCGTGGTTTTGGTATCTTGATGGCCATCGCTGCTTTGCCAATTTGTCTTCCAATCCCTGTTCCGCCCGGCTATACCACATTCTTTTCTATCCCATTATTTATCTTCTCAATCCAAATGATTCTTGGCATGCGGGCACCCTGGCTACCCATCTGGATTGAGAAAAAACAAATTAAACGATCAAATCTTGAAAAAATAATTACCAAAGCAAATCCCTGGCTCAAGAAAATTGAAGAACGCATGCAACCGCGCATGACCTATATCAGCGTGCATACATGGGAAAGAATTATCGGTATTTTTTCGTTTGTATTTGCTGTATCGATAGCGCTCCCGATACCCCTGACCAATTTCCCGCCAGGCTGGGGGATACTGATCATGTCATTAGGACTTCTTAACCGGGATGGTCTAACCATATTGATCGGTATGATTATTGGCACGATTGGAATAGGCATCACTATGATTATCCTGGTAATGCTGTGGATGGGAGTGTCCATGCCATCATTCCAGTCGTTCTATTAATTCATTTCCGATTATAAAAACCGTAATAAGCTCTGTGGATGACTCCACTTAAGAGTCCGGTACATGCGACACAGCGGATAAAGAATGACCAGCACTAATACGGTGATCAAATAGGTTTGCAGTAAACCACCTTGTTCAATAAAAGGATTGAGCACACCCAGGATACAAAAGTGCGCAAGATAAAAGAACAGAGCAGTTTGCCCATATACAAGCACAAATCCATTCTTACGAATACCAATGAATGGCTCTATCCGTATCATCACGGCAAGAATCATTGCCATCAAACCCAGTTCCAGCAAAGTATAAGCCAAACTAGGCGGATACTTACTGATATGCAGCCACTGAACCAGTGTGTCTCCTTCAAGATACATAAACAGATTGCCATAACCATCGATACTGCGAATCACTACAAACAAAACCAGTGCTGATAAGCCGCTCACCCTCAGCAAACGCTCTACTGGCCATAATCCAGGCTGCTTTGACATGAGCCGCTCACCAAACGCCCAACCCAGCATCATGATGGCCAGCCAGGGTAATGCAGGGTATAACACGGTATAGGTTTCACCCAGTACCGGCGCAAAGGTTAACGCCAGCCAGAGCGGCACTTCACCTCCCGGTTCCCACCATGCCCTAAGCAGCACTTCACTGCCCGCAAGTATAACGATCGCCAGAAAAAGAACCGCACGTTGCCCCAGCCGCTGCAATGGAACCATCAGCATCATGCTGATCCCGATCGCATAAAGAACTTGCAGCAGAACCTGCCCGGAAGCCAGTGAAAATAAACAAAGATCAATGAACGCAATAAAAGCGCCCCGGGTTAATAATTCGCGATCAATCACAGAATGACTCATACCTTGTTCACGGCGCTGAGTATTACTGATTGCAATGGCTGTGCCTGCCAGAAAAATAAAAGTAGGCGCACAGATATGGGTGATCCAGCGAGTGAGAAACTGATCGGCAGCAAATAGATCGCCGCTTTCATAGAGCAATACGGAATCAGCAAAAATCCGATGTTCATTAAAGAACCATGAGGTATGGTCAAGTGCCATCAGCATCATGACCAATCCGCGTAACCAATCTATGGCTGCGATACGTTGTGTATTTTTATCGAATTGAACAATCACGGATGTTTCTGGATAGAATCAAACAAATAATGAACCTCATTAAATGTTTTCAATTGAAATTAAAGCAACACCAGGTTATTTCTATGAATTAACTCCGGTTCATCCACATAACCCAGTATCGTCTCGATTTCACTACTGGCTTGCCTCAGAATCTTCTGTGTTTCAACAGCACTATAATTAATCAGCCCACGTGCAATCTCCCTGCCCTCTTCGTCAAGACAAGATACTGCTTCCCCGCGCTCGAATTCACCCTCGACACTGATGACACCAATGGACAACAGACTTTTCCCATCTGCAGCCAGTGCCTTGACTGCCCCTTTATCAAGCGTGACATAACCACGCACCTGCAAATAATCGGCAAGCCACTGCTTACGTGCCGCCAATACCGGTATTCTCGCCAATAAACGAGTGCCAATGGCTTCATCCTGACTCAGGCGAACTAACACGTTGTCCTCATGGCCCGAAGCAATGAGGGTATCTGCGCCACTTCGTGCCGCTCGTTTGGCAGCAATTACTTTGCTCTGCATTCCTCCGCGACTGATACCGCTACCCGCTCCACCGGCCATTTTTTCAAGCGCAGGATCGCCCGCATTCACTTCGCTTAGTAATTTTGCATCCTGATGCTTACGCGGATCACTGGTAAATAAGCCGGCCTGGTCAGTCAGGATCACCAGCACATCAGCTTCAGTCAGATTCGTGACCAGTGCCGCCAAGGTGTCGTTATCACCAAAACGGATCTCATCAATGGCAACCGTGTCATTTTCATTAATGATTGGAATGATATTGAGTTTCAACAGGGTCGTCAGAGTTGAGCGTGCGTTGAGATAACGCTTCCGGTTGGACAAATCTTCATGAGTCAAAAGCACTTGGGCGGTTTGCAGGCCATATTCAGAAAAGCTGGATGCATAGGCCTGCGCCAGCCCCATTTGCCCGACGGCAGCCGCAGCTTGCAATTCATACAGTGCGGTGGGGCGATTTTCCCAGTTTAATCGCTGCATGCCCTCGGCAATCGCGCCCGAAGAGACCAGGATAATTTCCTTGCCCATTTGTTTCAGGATTGCAATTTGTGCCGCCCAACAGGCCAGTGCAGAGTGATCAAGCCCTTTGCCCTGATTGGTCACCAAGCTGCTGCCTACTTTGATGACAATACGGCGCGCTTGCTTTAACATGGATTCAACAGCTCGCTTTCTGGAATTTGATTATCAGTCTGTGGTGGTAAATTTTGTTCCAGATAATCCATGATGGCATAGGTTAGAAGCTTACAACCTTCGCCTGTCAATGCGGAAATAATAAAGTATTTGTCTTTCCATCCCAGTTTGCCAGCAAATTGACGGCATAACTCAGCACGCTCTTCCTCTGGCATCATGTCAGTTTTGTTCAATACCAGCCAGCGCGGTTTCTGATAAAGGGATTCATCATATTTCTGCAATTCTTTGGCGAGTGCGTGGGCTTCATGAACAAGATCTGTGTTTTCATTCAATGGCTTCATATCGACCACATGGAGTAACAGACGGGTACGCGTCAAATGTTTTAAAAAACGATGCCCTAATCCAATGCCTTCAGCAGCGCCTTCAATTAAACCAGGGATATCCGCCATCACGAAACTCCGGTTTTGGTCTACTCGCACCATGCCCAGATTAGGTTGCAAGGTTGTGAACGGATAATCCGCCACCTTTGGGCGTGCGGCAGATACCGCACGTATGAGCGTTGATTTTCCAGCATTTGGCATACCCAACAAACCCACATCGGCCAGAACTTTAAGCTCCAGCTTAAGTTCAAATTCCTGCCCCGGCTCTCCGTTTGTGAACTGACGCGGCGCACGGTTAGTACTGGATTTGAAATGCAGATTACCTATCCCGCCTTCCCCGCCTTTGGCCAAGAGGACCTTTTGCTGATCATGCACCAAATCTGCAATTGTTTCATCGGTATTGCTATCTTTAACCAACGTACCGACAGGCATACGCAGTATGATATCTTCAGCGCTTTTTCCATACCGGTCAGAGCCTTGCCCGTTCTGACCGTTTCTGGCGCGATGAATGCGTGCAAAGCGATAATCAATCAATGTATTGATATTACGGTCCGCTATTGCAAATACGCTGCCGCCGCGCCCTCCGTCACCTCCGTCTGGCCCGCCTCGAGGAATATATTTCTCGCGGCGGAAGCTCGCAACACCATCGCCTCCTTTGCCAGCCAATACCTGAATAATCGCTTCATCAATAAACTTCATAAATCCTGATTATAAATTCCCTGCTATTTTTATAGCACCCTGTAAACAAAAAAGCCCCATCGCTTTGGACAGGGCTTTTCGGATACAGTTTGATATTTTTGTATTTTTATGCCGGTATCACACTGGCAACTTTACGTTTTAGCACGCCCTTGATACTAAAATTTACTTTTCCTGTCACTTTGGCAAATAAAGTATGATCCTTACCGATACCAACATTTTCTCCCGGATGAACCTGTGTGCCGCGCTGCCTGACAATAATCGATCCGGCTGAAATTAACTCACCGCCATAACGCTTGACCCCAAGCCGTTTTGAATGTGAATCACGTCCATTTCTGGAGCTTCCGCCCGCTTTTTTATGTGCCATTTAAAATACTCCTTAAGCTGAAATACCAGTAATTTGTATTTCAGTGTAGTTCTGCCGATGACCCTGATGTTTCTGGTAGTGCTTACGGCGACGCATCTTAAAGATGCGGATCTTGTCGTGGCGACCTTGACCCAGTACTGTTGCGCTAACTTTAGCGCCATTGACGAGCGGTGTTCCCATGGATACTTTATCACCATCCGCAACCATCAATACCTGATCAATGATAAGCTCGCTTCCATTCTCCACTTCGAGCTGTTCCACCTTCAGTTTTTCACCCACTTGAATCCGATACTGCTTACCGCCGGTTTTTATGACCGCATACATATTTGACTCCATACTTCCCTTTTACAGAACCGAGGATTATACATAAATAACCCCTGATTGTGGTAGAAAATTTAGATCAATTTATCTTTATGCTTGACACTGAGGTGTTGTCATTCCTAACATAGCGTTTTCTACAAGGTAACATTGTGTCAATCGAATATATTAGAAGCTTTATCGCTCAAGACATGGGCATCGTCGATGATGTCATTCGGGAGAAGTTACATTCTCATGTGCTGCTGATCCGCCAAGTCAGTGAATATATTATCAATAGTGGAGGCAAACGCTTACGTCCTGCATTAGTCATTCTCTCTGCGGGCGCTTTTGGCTATTCAGGAAAATTCCAGCACAACCTGGCAGCCGTTGTTGAGTTTATTCATACGGCAACCTTGCTTCACGATGACGTGGTGGATGAATCTGAATTACGCCGTAACAAAGAAACCGCCAATGCGCTGTTTGGTAACGCCGCCAGTGTTCTGGTAGGGGATTTTCTCTATTCCAGAGCCTTTCAAATGATGGTTGAAGTTGACAACATGCGCGTCATGCAGGTACTGGCAGATGCCACTAATACCATTGCCGAAGGTGAGGTATTACAGCTATTGAATTGCCGGGATCCGCATGTAACGGAAGAAAATTATCTACAGGTTATCCGTTATAAAACAGCCAAATTATTTGAGGCTGCCAGTCGATTGGGCGCCATTCTTGGCAATGCCACACCGGAAGAAGAAGATGCTATCGCAATTTATGGCATGCATCTCGGAACTGCATTTCAGTTGATTGACGACATGCTTGATTATTCTGGAAACAATCAGGATACCGGTAAAAATTTAGGCGACGATCTGGCTGAAGGAAAACCCACATTACCTTTAATCTATGCCATGAGAGTAGGCACACCCGAACAAGCAAATATTATCCGCAAGGCTATTGAAGAAGGCGGAAAAGACGGCTTTCAACCTGTTCTGGATGTCATCCGGCAAACGGCAGCCCTGGATTATGCCAAGCAATGCGCTGAAGTTGAAGTTGCAACTGCTGCCGCTGCAATAGCTTCCTTACCAGACTCGGAAAACAAAAAATGTCTTCTTGAATTAGCCAGCTTTGCGGTTACGCGCAACTATTAGATGATGAAAATTCCCCCCGGAATATTCAACTGCCAAACATTTGTGAATTGCCCTAATTTAAGCTGGATGAGTCTTTTTCTTATCTGCGCACAATAACTTTTCATCAGCTCAAATTCGATCCATCTCAGGCAATCCACATATCATCCCTATGTTTTATCCCAACTATTTGGATTTCTCCATTGAGTTGGGTCGCTATTTATTTTTTACTTATAGGCATCAAAACCACGATTAATCCATAATTTGCCGAATTAAAAATTTGTTATGCTTGGCTGTGCAACTGAGGCAAGTTAAATTCACACCGGGATGCGATTCTTTTAAACTGATGTCACGCAAGAGCATTAACCGAGTATGGGCAAATTAATTTTTTACATTATGATCGCGCTTCTGATTTACTGGATAATCAGAAGCCGCCAACCCAAACAAACCGGAACACCATCAGAGCCTATTGAAGATATGGTGGGCTGCGCTCATTGTGGTATCCATCTACCTAAAAGTGAAACTATCAGCCGTCACAATAAATATTTTTGTTGTGACGAGCATTGCAATCAATATATAGATACTTCATCTTAAGCGAACTGTTGTGTCTATTTATTCATCACAAACAAAATACCCCATATTCCGGCCATTGAATGCTGAAATTACGGAAATTGAGCATGCCGGCCAATACTGGCGTTCTCTCTACTACTTCAATATATACCGCCTCATTGTCAGCAGCAGCCTGTTGATTATTACGTGGAAATTTCAATTCACTCATTTCGGTTCCTATCACTTTCCGCTCTTCCTTTATGCAGGCCTGGGTCACGTGCTTTTCAGCAGTGTATCCATGCTGTTTATTAAATTACGCCACCCCGGTTTTAATTGGCAACTAGCCCTGCAGGTCAGCAGCGATATCGTTTTTTTCACGATAATGCTTTATGCCAGCGGTGGATTACAAAGCGGCCTGGGAGTTTTGTTATTGGTATCACTCGCCGGAGCAGGGCTGATCAGCCGCGGCCGCCTGGCGCTGTTTTTTGCATCCATGGCAACGATTGGTTTGCTGCTGCAAGAAACTTATTCTGTACTCACAGTTGACTTCTATTCCGCCCAATACTCACAAGCAGGCTTATTGAGCCTGGCCTATTTTGCTGTTGCCTGGTTGGCGCATCAATTGGCCCAATATACTTTAGCCAGTGAGCAATTGGCTAAAGAGCGCGGCGTTGATTTGGCCAATATGGCGCAAGTCAATCAACTGGTCATTCAAGATATCCAGGAAGGCGTTCTTGTTGTTGATAAATCGGGCAATATCCGGCAACGGAACACCTACGCCGAGAAACTGCTTGATTTGAGCCCATCCTCCAGCAAAACCGAAGCGCTCAGATTGTCGGATCATTTACCTGAGATAGCCGGCAGACTTGCAAGCTGGCAAGGCGACAGCACTATCAATTTTGATCTTCTGCGGCTATCGCATAGCAACGCATTAGTCCGAACACGTTTTGTCCCCATACAATCGGATTTTCGCAATGGCGTCGTTATTTTTCTTGAAGATATGGGGCGCATACAAGCCCAGCTGCAGCAACTAAAGCTTGCCGCACTGGGGCGTCTGACAGCAAACATTGCGCATGAAATCCGCAACCCTCTTTCCGCAATCAATCACGCGGCTGAACTTCTGGAAGAGGAGCAACTTACGAATAACACAAACTCCCGCCTGGTACGCATCATTTGTGACAATACCCAGCGTTTAAACAAAATCGTGCAGGATGTTTTACAACTGAATCGACGCAATATTTCAAAACTGGATGTCATTAATGCATCCGAATTTATCCGGACATTTCTTGAGGAATTTTGTTATGTTGAGAAAATTGATAGGAATACATTCCTATTAAATTTCTCCCATGATTATTTAATCCATTTTGATCGTGACCATTTGAACCAGATATTATGGAATCTATGTCGCAATGCATGGAGACATTGCCGTAAACAGGCCGGTAGTATTCATATTGAATTATCCACAGGACCCAATGAAAACAACATTCATCTGGATATATTTGATGATGGTCCAGGTGTTGATCCACAACAGCTGAAACAAATTTTTGAACCCTTCTTTACGACTGCGTCCAGTGGCACCGGCCTGGGTTTATATATCGCACGTGAAATGTGTGAAACCAATCATGCGTCACTTGAATACATTGAAAATCCAACAGGTGGGCATTTCAGAATAACCTGCAAAATAACTGATCCTGCCAATGAATAACGGACGAATGGCTCACCCACCCAAGGAAACTTCCTCTCCCAATATACTCATTGTGGACGATGAACCTGATATTATCGAGTTGCTCGAATTAACATTAGCTCGCATGGGAATGGAAATTTCCAGCGCCCTGTGCATCAGTGATGCCAAAGTGCTGTTGCAGTCACGGCAATTCCAGTTATGTCTTACCGATATGCGATTACCCGATGGAGAAGGGTTAGATCTGGTTAAATATATCGCCAATCATTGCGCGGACTTACCGGTTGCCGTCATAACAGCGTATGGCACAACAGAAAATGCAGTGGCCGCACTTAAGGCCGGTGCTTTTGATTATCTGCCGAAACCTGTTTCGTTAAAACAGTTGCGTGATCTGGTTAAATCAGCCTTAAGCTTACCCCCCATGCAGACTGAATCGACATCGCAAGCCAAATCAAACCGGCGCACATTGCTGGGCGAGTCCCAACCCATGCGCCAACTGCGTGCAACCATTGACAAACTTTCCCGCAGTCAAGCTTCCGTTTATATCAGCGGTGAATCCGGCAGCGGCAAAGAACTGGCGGCCAGGATGATCCATGAAAGAAGCGCCCGCCACAAGCAGACATTCGTGGCTGTTAACTGTGGCGCGATCCCTGAGAATCTGATGGAAAGTGAATTTTTCGGTTATAAAAAAGGCGCTTTCACCGGCGCGGATAAAGATCACGATGGATTTTTCCTGACCGCTCATGGCGGTACTTTGTTTCTTGATGAAGTCGCTGATTTGCCCTTGCCAATGCAGGTTAAATTACTGAGAGTCATACAGGAAAAACAAGTCAGAAGGATTGGCGAGACCCAAGAGAAAAGTGTCGATGTCCGTATCATCAGCGCCACTCACAAAAAACTCAGCCATTGTGTTGAAGCCGGGCAATTCCGGCAGGATCTGTATTATCGCCTCAATGTGATTGAATTGAATATGCCGTCACTGCGTGAGATGCGTGAAGATATTCCGCTCATTGCAGAAACTGTGCTGGCAAAATTATGCCGGGAAACTGCGCGGCCCATTTGCAGCCTCAAGAAAGATGCGTTAGCCATACTTACAAACTATGATTATCCCGGCAATGTGCGTGAGCTTGAAAATATACTTGAACGCACATTGGCACTCTGCCCGGACATACAGATTGGCAAAGAAGAACTGCAATTGCCGGTTAAAGAAATGCCAAGAAATACGAACAGCTTGTCACCCATTATCAACCTGGATCAAGGACTGCCTCTTCAGGATTACCTGGACAGACTTGAAAAAGAATCCATCATAAAAGCACTGGATCAAAGCCGGTATAATCGCACCAAAGCCGCCAAGATACTGGGCATCACCGTTCGATCCCTGCGTTACCGGATGGAGAGGTTAAGGCTTAACGAGCCTGAAAGTTAAACCCGGATCATCCCCGATGCCCCAAGTCTACAAGCATCAGCGCAATCGATGCGTAACCCATAGCGCCGCTGCAAAAAGTAACACCGCTCCCCCCTGATGCGAAGCTGCCAGATGAGTAGGTACCACATGCAATAAGGTTGCAATGCCCAAACTGATCTGCACTCCCAGCATGACCAGGAAAAAGTTACAGGCCAGACGTGTGGTGCCCGACAATTCAACTTTGCGTGATTTAAACCAGAATAGAGGCACCAGAAAAGCCAATATCCAGGCAATTAACCGATGATCAAATTGCACGGTCGTCATGTTGTCAAAGAAATTGCGATACCACGGCTCCAGTACAAAGATATCCGGTGGAATAAAATGCCCGTTCATGAGCGGAAATGTATTGTAGGCCAAACCCGCTCTGATACCGGCTACAAAACCGCCGGATAACACCATGATAAAAATGAGCGAGGTCAGGCCAATAGAAAACCGGCGCAAGCTTTGCATCCTCTCATCAGAACCGGAATTTTCCTTTTCGGGCGACAATAGTCCCAACGCCACCCAAAACATCGCTGCAAAAATGACGAATGCCAATCCCAAATGCGCGGTCAGCCGGTACTGGCTCACATGCGGATCATTGACTAATCCGCTCATCACCATATACCAGCCCATAAAACCTTGGAGTCCTCCCAATACAAATATTCCGCCCAGTTGGATTCCCAGCGGCCGGTTGATTTGCTTTTTTACCAGAAAATAAACAAACGGGACAAAAAACACCAATCCAATGAGCCGGCCTAGCAGGCGATGAAAATATTCCCACCAGAAAATGCTTTTAAATTCATCGACACTCATGCCTTTATTGACTTTCTGATACTGTGGAGTCGCCCGGTATTTTTCAAGCAACTCATCCCAGTCACCCTGCGTAATGGGAGGCAATGTGCCTACAATCGGCTGCCACTCCACAATGGAAAGTCCTGAATTAGTCAGCCGGGTAACACCGCCGACCACCACCATGGCAAATACCATGACACAACAAATTAACAACCAGATCGCAATAGGTTTTTGCATAGACGTAAAGAATAAAAGTTATTTCTGAAGTTTATAGATTGATTGTTTTATTTAGCGCGCATCAAACGTTGCTTATCGCGCTCCCACTCTTTTTGTTTCTCGGATTCACGTTTGTCATGCTGCTGCTTGCCCTTAGCCAGACCAATCTCCAGCTTAATCCTGCCTGTTTTATAATGCATGTCCAGTGGAATCAAAGTATAGCCAGCACGCTCAACCTTACCGATGAGCCGCCTGATCTGCTCGGCATGCAACAGCAGTTTGCGGGTTCTGATTGGATCAGGGTTAATATGCGTTGAAGCCGTCTTGAGCGGACTAATGTGACAACCGATGAGGTATAATTCACCCTTACGGATAACAACATAAGCTTCTTTTAATTGAACCCGACCATCACGAATGGCTTTGACCTCCCACCCTTCCAGCACCATGCCTGTTTCATACTTTTCCTCGATAAAATAATCGTGAAAGGCTTTTTTATTTTGTACTATACTCATACAGGCATGAAAGGGGTGGAGATCACTAAAATTTCGTGTATTTTATCAGTTTTTCAGCAGCGCCTCATGGATGTGAGGTGATTTACTTTTATGGCAGAAATAGAAAAATCCGTTTTAGTCGAATACTCAGCAAGCCAGATGTTTGCGTTGGTTGACAACGTGGAAGATTATCCAAAATTTCTTCCCTGGTGCGGCGGCACTTCTGTCGACCCTCAGGATGAAGTCACAACCCATGCAACGGTCAAAATTGACTATCACCATATCAAGCACGGCTTTACAACCATCAATAAACGCTTCCCTCCCGACTTGATAGAAATGAGCCTGCTGGATGGCCCCTTTGAGCATCTGGACGGTTACTGGCAATTTATTCCATTGTCGGACACTGCCTGCAAGATAAAATTCCGGCTGCACTACACTTTCTCACACAGAATTCTTGAGACACTGGTGGGGCCGGTATTCCACATGATCGCAAACAGTTTTGTGGAATCCTTTATTGAACGGGCGGAAGTGGTTTATGGCAAGCCATGACAACGGTTTTCTCCATCGAAGTCGCCTATGCGCTGCCGCATGTTCAAGTCTTAAAGAAAATCGATGTACCCGTTGGTTGTACGGTTAAGCAGGCCATCATCCTCTCAGGGATTATGGATCAGTTTCCAGAAATTGACCTGACAAAAAACAAATTAGGTATTTTTAGCCGGCTTACGCAACCGGATATCCTCTTGCAACCCCATGACAGGATCGAAATTTACCGGCCTCTCATCATTGATCCAAAAGATGCCCGAAGAATGCGCGCCAAGAAAACTCTCCCCGCCCGCCCCCAATCAAATAACCAGACTGACGGGCACCTGACAGGTAATCAATTGAGCAAGTAATAACCTTTGGAGGTATGAATGATTCAGCGTCTACCTATATTTCTTGCACTATGCATTCTGCTTTCACTGGCTGCCTGTGCAACTAAAACCCAGGAAAAAAAGTCTGTCGTTTCATCGGATCGACCGCAAGCCACCACACCTTTTGAACAACTGTCTCTTAAAACGATAGGAAAAACTGTTTTTGAAGAGGACGGAAAGTTTGTCATGATTGAAGGCAGCCAATGCATCCAGCGTGACAATGGCAAAGAAGCTGCGACCGTGCTGCAATGGGTTGAAATGCCCAGCTATGTGGATAATGGCACTGTCGTGTTGAATGGCTGGGATTTGCGTTATCTGAATCAAGACCGCGAAATTCACTCCATGCGGGCCGATATCACCCACAGCAAACTGGTTAAAAACACAGGCTCATCCATGCTGGTATTTGAAGCACAAGGGAAACTGGATGATCAGAACCAAAATGATGCGTATGAATTTTGTGTGTTTTATACCGCATTCGGCTATCACTCAGCCTGGATTGATGCCACGATCGAAGGGGATCACAGCGGCATTGATGCTTCAACGCTGCAAAATAAAAACCAAGGCGCTGTCGCCACGCTGGAAAATACCGGAAACAAAGGCACCCTAAAAGGCAATGATGCGATTGCGATCATCCCGCGCGGATTTGATTTCCAATTTGATGACACCTTTGAATGCGAACTGCGCTTTCCGCCCTGCAAATGGGGAGATCGCGCAGATTATCGCCTGTTACAGGCCGCCTACAGCCTTTCTCAAACCGGCGCCTCACCGAATCAGGACGGCAGTCCGCACTGGGTCACCCAGACTATTTTCAAGGACAAAGCCACGCGCACGCACCGGATTAAAACACGCGCCGCCCTGATTCGCGGTAGCAGCGTCAAACTGCGCGCGGATTTCCTGGCATTGAACCCGCGCGCAGGGAAAACCAGCACCTGCCGCAAGAATGCCGATGGCATCGTCCGCACCCAGACATTCCGCATCAAAGATCTTCCCTACGATTATGCAATACCGATGCTGACCGGCTGGGATCTCTCCTACGAATGCGAGCATCAGCAGGTGCAACGGGCAGGCATCTGGATACATGACATCCGCTTTGATCCAGGCTCCAACAGCATGGAATATCAAGTGTCATCCATACTGCGCGATCAGGACGGCGCCCCCAGCTTCAATGCCGCGCATCGCATCACGGTACTGGGGTTGAA
>CAKKRO010000156.1 GCA_919902625.1 Nitrosomonadaceae bacterium
TTCTGTTTATCCAAAGATTCCGAAACACAACCATCATTGATGATTAAGCTATACTGCTAATATTCGAATCTGAAGTCATACTGATGGAGTTACGCCAATGAAAATTCACGAATACCAAGCCAAAGAAATTTTGCAAAAGTATGGAGTTGTCACACCCAAGGGAATTGCCTGTTTCAGTGTTGATGACGCGGTGAGCGCCGCAGAGCGTTTGGACGGTGAGGTGTGGGCGGTGAAGGCGCAGATTTATGCTGGCGGGCGGGGTAAGGGCGGCGGGGTGAAAGTGGCTAGGTCGTTGGATGAGGTGCGGCAACGCGCGGGGGAGATTTTGGGCATGCGGTTAGTGACGCATCAGACCGGCCCGGAAGGGCAGGTGGTGCATCGGCTTTTTATCGAGCAAGGTGTTCATATCGAGAAAGAATTCTATGTTGGCATGGTGGTGGATCGTGGCCGTCAGCGCGTGTGCCTGATGGCAAGCTCGGAAGGCGGCATGGAGATCGAAAAAGTAGCGGCTGAAACGCCGGAGAAGATTCATAAAGTGTTTATTGATCCGATTGCGGGATTGAGCCAACAACAAGCGGAGGAGATCGCGCAAAAAATCGGCATCCCGGCGCAAAGTGTGCCGCAAGCGGTCACGTTGTTGCAAGGTCTATACCAAGCCTTTGATGACACCGATTCCTCATTGCTGGAAATTAATCCGCTGACATTAACTGCTGAGAAACAGGTGATCGCGCTCGATGCCAAAATGAATTTTGACGACAATGCCTTGTTTCGCCACCCAGAGATTGTCGCGTTGCGCGATCTGGATGAGGAAGACCCGGTAGAGATTGAAGCATCCGAACATGATCTATCTTATATTCCACTGGATGGCAATATCGGCTGCCTGGTGAATGGCGCGGGGCTGGCGATGGCGACGATGGATATCATTAAATTGTATGGTGGCAATCCTGCCAATTTCTTGGATGTGGGCGGCGGGGCGACGGCTGAAAAAGTGACGGAAGCGTTTAAGTTAATGCTGCGCAATCCCAAATTGCAGGCGATTTTGGTCAATATCTTCGGCGGCATCATGAAATGCGATGTGATTGCGCAAGGCGTGGTGGCAGCGGCGCGCGAGGTTCAGTTGACCGTGCCGCTGGTGGTGCGCTTGGAAGGCACCAACGTGGACTTGGGGAAAAAGATTCTGGCTGATTCCGGTTTGACGATCATCTCGGCGGAGAATATGGCCGATGCGGCGCAGAAAGTGGTCAGTGCGGCCAAAACCAAGTCATCGTCGTGTGGTTGTCAGTGTCAATCATAAAAGGAGTTGTGTCATGTCCATCTTGATTAATCGCAACAGCCGCGTGATGACGCAGGGCATTACCGGAAAAACCGGACAATTTCATACCCGCATGTGCCGTGACTATGCGAACGGCAAGGCTTGCTTTGTGGCCGGTGTGAATCCACGTAAACCGGGCGAGGATTTTGAGGGTATCCCCATCTATGCATCGGTCAAGGAAGCCAAACAGCAAACCGGCGCCAATGTTTCGGTCATTTATGTGCCGCCGCCGTTTGCTGCGGCGGCCATTGACGAAGCGGTGGAAGCCGGGCTGGATCTGGTGATTTGCATTACCGAAGGCATTCCGGTGCGCGATATGCTCCGTACCCGCTACAAGATGCAGGGCAAGAAAACCCGGCTGATCGGCCCGAATTGTCCTGGAATCATCACCCCGGACGAAATCAAAATCGGCATCATGCCGGGTTATATCCATAAAAAAGGCCGTATTGGCGTGGTTTCACGTTCGGGTACATTGACCTATGAAGCGGTGGCGCAATTAATGGCGCTGGGATTGGGGCAGTCCACTTGCATCGGGATCGGCGGCGATCCGGTGAATGGCTTGAAACACCTTGATGTCATGCAG
The DNA here is from genome assembly GCA_919902625.1 of Nitrosomonadaceae bacterium. GTDB lineage: Bacteria > Pseudomonadota > Gammaproteobacteria > Burkholderiales > Nitrosomonadaceae > Nitrosomonas. Next base: position 1,896 of record CAKKRO010000156.1, read on the forward strand.
TTGTTCAATGACGACGATGAAACCGATGCGGTGCTGATGGTGGGTGAAATCGGCGGCACTGACGAAGAGGATTGTGCGCGCTGGGTGAAAGATAATATGCGCAAACCCGTGGTCGGGTTTATTGCCGGCGTGACAGCACCGCCCGGCAAGCGCATGGGACATGCCGGTGCGATTATTTCGGGCGGCAAGGGAACCGCACAGGAAAAACTGGAGGTGATGGAATCCTGCGGCATCAAGGTTACTCGTAATCCGGCGGAAATGGGTCGATTATTGAAATCGGTCTTGTAATTATTAAAGGTATATTCATGCGTTATCGTTTATCGTTTTTTATCATTCTGGCCGCGTTAATTGTTTCAGCTTGCAGCGGGATGCCAACAAAACAACGGCTTCCCGACAGAAAACCCGAACGCCCGGCCGGTCCGTTACCTGAAAGCGCAAAACCTAAATACAACCTGACTGGCTATCCGATGAACACTCAGCAAGGCTATATTGACGGCTGCGAAACCGCTAAAAGAACGGGTTGGGCCTTTAAGGACCTTAACCGCTATGACAAGGATGGACAATATCGCATGGGTTGGGATGACGGTTTTGCTCTATGTAAGGGGAAGAAATAATAATTTGGGTAGTTATTAACAGAAAATGCCCCGCATTTATCTGTACCTTGGTTTGTTGATCCTGCAAAGCGCGCTACCGGCTTCTGTATTTTCAAATGAATTGCCTCTGACCGTTAAACAAAAGCTGCAACAGTTGGCCATCCCGGAAACGGCGATTGGCGTGTATGTTCAGGAGATTGGCGCAAGCCGGCCAGTCGTGGCGGTCAATGCGGATGCGGCGATGAATCCTGCATCGGTGATGAAACTGTTGACAACCTATGCCGGGCTGGAGTTACTAGGACCGGCGTATACTTGGCCGACCATGCTGTATGCCAATGGCAAGATGATTGAGGGTGTATTGCATGGCGATCTGGTCATCAAAGGTTATGGTGATCCCAAGCTGGATCTGGAAAATTTCTGGTTATTGATTCATCGTTTGCGTCAAACCGGTTTGCATGAGATTAAAGGTAACCTGGTTCTGGATTATACGCATTATGCGATTCCCAGTGAGGATCCGGGAGCGTTTGATGGACAGCCGTATCGTACCTACAACGTACTGCCAGAAGCTTTATTGGTTAATTACCGCACGTCCGCCATCCATCTGTTTCCGCAGCCGGAGAAAAATTCGGTACGTGTCGTGGTGGATCCACTACCGGATTCTTTGCAGTTGCAGAATCATTTGAAGCTGACGCAGGAAGTATGTGGCGATTGGCGTAATTTTCTGACGATTGAAGTCATTGCGAATAAAGAAGACAAAAATCATTTTACCGTTGCCTTGAATGGCAAGTTTTCCAAGCAGTGCGGAAAACAATCCTATTTGCTGAGTTTGCAAGACAGCGCGATTTATACCCGTGATTTGTTCAAGCGACTATGGGCGCAGCAGGGTGGGTTGTTTCATGGCGACGTGGTGGCGGGTCAGGCACCTGAAGGCTTGGCACCATTGAAGATTTATCAATCCCCTCCGCTGGCTGAAATCATTCGTGGCATCAATAAATTCAGTAATAACATCGCCGCTCGTCAACTCTATTTAACGTTGGGTACGGGTGATATGATCGTCAATAATTCTCCGGTCACACTGGCTAAGTCAGAGGCGGCGATCGAACAATGGCTTGCCAGTAAGCAGCTAAACTTCCCCGAATTGGTGGTGGAAAATGGCTCCGGGTTATCACGCAAGGAACGAATCAGCGCCAGACATATGGGGCAACTTTTACTGGCCGCTTTTAACAGTCCGGCGATGCCGGAGTTTATTTCGTCATTGCCGATTGCAGCCGTGGACGGGACTCTGAAAAATCGCTTTACCGATACACCGGTGAAAGGGCTGGCGCACATGAAAACAGGCGCCTTAAACAACGTGCGGGCGCTGGCGGGTTATTTGCTGGATAAAACGGGGCGGCGTGTCATTGTGGTCTTCTTTGTCAATCATGATCAGGCCGGGCACTCCCGTGTGGCTATGGATACATTGATGCAGTGGGTTTATAACCGGCAATAATTATTCCCCTGCCGATATGGGGGTCTATTGATTCCGAATGTTATTCGGCGTAGAGTCTCAACTCAAGGTAGATGATCTATTTTGAAATCAGGTGATTCCCTTCAACCCTTGATTGAGGAGTGCACGAAATGATGAATGAATATAAATCTCTTGCGGTACAGTATCTAACAGGTACTGTGCAGATTTCCAAACCCGCGTCACCTAATCCGGTAACCTTCGATTCGCCTGCTTCCGAAGTTATGACTGATTTGCGCAAAATGCATGCAGCCGTTATCGCGCCCAATATCCCGATGGAAGTTGCCAATACTTATATGATGCAGCGTGGCGTGCGCACATTGCTGGTCAAGAATGATGATAATTCTCTGGCAGGAATTATCACGGCAACCGATATTCTGGGTGAAAAACCCATGCGCTTTATTCAGGAAAGGGGTGTTAAGCACAATGAGATTCTTGTGCTGGACATGATGACGCCACTTGAGAAGCTGGAAGCCATTCCAATGGAAGAAGTGGCGCATGCCAGGGTCGGTAATATTGTCGCCAGTTTGCGCGAAAGCGACCGGTTGCACGCGTTGGTGATCGACGATAATACCATCGGGGTACCCAGAATTTGCGGTATTTTCTCCTGGACGCAAATCGAGAAACAACTGGGTACCGTCATTACACCCACTAATGTGGCCAAGAGTTTTGCAGAAATTGAATCCACATTAATCGCAAGCTGATATCAAACATAACAAGCCAGTACCTCGTCCCTTCATTACTGGCTTGTTCTAG
>CAKKRO010000157.1 GCA_919902625.1 Nitrosomonadaceae bacterium
AAATTTTTGTTTCATTTTCACCGAACAGATAAATATAGGTTGGAGTCGACATGGGCAATAGATGTTTGGTTTTGTTTGAATGGGTTATGCAAAGCTATGCGATTTTAGATGGTTTGCGGCAACAATAATAGATTATTGTTAAAAAGTGCGGCGCAACCATATATTGGCCAGCATGATCATGGTAATGCCCGGCATCAGTGCGACCAGCGCCGGATTTAAGCGCAGAATCAGCCCGGCATTGGCGATGATTTGATCCAGCAGGTACACCGCGATACCGATCAGCGCGGCGAATACCAGTTTGTTGCTCAAGCCGGTGCGTATCGATCCAAACACAAAGGGAATGGATAAGAGCAGCATGGCAATGGTCATCAATGCGCTGCCCACTTTACGCCATAGCGCCAGTGCATAGGAATCCGCATCCTGACCGGTGCTGCGCAGGAATTCCACGTGCCGTACCAGCTCAAGGGGTGAAAGGCTCTCGGGCGGCTTAGTGAGCGTTGCGATATCTTCCGGATTAAGAAAGGATGTCCAATTTGAAGAGTTTGCGCGGGTTGCCAGAATCTGGTCATCTTTAAATGTTCTGACGATGACATGGCTTAACTCCCAGATATCGTTATCAATAATATCCGCGTATTGTGCCTGGGTATGCGTGAGCAAGAAACCTTCCTTATCCAGATGCAGAATTTCAATATCGGCGGCCCTTTTGGCGTGCAACATATGGCCAATGCGTAGAATATTCTGTTCGTTGCGGGTCCAGATCCCGAGATTTCTGCCGAGCTCAGCGCTTTGCTCCAGGGCGATGGCGCGATAAGTAATCGCCTTTTGTTGCAGTTGAGGCGCCACAAATTGCTCCAAAATGGCGACGCACAGCAGCAGTAAGATACCGACTCCTAAAGGGGCCAGACTGATGCGGCGGGGCGAAACTCCAGCCACCCGTAAAGCGATCAACTCTGAATGGACCGCCAGTTTCCCCAGGGCAACGACTGTACCCAATAAAGCGACAAAGGGTGCGATTTGAATAAACCGGCGGGGTAACAGCATTGCGGTATATAGAAATGCGTCTATGGCGCGATAAGTGCCACTGCCCACATAGTCCAATTGATCCAATAAGTCAAAGAAGCTGAATAAAGGCAATAAAACCGCAGTGGAAATAATGAAGCCGATCAGTACCTGATAAGCGATATAGCGATAAATGATCATCGTTGACGTAAAAATTGTTTTTGCCTGGGCAACAGGGCATAGATGCCAAGCGCTATTAGCATGAGCAGATATAGCCACCAAACACCCGGTATACTACCGACGATACCTTGTTCGACCCAGGTTTTAGCCAGCCCGCTCAGATTATAATAAACGGCGAAAACCAGGGCGGCGATAAGATAAGTCCGATCCGTCTTGTCCTGGCGTGGCGTGGTGCGAATAAATGTCACTGCGATTAAAGCTAACAGGAGGGTAGCGAGCGGACGGGAAATTCGCCATTGCAATTCGGCAATATCGCGCGGCTGATCGGATTCCCACAGCGTCCGGGTGGCTGCTGCCTTGCGCCTGTAGTTCAGAACATAATCACCATCAATGAAATAAGTCATATGCTCGAACTGGATGACGTCATCGATGCTTGCTGCATGGGTCAGGCGATAGATGGAACCATCGGATAGCTGGATGTGCGGCCTTTGTTCCGGCGTCATGGGTTGAATCTGGCGGGCTTGCCGGGCAATGACAATTTCGCTGCTGTCCGGCTTCTTGATATAATGAAAGATATTTTCCATCTGCTTGTCGGCATCATTCTTGCTGCGCACATAAACAATCCTGCCGGTGCGCTCGCTGCCATGAAAACGCCCGGCCTGGAACCGGTTGGTATTGAGCTCGGCTTCCGCCTGCGCATCCAGAATATAGCTTTCCGCATAGGCCCAGGGGCGGACATAAGATGAGAGCATGCCGCTGACCAAGCCAATGGGTATTGCGACAGTCAATACGGCGAGCACAATGCGTTTGCCACTGACGCCGATAGTACGCAGCACATTGAGCTCCTGGTCTTTGCTGAGCCGGCCAAGACCCATAATGATGGAGATATAGAGCGCGATGGGGATTAATACTTCCAATGCAATCAAGGTTTTCAGAAATACCAGTTTGAGCAGGGCGGCGATTCCCAATGTTTCAGTGACCGCTCCTGCCAAAAGCCGGGCGCTGCTGAAGCTGGCAAATAAGCCCACCAGAATAATGATGACTACCGTAAAAGGCAGTAGTATTTCGCGCGCGATATAACGTTCAATTAACTTCATAAATCTGCTTGATTAGCATTACGTTTGTTTTGCATAAGGGCAGAGCTTTGTTGGGAGAAGAAGGTGAAAATCACTGATCAGATTGACGGTTACTATAAAAAGAATGGGGTTTCCGGTTCAATATGGATTCGGCAAGCACTAAATCTTCGATTTTATCCACATCGATACCAGCCCGCGGATCGTCGAGCATAATGGCCTGTATTTTTACTCCCGATTTCTCTGATACCGCATCCAGGGCTTGTTGCAGTGTTAAAAAGCCGAATAAATAAGAAAGTACCATTCTGAGGCCAAGCACTTGTGCGATTAATTGCCAGGGGCGTTTTCGCAGGTCTTCCGCCTGCCGCCAGAATCTGACCAGTGCCCGTCCTCGTGGATTAAAAGCAAACAGATTGCAGCCGCAAAATCCACCATCTCGTAGTCGTGTGACGGTACGTTTGGAGCCAGGGAAAGCAGCAGCCATTTCTTTTTGCCTGACCAGGCCAACGGTAGCATCACAATCCGTTGCCAGTGATTCACGTAAAAAGCTTTGTACCATGTTGGGGGTCAATAGCGCATGATCAGCGGTAGTTAATAATACCGGCATATCCCTTGGCACATGACTAAAGCCGTTTTCAGCGCTGCGGCTGGGAGAGTCCAGATTCGGTAACCAGGTGACTTGACCTGAGGCAATGCGCTGTTTTAATTCGGGGCAATGTGCGTGCAGGGATTCGGGGGGGCCGCAAAGAAGGGTTGTTGCAATCAGATCACAGGCGGCCAGCGCATCCAGAACGCGAATAATCATGGGAATTCCGCCGATGGGCGCGAAGGCCTTACAGGCTGCACCCGTATGTTGAGTGATGGGATCTTTAGTTGTACGGTCAGCAGCCAGAACCAGTGCTATGAATTGCCCGGGATTCTTGTTGGGTTCATTGTTCACAATGTTTTTCCATAAATACGATAACGTTTGTACTGCTTGCTGCCGATACTGTCGAGAATTCCACGCATGGCGGTATTATCTTCAAGTATCCATGACATCTCAACTTCCTGTATGCCACGGGCGATTGCCGTTTGTCGTGGCGCATCAATGACTAGGCAAGCCAATGCCAGGCCCAATGGCGTATTTTGAAATTGTTTACGGACACCCATCAGCGGTATGCGGCCTGTATGTATTTCATTATTCTTGATTCTTTTAATCAATTTGAGCCAGCCAAAGGGAAACAGGCTTCCGTTTAATTCGGCCAGAACTTCATTGAGATTGGGAAGTACGACCATAAATGCCGCAGGTTCACCATTGACCTCGGCAATCTGGATGTAGTCATCGGGTAGCAGCAGGCGCAGGCTGCTGCCCAGTTCTGCAAATTCGGCTTTTGTAAAAGGAATAAAACCCCAGTTACCGGACCAGGCGTCATTAAAAATATCACGCAAAATTTCCATTTCTGCGTGGAATTGATTGCGTTGCAGGGTGCGTATTTTGATCTGTGAAGAGAATTTATTAATCAGAAACTGCATGGGGCGAGGTGCTTTAAAATCGACGTTTACCCAGTAGGCCAGTAAATCCTTGACTGGCAGATAGCCTTGTTCTTCCAGTAAACGGCCATACCAACGAGGTGAATGGGGCATCATCACCACGGGCGGCGTGTCGAATCCATCCACCAGAACACCGCATTCCTGATTGATGGACAGATTGAATGGCCCGCTGACATGAAGCGTTTGTCTGGCGGCCAGCCATGCTTCGGCATGCAGCATCAGCGCAGCAAATACTTCTGCATCGTCTATGCATTCCAATAAGCCAAAGTGGCCGCTGTTTGCACCGTAACGTTCCCGGTGCAGCGAATCAATTTGCGCGCTGATTCGACCGGCCGGCCGGTCATTTTGATAAGCAACCCAGGCTTGCCATTCACCATGCTTAAAAAAAGGATTGAAGCGGGAAAAATGGAAACGCCGTTCCAGGCGTAATGGAGGCACCCACAGGGGGTCATCGGCATAGATATGCCAGGGTATATCTATGAATTGACCCATATCACGATAAGACATTACCGGGCGTACCGTTACAACCTTAGAACCGGTTGGCTTATTGTGTTTGTTCATGGCCAGTTATAATGAATGAGGCGGTTTGATAATGATGCTAATGCATCCGATTGATAGCGCATTATAGCGATTATGGAAGTATCTACTAATAATGTTTAATGGAATATGCTGCCGGTTTGGTTTGATAACCCGTGTCAATTGTGATTAATTAACACCGGTTACACCGGGTTTCAATCACTGATTAATTGCATGGATAGCAACAGAATAAAGAAATTTTTATATATGAGTATGCTTTAATAAATCCGCAATGAGTTTGTGGAAAACTTCTTTGGGATCCGGTTCTTTGTGAGTGGATTCCTTGATATCGCCAGTAGTATCGGATGCTGAGGATTGCTCTGCAGTTGCACATTTTTCGTCAGTGATATTGCGGCAGAAATCACAGAAATTGTTCCAGTCCGTGTTGTAGTTAAGCAGGTTATCCTGAGGAATAAATACCCTTAAGACTTCAAAGTTATGCTGCATTTCGGGTAAGCGGGAACAAAGGTATGTGTTGATGTTTTTGGGCCAGCCCTTATGTCTGGGGTATAAATCAGCCAGTTCCGTTTCAATCGTGTAACGGAAGTTATCAATCGCATTGGCGCGGCGCTTTCGATTCAGAATTTCAACAAATACAGCGACCAACCCTAAAAAGCCGAACAAGATAAATGGCCATAAGGGTACGGTTCCAAAATATCCGGTGATTTGATTAATGTTTTCGTCCAAGGCCGCCTCAGTTAAATAGATTAGAAAAATATGCAGCGGATTCTTGCATGATACCGCAACCGAACGCCGTATCTTGCCATAGTAAGATACATGTATCAATATTGATCGTTTTAAGGGCCTTGGTAGCGAATTTTATTGTTTGATCAAAAGAATCAGCAAGCGTATGTAGCTAATGATCCACGCGGCTTTTCAGATACTCACTATTAACCCGAATATTTCATAAATTGGCACGTGTCCTCACTTGCCTTTTGATTAATAAGAAAGATTTTGCTCAGTCGGGTGTATGAGTCACTACACCACTCTTTCTCAAAACTTCCCTATTAATCAAAATCCTGCGTGATCATCACGCGAATTTATGAAATATTCGGGTTAAATTCCGGCAGGGATAATAATGATCATTACTAAATTTGAATTGACCTGACACTGCTAATTGCGTTATTTTTATCTGTTTTTTGTAATAGAAACACTTATTGTTTATATTATCCTGGAAACTGCGGTTTTCAGGATAATCTTGCTGGCTTAGTTTTATGACCAAATCTTCTAAAAATGCTGCTTTATCTCAGCCAGAAAGTTTTGAAGCGGCATCGGCCGAACTGGAAAAAATAGTGGCTGCCATGGAAGCAGGACAAATGTCATTGGAGGCTTCTCTCGCAGCGTATCAGCGCGGAGCCGAGTTATTGCAATATTGTCAGAATAAACTGCAAGGCGCGCAGCAACAGGTGCGAATACTTGAAGCAGATATGTTAAAAAATTTCACAAGATCTGACGTTGATGACCATTGATTTTCAGAATTGGACCCGTAATTGTCAGGCGCGCATCGAAACATTCCTGGGATCAAGATTACCAGCCGCTGATTGTGTTCCTGAGCGATTACATAAGGCCATGCGCTATGCTGTCCTGGGCGGAGGAAAGCGGGTACGTCCATTGCTGTCTTTTGCAGCGGGAGAACTCGCTCTTGCAGATGTTGAACGCGTAACGGTAGCTGCCGCAGCGGTAGAACTCATTCATGCCTATTCTTTGGTGCATGATGATCTGCCCTGCATGGATGATGATATTCTGCGGCGTGGCAAACCCACTTGTCATGTCGAATTTGATGAAGCCACGGCTTTGTTGACGGGCGATAGTTTACAGACGTTGGCTTTTGAGTTATTGGCAGAGAAACAATTGGCCGATGCGCCGGAAACACAGTTAGGAATGATTGCGCAATTGGCACTGGCTGCCGGTTCACGCGGTATGGCAGGAGGGCAGGCATTTGATCTGGATAGTGTTGGGAAGACTTTAAGCCTGCCGGAACTGGAATTCATGCATATTCATAAAACAGGCGCATTGATTCGTGCCGCCGTAATGCTGGGGGTTCGTTGCAGCAACCGTTTGGATGATCAGCAACTGGCTGGACTGGATCACTTTGCCAAATGTGTCGGTTTGGCATTCCAGGTGGTTGATGATTTGCTGGATGCCGAAGCGACAACGGCAACCTTGGGCAAAACAGCCGGTAAAGATGCCGAGAATAACAAGCCCACTTATGTCAGTATCTTGGGTATCAGCCAGGCGCGTGAATTGGCGGAGAAATTGCAGCTTGACGCCTACCAGGCTTTGGATAATTTTGGTGACGCGGCATTAAGATTGCGTCAAGTGACTGACTTTATAATTAAACGTAAATTCTAAGTATTATTTTCCACATTTCTATTTTCAGGTTCTGAATGTATCCACTGCTAGATGCTATTAACTCGCCATCCCAGTTGCGTGAACTGGATCAAAAGAAGCTGCCACAGTTTGCTAATGAGTTGCGTAGCTTCCTTATTGAATCGGTAGCGAAAACCGGTGGACATTTGTCTTCCAATCTGGGCACGGTTGAATTAACCATCGCCTTGCATTATGTTTTTAATACGCCGCATGACCAATTGGTATGGGATGTAGGGCACCAAACCTATGCGCACAAAATTCTGACCGGCCGGCGCGAAGGTATGAGTCAATTGCGTATGCAGGGTGGCATAGCCGGATTCCCGCGACGGGATGAAAGCGAATACGATGCGTTTGGTACCGCGCATTCCAGCACCTCCATCAGTGCTGCGCTGGGTATGGCGGTAGCCGCGCGATTGGAAAATACAGGCCGGCGTGCAATAGCGATTATCGGTGATGGCGCCATGAGTGCGGGCATGGCGTTCGAAGCGCTGAATAACGCGGGCGTAATGGATGCCAATTTGCTGGTTATCCTGAATGATAACGACATGTCGATATCACGTCCCGTTGGAGCATTGAACAACTACCTGGCTAAACTGATGTCCGGGCGTTTCTATGCTACAGCGCGACGTGCCGGTGAGAAAGTGCTGGGTGTGGTGCCGCCCATGCTGGAACTGGCTAAACGCGCCGAAGAGCATATGAAAGGCATGGTAACGCCGGGTACGTTATTTGAAGAGTTCGGATTTAATTATATTGGTCCGATTGACGGGCATGATTTAAATGTATTGATTACAACGCTGAACAACATCAAGCTTTTGGACGGCCCGCAATTTCTGCATGTGGTGACCCGTAAAGGCGCTGGTTACAAGGTGGCGGAAGAGGACCCCGTTCTTTATCATGGCGTGGGTAAATTTGATCCTGAGCAAGGCATCGTTGTTAAGCCGGCGGGAAAACCGGCCTATACACAAATATTTGGCGATTGGCTGTGTGATATGGCAGCACAGGATTCCCGTTTAATCGGCATTACCCCGGCAATGCGTGAAGGATCAGGATTGGTCCGTTTTTCTGAGGAATACCCCGAGCGTTATTTTGATGTGGGTATCGCTGAGCAACATGCGGTCACATTTGCGGCGGGCGCGGCATGTGATGGTTTAAAGCCGGTCGTGGCTATTTATTCAACTTTTTTGCAACGCGCTTATGATCAATTGATCCATGATGTGGCCATCCAGAATTTGCCGGTGGTATTCGCCATTGATCGTGCCGGTCTGGTGGGGGCGGATGGTCCGACGCATGCAGGCAGTTTTGATTTATCCTACTTGCGCTGCATCCCCAATATGACCGTGATGGCGCCTGCAGATGAAAATGAATGCCGGCAAATGCTTTATACCGCCTTTAAGCTGGATACGCCATCAGCGGTACGCTATCCGAGGGGGGCCGGAGCAGGCGTACCGGTACAAAAAGAAATGCATGCGTTGCCGGTTGGTCGGGGTGAAATCCGGCGTCAAGGGGAAAAGGTTGCTTTGCTTGCCTTTGGCAGTATGCTAACACCATGCCTGGAAGCGGCTGAAGAGCTCAACGCGACAGTGGTTAACATGCGCTTCATCAAACCGCTGGACGACGATCTGGTGGCATCTTTGGCTGCCAGTCATGACTGGTTGGTGACCGTTGAAGAGAATACCGTGATGGGCGGGGCGGGCGGCGCTGTTACGGAATCACTCAATAGCCAGCGGATTGATGTCAAAGTGCTGCAACTGGGACTGCCCGATGTTTTTATAGATCAGGGTGATCATGCGCAGATGCTTGCAAACTGTGGATTAGACAAACACGGTATTATCCAGTCAGTACGGTCAATATTGCCTGGGTAAACCCCTATGCCCATTCTTTCTTCAACAGCATTAATCCTGACCTGGAGTTGGCAGAAGCCTGATTCAATCGGTTGCCGGAAACTCCTCATTGCACGGGAGAAAATAACATGAACAAACAGACAGATTTGCCGATAGCCGATGTGCAGAGCTCGCCCGATACCCGGCGGATTGCAATCGACAGGGTGGGAATCAAAGCCATACGTCACCCGGTGGTTGTGGCTGACAAGGATGACGGTATGCAGCATACCGTGGCGGTTTTCAATATGTATGTGAATTTACCTCATAATTTCAAGGGGACGCACATGTCCCGTTTTGTGGAAATACTGAATAGCCATGAACGGGAGATTTCAGTCGAGTCATTTGAGACCATTCTGCGGCAGATGATCCAGAAACTGGAAACGGATTCAGGTCATATTGAAATGACTTTTCCCTATTTCATTAATAAATCAGCGCCGATTTCCAAGGTAAGAAGCCTGCTGGACTACGAAGTGACATTCATTGGCGAGATCAAGCATAATGAATATCTCTTTACCATGAAGGTCGTTGTGCCTGTCACAAGTTTATGTCCATGCTCCAAGAAAATTTCCGATTATGGCGCGCACAATCAACGTTCGCATGTGACTATTTCAGTCCGTACCAACAGTTTTGTGTGGATTGAGGATGTCATCAAAATCGCGGAAGATAACGCATCCTGTGAACTATATGGTCTTCTGAAGCGCCCTGATGAAAAATATGTGACTGAAAAAGCCTATGACAACCCTAAGTTTGTGGAAGATATCGTCAGGGATGTGGCCGATGTTCTGAATCAGGATGTGCGGATTGATGCTTACATCGTAGAGTCGGAAAATTTTGAATCGATTCATAATCATTCGGCGTATGCATTGATTGAGCATGACAAGAAACATCGTCAATAAGACGATTACCCAAGAGCGTGCCGCCGGTGCCATCATGGGCGCTTTTATCGGTGATGCGCTGGCTCTCGGCCCTCACTGGTATTATGATCTCGCTGAACTGCGTCGCGATTACGGGGAATGGATTACTACCTACACCGATCCCAAACCTGGCCGATATCATAGTGGACGCAAGGCAGGTCAGCTTTCTCAAGCAGGTATCATTCTCACGCTCACGCTCCAATCCCTCGTTGAACATGGTGGATATAATGAAGCGGATTTTTGCCGCCGGATGGATCAAGAACTCTTTCCGTTTCTAGATGGCACACCAATGAATGGACCAGGCGGTTACACCAGCCAGTCAATTCGGGAAGCATGGCAGCGGCGTGTAGAGCAGAAATTGCCATGGGGACAAACGGGTAGTCTCATGCGGATGATACCGAAGCAATTGAACGCACACTGGCTTTGGCCATTCGTTACGCATTTCAGCCTACTGAACTTGCTACCGCAGTCGCGAGTAATACTCGCTTAACCCAGATCGATGATACCGTAATCTCGATGACCGTTGCTTATGCAGCAGTGTTGGGTATGCTGGTGCGAGGACATGCTCTTGATAAGACGCTGTCGGGAAAACTCATGGGATTGGTAAAAACCGGGAAGCTACCCTTTCATGCAGTCACCTTTGCTGATTTGCAGCCACCGCACCCAGGCGATCCCGATTCACCCCGTGCCGGGCGATTTGCATCGCCGGATGCCTTGCTTACGCCATCCTACATGGCTCAAGCTGCAGCAGATACAGATATCCGCATAGAGCCTGCATGGAAAGTGTCGATTGTGTACGGCATGCCCTGTGCCATTTATCACCAGCTCCCCGCCGCCTATTATCTCGCTGCTCGTTTCCAGGATGATTTTGAATCTGCTGTGCTTCATGCTGTGAATGGTGGAGGGCAGAATCAGGCGCGTGCCATTCTCACTGGTGCGCTTGTCGGTGCCCAGACAGGTTTTTCCGGTATCCCGCAACGATTCCTCGATGGGCTTGCAGACCTTGATACACTCAAGAGTCTTGCTATAGCTATTGCTTCACAGGTTGATAGCACGGCAGATACTATCGATTAGTATCTGCAAAGTAAGAAGCCTGATCGAAATTTACACTGAATGAATGCGACTTTCGCAGAGATTAAAGCCGGGAACCAAACCTTAACTTGCTCTTCATAGTGGAATAAACAAAAACTAGGGTTTCCGCCCAGTTACGATACTATAATAGCCGGAGGCTTTGTGGATTTGAATGCCCTCAAACCCGATTTCCTTCAGCATCGTTGATAATTCCAGACCGGAATATTGCTTCCCTTCGGTCCAGCCCATCATCATCATTCCAAACGCAGCCGGTGCAAAAGGGCCTGTTTTTTCATCGTTGCAAAGCATCTCATGGATCACGATACGTCCGCCACACTCAAGGTACCTGAAACTTTTTGCGGTCAGAAAATGACATTTCTCCGGTGGCCAATCGTGGTACATATTTGAGAAAAAATGCAGATCAGCCGATGGCCACTGATCGCACCAGATATTCGCATCATAGGTTTTAACGCGATCCTGCAAACCATACTCAACAATGTATCCTTGTGCCACTTCGCATACCTGAGGAAAATCCAGCACAATCGCCTGCAAGTTCGGCAATTTTAATGTTGCACCAATCGAATGCGCACCTGAGCTGCCGCCGATATCAAGCATCACCCGGTACCGGGAGAAATCAAATACTCCTGGCCACACAAGCGCTGAAGCCATGCTCATACTATGCATTCCACAAGTGAAGCGGTGCAGCAATTCGATCTGCTCTTCATGAGTTTTAAAAATATCACCTCCTCCATAAGCCTGTGGAGAGTCTGTGAGAATTGCTTTTTCCAGGCTTGTAAAGGAAGACACCTGATAATTATCGATCATCAAATCCCAGAAAAAACCGAAGTAATTGGGACTCTTCTCCAGCAAATATTCTTCCGCCACCGCAGTCAGAGAGTAACGCCCTTCCTGCAATGACAAGAAACCCAATGCGGTAGCTACGGTCAGGATTGTTTCTGCCGGGCGTTGCTTGATATTCAAAGAATTGCAAATATCCGTCAATGTGCGCGGATTATCCGCCAGCAAAGCAAAGATTTTTAGCCGATGCGCCAACAATAACGCTGGGTAACCATAAACCGCAAAGACCACATCCCATACCGGACGATCATCGGCTCGTGGTGCCTGAATGTTAGAAAAAGCATCTTGTGCCATTAATCCTCCTTTCGCTTTAGCTGATTTACAAAACATCCATCGCAAATGTTCATTATTTATTATAGATACTTAGGCTGCTATACTGTATGACTCAGGGTAGTTCTTGATGAGCGGAAGCTTGCATGGGTTTTTCTGCCTCAACCAAGCGTTTGATATTCTGAACCGTTCGTTCAGCACCGTCTTTAATGGCAACACGAACCAATCCTTCGAACGGCCGCATGATGGCCAGAATCTCAAGCAGTTCAAAAGAAAACGTCAGCTTGGTTGAGTGTTCAGGATTGATAGCTTGTAATTCATACGTACAACGAAAAGGATCAGACATGCCAATAAGTGTTAAGCGCACACCGGGTTCATAAGTGGAAATTTTAAACTTGGATTCTGTGCGACGTCCTTGGTCGACACGGACCTGTCGTCCTTCAGTTCCCAGCTTTACCGGGCCGGGAGTGATTTGCTCAAGTTCTTTAACCTCTGGCGACCATTTGGGATAATTCTGGAATAGACCTTCTCCGAGATACTGAAAAATCTCTCTGGCCGGGCATTCTACTATGGTATACGCCCTGCCTACGACCGGCTCGGTGGAGCCCAAATTGAGCATGGAACCTAGATTGAACATATTGTTTGACCCTTTCTGACTGGTGAATGTCCAATTCAGCTTATTGGTTGGCAGCTAGGTTGGACGTTAAACGAATAAAGGATCAATTTCAAGCACTTTCTCAGTAGAGTACAAAAAGGATCTTACTCATTTTG
>CAKKRO010000158.1:0-1058 GCA_919902625.1 Nitrosomonadaceae bacterium
CATGATTCTGGATATTTAGAGAACATATAATCTGCCACGTTAACTGATTCATTAGCGTGGCAGATTATTAAGAAAGGCTTTTACGTAAAATCAGATAGTCCTGATTTTTAAATCATCAGGCGTATGTATTGACAATGCCATTGTGCCGGTTTGGCATAATAGCTGTTTCAACTGCACCCACAGTTCCCGTGTTTGCACCCATCAGGCTAACAGCGCCTTTTTCCGGATGATGTGCATGTTGTTGCTTATTTTCTTGCTGAAACGAATCAGCGCCGACCATCACATTGCCCAGTTGAATTCCATTTTCAGCCATCATTTCTTTTAATCTGGGTAAGGCTGCTTCAATGGCCTCACGTACTGCCAGATGAGGGGATAAAAATTGAGCAGTGGCCTGATCCTGCGTAATACTTAGCATGACTTCAACAGGACCGAGGTGGGCTGGATTTAAACGAATTTCAGCCACTTGATGTTGCTGTGTAGTCATCCAGATAACCTTTTGTGCAAATTCCCCCCCCCATTTTGGCTGGCCTACCGGGAGATCAACACTGATGTCCTGTGGCGCTGTATTCAGAGAAGCAGTGGAGGTAGCGCTGTTTAAGCTGAACGGTTGTGCTGAAACTGACTCTTCAGGTGCCGGGAATATAGATTCTCCTGTATTGATCTGGATGGCCTCACTCATTTCTGAAGAAAATGGCAAGATTTTGCCATAAACGGCAGAATCTGCCATATCCAATGATTGCCATAAGTTAGCGGGTGAATAGGTAAGATTGCTTGCAACAGCAGTTAACGGTGCAGGTCTTTGCTGTAACAGCAGATTGACAGGTAGGGGCATTGCACCAGCAACCTGTTCATTGTCCTGAAGAATCACTGGATTTTGAAAAAATATGGGCGATGTTACCGGCAAGATAGGTGCTGCAGCCACAATATCTGGATTTGATGCCGGATCAAGCGCAAGCAGTGATTGATCCGGTTTGTATGGACTTGCAGCCGTTTCAAGCAACAAACTGGCAACCATACCGGACGCACCAGATATATCCGTGATTGCTGTGATTGCTGTG
>CAKKRO010000158.1:1158-13383 GCA_919902625.1 Nitrosomonadaceae bacterium
TTGCTGTGGTTGTGGTATCTGCAGTCATGGCTATATGACCGGTATCTTCAGGCGTTAATGCACTTTCAGAAGGCTCTGGTTTAGAGGAAGCATTGTTTGTTTCATGTTTATCCGGTGCCTCAGATACCTCACGTTCCAGAATTTTACCAAATTCCTCTGTGACAGGTTCCTTTGTGCTAGCAGAACCAGAACTGGCCATTGCCGCAGGATTATCCGTTGAAGATTTAATTTGAGGTGCAGTAGATATATTTAACATAGGCTCTCGGTCTCATACAATTGTTATTAATGCTACTAATAGATAAGCAATCTTTGTGCCAGTTCATGGCTATTGTGTTGCAGTGCTAACCCTCTCTCGAGGGAAGCGAATTACGCCGGGAGGAATTAGAAGAAAATTCATCTTGCAATTTCTGTTCATACTTTATTTGTTGCCGATTTTCTGCATCTTGTTGACGCTTCGACAATGTATCGTAGGATTTCAGTTTGCGTTGGCAGGATAAAAACTCATCTCCTCCCGCAATCCTTTTATTTTTGGCATGCAAGGCTGCTTGGCGTTGTTCATTGATAGCGGCATCCAGTTTATTCATGAAAGCAATAAAATTAAGCCATTCAATGTGATCAATTCCTTTCGCTGTCGAATTCTGAAAGTGTAATTGATAGCTGTGGCGGTATTGCAGAAGGAGATTCAGTTTCTTTTCTGCCTCTTGTTGCTGGAAATTTAATTTTCCCAGTTTCTTTACAGAAGAATCAGTTTGTTGTTGCGCCAAGTCTAAAAGTAATTTTAGGGAAGATGTTATGGGCATAAGGATATCCGTCCTTGATTACTGAGCTGCTTCGCTGACAAACAATTTTGTCAGTTCCTCAAAACTATGATCAAAGTTCTCTTGTTGAGACATATTTTGCTGTAAAAATTTCTCAAGTGCCGGATAAAGCTTGATCGCTTGATCCAGTTCCGGATCTGTGCCAGCAACATAAGCACCCACACTGATCAAATCATGGCTACGTTGATATCGTGAGTAAAGGCTCTTGAATTGTCGAGCCATATCAATCTGCTTCTGTGAAACCAGGCTGGTCATGATTCGACTGATTGAAGCTTCGATATCGATTGCCGGGTAATGTCCTGCTTCGGCCAATCTGCGTGATAGAACGATATGCCCATCAAGAATGGCGCGGGCACTATCAGCGATAGGATCATTTTGATCATCCCCTTCGGTTAGTACCGTATAAAAGGCTGTAATTGAACCACTGCTTTGACTGCCATTACCGGCACGCTCTACCAGTTGCGGTAATTTGGCAAATACAGAGGGCGGATAACCCTTGGTAGCAGGAGGCTCGCCGATAGCCAATGATATTTCCCTTTGCGCCATAGCATAGCGAGTTAATGAATCCATGATGAGCAAGACATGCTTGCCGGTATCCCGGAAATATTCAGCAATAGCTGTCGCATAAGCTGCGCCTTGTAAACGTAACAGTGGAGAGGTATCCGCAGGCGCCGCAACCACCACAGAACGTGAAAGCCCCTCATTACCAAGAATATTTTCAATGAATTCCTTAACCTCCCGTCCCCGCTCACCAATTAGAGCGACAACAATCACATCAGCGCTGGTATAACGAGCCATCATGCCAAGCAACACGCTTTTACCGACACCACTACCCGCAAATAATCCCATGCGTTGTCCTCGCCCAACGGTTAGCAAGGTATTAATAGCACGCACTCCGACATCAAGCGGGGTACTGACGGGAATTCGCTCTAACGGATTATAAGGACGGCTATATAGCGGTACGCTTTGTTCAGCATGCGTAGGTCCAAGGCGATCAAGAGGCTCCCCCACGCCATTTAATACACGGCCAAGCAGTTCAGTACCGACAGTGACATGCTTAGCTCGATCGGCCGCCCGTCTTCGCGGGTGTTGAAAATTACCAATCTTGGGGGACTCACCCACAAATTCTGTAGGAATTACTTTTGCGCCCGGCGCCAATCCATAAACATCGCTGGATGGCATTAGAAACAGGCGATCTCCAGAAAACCCGACAACCTCAGCTGAAACGCTATGCCCATTGGATAGAAAAATGGTACAACTGCTTCCCACCGCCATTCTGAGCCCCACTGCTTCCATAACTAATCCAGCCACCCGTGTAATTGTGCCACTGGATAAGAATGGACTGGAGGGAGTAGCCAACTGGGTGCAATTTTTCAGGAAATCGCCCCATTGTTTATGATGAGTCATATTAATCATTTTTCTCAAACCAATTGTCATTCCGGCCAATGGTTGACAGCACTCTTTGCCAGCGTACTTCCGGACTTCCATCAATTTCGCTGCCGCTGGCTTCGATACGACAACCTCCTCTGGATAATTGCTCATCTTCACGAATAGACCAATTGTCCTGTGCTAACTGATCACTCAGGTGCGAGTGCACCAGTTTTGCATCATCTGGATGCAAATAAAGACGTGGGTGTTGCATCGCTTTGGGCAAATTCCGAATGGCTTCTTGCACGATGGGTATGATCAATTCAGGCTTTAGTTTTAGCGCCTGAGTAACCATTTTTCTGGTCAGCGCAATCGCCAGATTCAAAAGATCATCTGCAACCTGTTGGTCCATACCATGCAGCTCATGATCCAGATGGGACAACAGTGTTTGAATACGCATTACTTCGGCTTTGACCTCAACTTCGGCTGTTTTTCTACCTTCTTCGTATCCTGCTGTGTTACCTTCTTGATAGCCTGTTGCATAGCCTTCTTCCCTGGCACGCTGAAAAATAGCCGCAACATCCTCTTCAGTGGGTAACTTAACCGTATTTTGTTCCTCTACCTGAACACCATTTTCTGTTTCCTGATCTTTCTTGGCTGAATCAGATGTTTCCAAAGAATCCATTTCCCATCGCTGATAAGCATTGAGTTTTTCTTTTGGAATAAAATCACTTATAACCATTTGCAAGCCTTTATTTCAACAATAATCAGCGATACTTACCAATGAGTTGACCGGGCTAATTTAACGAGAGACATCTGTTGATTAAATAAAGTTGTCTTCGCCCTTTCCACCGAGTACGATCTGCCCATCATCAGCAAGTTGCCGTAGAATTTTTAGAATCTCTTTTTGCTCTGCCTCCACCTCAGATACACGCACCGGGCCTTTGCTCTCAAGATCTTCCCTCAATGCTTCACCGGCACGTTGTGACATATTCTTGAAAATTTTCTTGCGCACTTCTTCTTGCGCACCTTTCAACGCAATAATCAGTGATTCGGATTGCACTTCCCTGAGAAGCAATTGGATGCCATGGTCATCAATATCAATCAGATTATCAAATACAAACATTTCATCCATGATTTGTTGCGCCAGCTCTTCATCATATTGTTTGATATTATCAATGACACTGCTTTCCTGGGCCGTTGGAACAAAATTAAGAATCTCAGCAGCGGCACGCACTCCGCCCATAGCTGATTTACGGATATTATTGCTACCCGATAATAATTTTGTCAGCACATCGTTGAGTTCGCGTAGCGCATCCGGCTGGATACTGTCCAATGTAGCAATACGTAATAATGTGTCATTACGTAACCGTTCGGTGAATAAACTTAGAATCTCACTCGCATGATCACGTTCAAGATGAACCAGGATCGTTGCAATAATTTGCGGATGCTCATTCTTGATGAGCTCAGCCACCGATGGAGCATCCATCCATTTTAATCCTTCAATACCACTCGTATCGCCACCATGCAGAATACGATCAATGAGATTGGCAGCTTTCTCATCACCTAATGCATTGATCAGAACCCTTCGGATATATTCAGACGAATCCTGACCCAAAGTGGTTTTCTCTTCAGCCTCATCACAGAATTCTCTGAGAATATTTTCAATCTCATCACGTGAAATGTTCTCCAGACTGGACATTGCCGCACCTAATTTCTGCACTTCTTTTGGTCCCAACAATTTTATAACTGATGCTGCTTCCTGTTCCCCCAAAGACATCAGTAAAATTGCACTCTTTTTAATTCCTTCGTCATCCATTTCCAGATACCCAATCTTTAACCACATTGGCGACAATGGCAGGCTCATCTACAGCCAATTGTTTGGCTCTTTGAAGATTCCGCTCAAACTCTGATTTTTGAATTGCTTTTCTCTCCATCTGCTCTGGTAACCGATCTAACGTAGCCTCCCCCGGTATCTGATTAGGTAATGCAGGAACTGGCTGTTGAGCCAAGCTTTTTAAGAATGGACGCAGAATTTTTAACAAGAAAAACAGAACAATGGCTGCAATTAACAATTGTTTACCGATTTCTTTTGCCAGCATAATAGTATCGGGGTCTTTCCAGAACGAAGCGTCTAATATCGTTTCTTCATCAGCAGTAAACAAGCTATTGGTTACAGTCAGAGAATCCCCCCGTCTCTCGTTGTAACCCATCGCTTCTTTGACAAGACTATTGATTTCTTTGATTTCTTCAGCAGTTAACGGTTCATAGACAATCTCCCCGTTTTCATTCAATTTTTTCCGGTAATTCAATACCACTGCCGCAGACAATCGCTTAATATTTCCGGTTGATTGCTGTATGTGTTGTACCGTTTTATCTACTTCATAGTTAATGGTAGATTCTTTCTTCTGGTCAGTTGGCAAAGGAGGTGTTTTGTCGCCTGCTGATTCCTCTTCTTCTCCATCGGCCGCTTTCTTTCCTTCAATATCAACAGGAGCGATAGCAGGTTCAGGCGGACGGTTGGTCAGCGCCCCCGGGATTCCTCCATCAATTTTTGAACCGGTAGAGATGGCCTCGAGTGTCTGCTGGCTTCGAATTGCGGCGGCATCCGATTCGGTATTATTAGGCCGGTAAATTTCCTCAGCCCGTTCAACACGGGAGAAATCCAGATCGGCAGTCACCTGAGCACGCACATTGGTGGCGCCTGTAATGGGTGTCAGTATGGTTTCGATACGGCGGATATAATTTTCTTCAAGCTCTTGTATATACTGTAATTGTTTGGCATCAAACCGTTTATCCTGGTTGTTCTCGTTCTGAGTACTGAGTAGATTGCCATTTTGATCAACTACGGTTACATTTTTGACAGGCAAATTAGGCACACTGCTAGACATCAAATGCACTATTGCACTGACTTGGTCAACGCCCAAAACTCTGCCTGGATATAAATTGAGTAAGACTGAAACACTGGGCTGCTGTTTTTCTCTCGAGAAAACAGATGGCTTGGCAATTGCCAAATGTATGCGCGCACTTTGGACTGCCGATAGCGACTGAACTGAGCGCGCCAATTCTCCTTCCAATGCGCGCTGATAATTGACTTGCTCAAGGAACTGACTGGAGCCAAACTTTTGATTCTCCATCAACTCAAATCCTGGCAAACCACCCTTGGGCAATCCTTGGCCCGCTAACCGCAAGCGTACTTCATGCACCTGTTTATCCGGAATCAAAATAGCACCGCCACTCGCGGAAAACTTGTAAGGCACATTCATTTGCTGCAAAGCACTGATTATGGCAGCACCATCCTGATCCGATACATTATTATAAAGAACACGATAATCCGGTGACTGACTCCACATCAAGGCGCCTGCCAGTAAAGCAATGATGGCTGCTGCAGCCAGAATTAACCCAAGTTTTTTTTGATTGGACAGCTGGCTGAACTGTTCCAGTCGGATCGCTGTAGTGGGTGTTGTCGTATTGGATTCACTGGGTACTGTTGCCACAAGCCTTTCTCCTACCTAGATTCTGGAATATTTAAACAGAATTTTTCCGATGTGATGATTATCGATAAATTTATAAAATCTGAATGCTCAAATAGAATAGATTTGCCCGCCTTATTCAGATCATTATAAGTACTGGTATAAATGCTAAGCTACTGGCAATTCCTAATAATTGCCGTTTAAATCAGTGCAAACAAATAAAACCATTAAAACTGAATCATTATCCGCAGATCAAGAACAGCTTCGGCTCGCATTTGCTGCTTTTAATGAGGCCTCTGAACAGCTATCAGGTGTTTACCAGGAATTACAGCACCAAGTGGCGCAGTTAACCCGGGAGCTTGCACTTGCAAATGGTGAGTTACAGAGACAATTGATTGCGAAAGAAGACTTGTCACAGCAGTTAGGTTTCCTGTTGAATGCGCTGCCCGGTGGAGTTGTGGCGCTTAATGCGCACGAACGTATAGAACAGGTGAATCCGGCTGCCACCTCAATATTCGGAGAACCCTTGTTAGGATTAACATGGCATCAAGTGATTCAAGAGCGATTGTCACCAACCACCATCATCAACGAATGGCATCTGCAAGCACCGGAGACGACGAAACAACGCCGTATTCGTGTTGAGAGCAGCGCAACGGATTCAACCGGCAGGCGGATCTTGCTGGTCAACGATATCACCGAAGCTTACGCAATGCAGGAGCAGGTGAGGCGTAACCAGCGTTTGACTTCAATGGGAGAAATGGCCGCGAACCTTGCACACCAATTGCGCACCCCGCTTTCAACCGCATTGTTATACGCCAATCATCTAGGGAGTGATGCGCTGACTCCCGATGAACGCCAGAAGTTCGCAACTAAAACCATTGAGCGCTTGAAACACCTGGAACATTTAACAAACGATATGCTGCGTTTTGTAAAAGGTGAAACAATCCAACTCGAGAATATCATCATCAGCGACTTGTTAGCAGAGCTACAACAAGTCATTGAGCCTCAAATGATGCAACATGATTTACAGTTAATCGTACGTGACCATAGCCAGACAGAGCACTTAATGACCGATCATCAGGCACTATGTAGCGTCATGATTAATCTTCTTGAGAATGCGATGCAGGCATCATCTCCGGGAGACCAGATCATGCTGATATGCAATCTGGAAGAAGAAAATATTGTTCTGAGCGTCCATGACGATGGACCAGGTATCGACATGGCACTGCAAGAACGATTATTTGAACCTTTTTTTACGACACGCTCAGAAGGCACAGGTTTAGGCTTGGCGATTGTTCGAGGAGTGATTCAGTCAATGGGTGGCAGCGTACAAATTCATTCATTACCTGACGCAGGAAGTGAGTTTGTCATACGGTTGCCAAGGAACAAAGGAGATTGATGCTATGAAGACATTGCCCATTCTGGTAGTGGAAGATGATCGGGACCTGCTGGAAGCAATCTGTGCCACCATGAAATTAGCTGGCTATCAAACACTTGCAGCATCCAATGGCAATGATGCAATGGCTTTTCTACAGGAACATCCGGTGGGGATGGTTGTCAGCGACGTGCAGATGAGGCCCGTTGACGGACTGGCCCTGTTGAATAAAATCAAAGCATTTAATCCAGAACTGCCGGTATTACTGATGACAGCATATGGAGAAGTCGATAAAGCTGTTACTGCAATGCGCACAGGTGCATGTGACTATTTACTGAAACCCTTCGACCCGGATAGCTTATTAGAGCACGTTAAGCGATATTCATTGTCCGAATCCGAACAGGAAGATCAGATTATTGCTAAAGATCCACGCACACGCGCATTATTATCACTTGCCAAACGAGTCGCAAAATCGCCGGCAACCGTTATGCTGACAGGTGAAAGCGGGTGTGGTAAAGAAGTGATTGCCCGTTTTATTCATCAACATTCATTACGCTCTTCAAAACCTTTCATTGCTATCAATTGTGCCGCTATTCCAGAGAATTTACTGGAAGCAACTTTATTTGGTTACGAAAAAGGTGCATTTACAGGCGCAACTCAGGCCCAGCCGGGAAAGTTTGAACAAGCTGAAGGGGGTACATTGCTGCTGGATGAAATTTCAGAAATGCCGCTAGAATTACAGGCAAAACTGTTGCGCGTATTGCAGGAAAGGGAAGTCGAAAGAGTGGGAGGGCGCAAGACCATTAAATTGGATATCCGGGTTCTGGCAACTTCTAACCGTGATATGTTGGCAATGGTTAACAGCAGTCAATTTCGTGAAGATTTATATTACCGGCTTAATGTGTTTCCAATAGAAATTCCATCACTGCGTGAACGGCCACTGGATATCGAGTCTCTGGCACAGCATGTTCTGGAAACAGTAGCGACTGAGCCGGGCCGATTACCCTGCAAAATGACAAAAACAGCCATAGACAAATTAACCCGATATGCCTGGCCAGGCAACGTCAGAGAATTAGAAAATGTTATGCAGCGAGCCATGATTTTGGCAACGGATACTATTGAAGCTGAACATATCGATTTACCGGAAGCTCACTCTGGTCAGAAATCTGATAAAAATAACACTGAACTGTCTTCACAGGATATGAAGTCTCTGGAGCGCAAGCATATTTTAGATACGCTGGCAGCCGTTAATGGTTCACGAAAATTAGCCGTTAAACGGTTAGGAATCTCTGAACGGACTTTACGTTATAAGCTACAACAATACCGGCTGACGGATTAACAAAAACCCCTTCTTCTATTTATATGAATCTGATTTAATAAAAATAATTTGAAGTTTCTGAGCTTTTGATAGATACTTACTAACAAATTGTGTTGGAGTAGATCATGGATACAACTGGAATTGACAGTATTTTACAGCAGTTGCAGGCAACCTCAGCGCTTGCTTCAGGTACAAAAAAGCCATCTGACGCGGGTGAGATCGCTGGCATTGACTTCAGCGAGAAGCTTAAGGCTGCTGTCGATCAGGTAAATAACGCACAACAGACCGCCGATAAGCTCAGTATGCAATTTGTCAGCGATGAATCCAATACCGATTTACATGAAGTCATGATTTCACTGCAGAAAGCAAACGTTTCATTTCAATCCATGATACAAGTTCGAAACAAACTGGTAACAGCCTATCAAGAAATCATGAATATGCAGGTCTAAGATACATTAGTTTAAATATTTCAATCAGTTACAGAATTTCTCAAAAGCCTGCCAAATTTATCCGGCTACATCATTACCCTTCCATCGCCAGCTCCAGTTCCAGCCAGCTTTCTTCCAATTCATTCACTTTTTTCTCAAGCGTAGCGCGGATCGTATTGAGTTGATCAATTTCATCACGAGAACGGTTCACATAGGTAGCCGGATCCGCTAACTGGCGGCTTGCTTCGTCTAATTCTCTTTGTGCGGCAGTCAGAGCAGCTTCAAGTTTTGATTGCTTAGAGAGCAATACCTTTTTGTTCGGTCTGGAAGACACTTTTTGTTGTATTTTGGGTAAAGATGAGCGTAATTCTGCAACTTCACTGGAACGGCGAGCTTCTATCCAATTTTTATAATCTTCCAGATCGCCATCCAGTAATTGCGCTTTACCATCGGCCACTAACCATAATTCATCAGCTACTGCGCGCACCAGGCTACGGTCGTGCGATACCAGCACTACTGCACCGGTATATGCTTCCAATGCCAAAGTTAATGCATCACGCATATCCAGATCCAGATGATTGGTCGGTTCATCCAGCAATAGCAAATGGGGTTTCTGCCATGCCAACAGAGCAAGCGCCAAACGACTCTTCTCGCCTCCTGAGAAACTGACTACCGGACGATCTTCACGATCACCACCCAGACCAAACCGTCCCAGGAATTTTCGCAAATCCAGTTCTGTCTGTGCGGGTGCCAGTCGTATCATGTGCTGTAGAGGAGTTGCATTACCCTCGAGATTTTCTAATTGATGCTGTGCAAAGTAACCAATACGGATATTAGGCGTCCACTCCAATATGCCTGACGTGGGATTGATTTCTCCGGCCAAAAGTTTTATCAACGTGGATTTTCCCGCTCCGTTAGGACCCAGCAAGGCAATTCGGGTACCTGCCTGCAAAATCAGGTGAACCTGTTGAAACAACAGTTGATGATCATAACCAAAGCTCATATCTTTGACCCGTAATAAAACATCAGGGCTACGCTCAGGCGCTTCGATCTGCAACTCGAAATGTCCGTCCTCGACATGAGCCGGTGCAATACGCGCCAAACGCTCCAGCGCCTTAATGCGACTCTGCGCTTGCCTGGCTTTGGTGGCCTTGGCACGAAAACGCCGGACAAAATCTTCCATATGGGCGATCTTTTTCTGTTGCTGTTGAAATGCTTGAGCATGCTGCATCAGACGTTCAGCACGTGTGCGCTCAAAATCATCATAATTACCGCTATATTCATCCATTTGCCGGTTATTAATATGCGCGATACGATTAACACAAGTATTGAGAAATTCACGGTCGTGCGATACCACTATCAGACTACCTGGATAACGTGCCAGGTACTGTTCCAGCCAAAGAATAGCCTCAAGATCCAAATGATTGGTCGGCTCATCCAGCAATAACAAATCAGCGCGATGCATCAAGGCGCGAGCCAGATTTAAGCGCATGCGCCAGCCTCCTGAAAAATGACTGACGGGATGTTCCAGCGCATGATTGGCAAAACCCAATCCATTCAGCAATTGCGCCGCCCGCGCTCGTGCCGTATAACCACTGATAACTTCATAACGCTGCTGTGCCTCAAACCAGACAGCATCATGTCCGGCTTGTGCCAGAATTTTCTCCAGTTGATGCAGCTCAACATCACCATCCAGCACAAACTCAATAGCAGGCTGATCTGAATTGATAATTTCCTGTTCAACAAAAGCAATGGTTTTACCGGGCTGCAGACTGACTTCTCCACTATCCGGTTTGATCACGCCACGTATCAAACGAAACAAAGTGGATTTGCCGCAACCATTTTTACCCACCAGACCGACATGTTGATTGGCAAAAATTTGCAGGTTACTATTTTCAAGTAACGGGGCTCCGCTTTGCAGATAGGTCAAATTACGAATAGTTAGCATAACACCTTAATAAAAGTACAAGATTTATTATTTCTGATTGATCATCATCATCAAATTCTTTCTAACCATTCAGTAGAAAATCATCTTCAATAATGGCAGTAATACAGTAAATTTTTAATCTCAACCGAAATAATAAAATTTAAAATTTCCAGATTTTTTTACTTGACTTTCTCAAATAATCCACATTTTAAACTAATAAAAAACATTTACCCTTTTATACCCCTATATATATAGTCATAACATGTAATTATTTGATTATATTGATATTTAGTGTTGCACAAAAAATACTCAGCCTACAAAATACACTTATCAATGCACAAGTTAGTCGTAGAATTTACAAGTTATTCACAAACTTATCCACAAAAATTGTGAACAAAAATCCGAATAATTAACCTTATCATTGATTAATCTGGGATCAACATTCCATCATTCTCTTTCATTCTTTATCCAGAATAAGTATGTTCTGATAACACAATATATATCTCTCTTAATTATCCACAATCCTAACAAATCATAGCAGCTACGCGCAGCATCTTTATATAAGCGCAATAAAGAATATAACAATATGATAAATAACAAATATTAAAAGTGTTTTATTATTAATCAGGTCTAAAATTATCCTTACTGCTCCATAGGTTAATCACATGAAACCGGATTTTTCCACAAAGTTATCCACAGAAATTGTGGATAATAAAAATACCTTATGTTAAATAAAGGAATAGCTTTAAAAATGATAGTTAATTCTTCAGACAATGAGCTAACTACAAGTAATAGCCTTTTTAAGATTTGCTGATATCCACGGGTAATATCATCTTATTTAACAAATACACTACAGATAAGTTTTTGGGGCTGCCAATACTTCAATCATACGAATAAATTGAAAACACAAGCCAAGAAAATAGCGCCATGATCAATAACCTATTGTGATCAGACTGACTATCGTTAAATCTTGTCAATACACAAAATTCGGGATACCCCCGTTTATCCATGTATGTCACCTACCCATCCGCCATCCATAATAGGATGATTCTTCAGAGAAATCATCCCATATAAAAAGTGGATTCGAGCTTGGAAAGGTTGGAAGCCAAAAAGTGGCAAGATCCAGCGCACCATTTCCTGTGCGGCTCGCTGTATGAAAAATACCCCATAACGCTCCTTCAGGAAAACCAACTATTATGCTGTTATCCTTTTGGCACCATAAAATGATATTTTTTGGCAACTCCATCCATCCGGTAGTTACATTGGCCACACCACTTAGAATCTTCATGCCTGCCCTGCTAAAATAAACATCGGCAGTTATTTCTTCACTGGCCTGGGCTTGAGACGAAAAAAGAAACAATACAGACAGCATTAAGGTCAACCTGGTTATTGCTTTCATTATTAAAACTCCTTTTAAAGTTTTAATCTATAGACTCTAGACTAGCAGGCATAATCCCAGAGCCTTTCTTAATAATTACAATGGATTTGATACGGTATGAAACTTTCTGAAAACCTCTA
>CAKKRO010000159.1 GCA_919902625.1 Nitrosomonadaceae bacterium
TCCGGCGCAAAAAAAGGCAAGCCGGTAAATTGCAACACTTCGCCTTCGGTCAGCGTGTCACCCAGTTGCAACGTGCCATGATTCGGTATGCCGATGATGTCGCCCGGATAGGCTTCTTCCAGAATATCGCGGCGCTGGGATAAAAAAGACACGACGGTGCTGGTGCGGATATCTTTGCCGCTGCGGGATACTTTTAAATTCATGCCGCGTTTGAAGTGGCCGGAGCAAACCCGCACGAATGCAATGCGGTCGCGGTGAGCCAGATTCATGTTGGCCTGGATTTTAAACACCATGCCGGAGAATTTCTTTTCATCCGGCAGCACTTCTCGCTGAATGGCATTGCGTGATTCGGGCGGCGGCGCCAGATCAACCAGGGCATCAAGAATTTCTCTCACACCAAAGTTGTTGATGGCCGAACCAAAGAAAACGGGGGTTTGTTTGCCCGCAAGGAATTCCTGGTGCTCAAAAGCAGGCGAAGCGCCTTTGATTAAATCAATGGCTTGTAATGCAGCGGACAGATCGGCACCAAAGCGTTCGTGCATTTTGGGGTCATCAAAATGCGCGATCACCTCATCCCCATCGCTGACACGATCCGATCCAGGTTGGAATACGCGCATGCCATTGTTTTGCAGATCACATACGCCATGGAAGTTGCGTCCCATGCCGACGGGCCAGGTGAAGGGTATCGTCGCCATGCCGAGCGTTCGTTCGATCTCATCGAGCAGATCCAGCGGTTCGCGTACTTCGCGGTCCATTTTGTTCACAAAAGTGACAATCGGCGTGTTGCGCGCGCGGCAGACTTCCAGCAAGCGCAGTGTTTGCGCTTCCACGCCATTGGCGGCATCGATCACCATCAATGCGGCATCGACGGCGGTGAGCACGCGATAGGTATCTTCCGAGAAATCCTGGTGGCCGGGGGTATCCAGCAAGTTAATGACGCAATCGCGGTATTCCATTTGCATGACCGAACTGGCGACCGAAATGCCGCGTTGCTTCTCGATTTCCATCCAGTCAGAGGTGGCGTGCCGGCTTGCTTTACGGGCTTTGACGCTGCCCGCGATATGGATGGCGCCGGCATACATCAGCAATTTCTCGGTCAATGTCGTTTTGCCGGCATCCGGGTGCGAAATGATGGCAAAAGTGCGGCGGCGAGCGACTTCTTTATCAATGCTCATAATTTGCAGAATCTTGTCCTTGTGAATAAAGAAAACAATGTACGGTATGGGTTGCACTGAATGCACTGACCGGCGGGTAGGATTCCCGGCAAATAGGCATGGCTTTAGAACAACGCGGGTGAAAATGACAACCGGAAGGTGGCGTAGCCGGTGAGGGCAAGTCTCCCTTTAAGTGAATGATTGGCCGGTCAGGATCAGGTTTGATCTGTGGAACAGAAGACAGTAATGCCTGAGTGTAAGGATGCTTAGGGCCACTGATCACTTCATCAATGTGCCCCCGCTCAACGATTCGTCCCAGATACATCACAGCAACCTCATCAGCCAAGTATTCTACAACAGCGATATTGTGGGTGATAAACAAAAATGCAAGTCCCAAGTTATTTTGCAGCGATTTGAGCAGATTTAAAATCTGCGCCTGAACGGATACATCCAGTGCGCTGGTTGGCTCATCACAAATCAGCAGTCTTGGGTTTACCGCCAAAGCACGCGCAATCGCGATGCGTTGCCGCTGCCCGCCCGAAAACTCGTGGGGAAAGCGCCATTTTACATCAGCGGGTAAACCGACACGTTCCAATAATGCATCGATTTCTTTTTCTCGGGAGTAAACGGGTGATGGATTGCTGGGTTCAAAGTGATTCACTCTGTCGACATTCAACGCACTCATGCCTTCTTCCAGGATTTCAATAATTCGCATGCGCGGATTGAGGGAAGAGTAGGGATCCTGGAAGATGATTTGAAATTGTGAACGGATTTGCCGCAATTGGCTTCGCTTCAATGCCACCAATTCCTGATCTTTGAAGCGCACGCTACCGGCGGTCGGTTTGATTAATTGCAGAATACTTTTTCCGATGGTTGTTTTGCCGCAGCCTGATTCACCCACGAGCGCCAAGGTTTTACCGGCAGTAATTTTAAAAGAAACGCCGTCCACTGCTTTGACATGACCTGTGACACGTTTCAGGAATCC
>CAKKRO010000160.1 GCA_919902625.1 Nitrosomonadaceae bacterium
TAGGAGATTGCAGGATGCATAAAGAAATATATTACTTAAAACAGAATAGGTCATTTAATTGAAGATCATCATTCTGGGTGCTGGTCAGGTGGGTTCTTCAGTTGCGGAAAGTCTGGTCAGTGAAGCCAATGACATTACCATGGTCGATGTTGATCCGAATCGGTTAGCCTTGTTGCAGGATCGTCTGGATTTGCGCACTGTAGCGGGCAACGCTTCTCATCCATCGGTGCTGGTGAATGCCGGCGCTGAAGATGCAGATATGATTCTCGCGGTGACTGAGCACGATGAAACCAACTTGGTAGCTTGTAAACTCGCCGCTACCCTGTTTAATACGCCGACTAAAATTGCCCGTATCCGATCGGCTGAATATCTGAAACATCCAGAGATTTTTTCTACCCAAAATTTCTGTGTTGATTTTGCTATTTGCCCCGAGCAGATATTAACTGAATATATAGAAAAATTGATCGAGTTTCCCGAAGCCTTGCAAGTGCTCGATTTTGCGGCGGGAAGGGTGAGATTGGTTGCTGTACGCGCCTTAAAAGGCGGATCGCTGGTTGGACAGCAACTGCAGGAATTACGCAAGCATGTGCCTAATGTGGATACACGGGTTGCAGCAATTTTTCGCAAGGACCGGCCTATTATTCCTGAAGGTGACACCATTATCGAAGCTGAGGATGAGGTGTTTTTTATTGCTGCAGCCGAAGATATCCGGATCGTGATGCGGGAACTGCGGAAAATGGATAAACCGGTTAAACGTGTGATGATCGCGGGGGGTGGAAAAATAGGTAAACGTCTCGGTGAAACACTGGAGAAAGATTATCAGGTCAGAATTATTGAACACAACTATCAAGCCAGCGAACGTTTGGCAGCGGAGCTGAACAATGTGTTGGTGCTGCATGGCGATGCAACGGATGAAACATTGCTGGAAAGTGAGAATATCGCCGAGATGGATATGTTTTGTGCGCTGACGAATGACGATGAGAATAATATTATGTCAGCGTTGCTGGCGAAACGTATGGGAGCGCACAAGGTTATTTCACTGATCAATCGCCGCGCCTATGTGGACTTGGTGCAAAGTAGCGGCATCGATATTGCCATTTCACCGGCACAGGTTACGATTGGTTCATTGCTGGCTTACGTCCGGCACGGCGATGTTGCCGCTGTACATAGTTTGCGGCGCGGTGCAGCGGAGGCGTTGGAGTTGGTGGCGCATGGTGATGCAAAATCATCCAATGTGGTAGGGAGAAAGATAGAAGAAATCAAGTTACCTAAAGGCGCCACGATTGGCGCTGTCGTGAGAGGTTTACCGAAGACCACAGGAATATTTGGTGAGAATCTTTTTGCCGAGCAAGGAACAGCTTCGCGTGCATCAAGCAATAATGCACAAGTCATTATCGCTCATCACGATACGGTAATCGAGACAGAAGACCATGTTATTTTGTTCGTGATCAATAGAAAGATGATTCGCGAAGTGGAAAAATTGTTTCAGGTCAATGTTGGTTTTCTGTAATCAAATAATGGCATGAGTCGACTTTTCGCTGTCGTTAATGTACTTGGCAAGATGATCCTGGTATTCGGGCTCACGATGCTGGTTCCGCTTGGTCTGGCATTGTGGGGTAATGACGGTGCGCGCTTTGTATTTGAAGCATCCATTTTGATCACTATGAGCAGTGGTTTGTTCATGTGGCTGGTCACGCGGCGTTATAAACGCGAATTGCAAACAAGGGACGGTTTCTTGCTTGTCGTGCTGGTTTGGTCAGTGCTGCCGGTTTTTGCTATGTTACCACTACTATTTTATCTGCCGGAGCTTAATCTCAGTATGGCTTATTTTGAGGCTGTTTCAGGATTAACCGCGACAGGTGGCACTGTATTGACAGGATTGGATGCCTTGCCACCGTCTATCAATTTATGGCGCGGTGAAATAGTTTGGCTTGGAGGCATGGGTTTAATCGTGTTGGCAGTAGCGATTTTGCCATTATTGGGTGTGGGTGGCCGGCAAATGCTTAAAGCGGAGATACCCGGGCCGATGAAAGAGAACAAGCTTACACCGCGCATCGCTGAGACTGCCAAAGGATTGTGGTCAGTCTATGCGGGCTTGACATTGATTTGTATCCTGGCCTACAAGTGGGCCGGGATGGATTGGTTTGATGCTGTGATGCACGCATTTACAACCCTGGGCCTGGGTGGCTTTTCATCTCATGATGCCAGTTATGGATATTGGAACTCACCCCGCATAGAATTGGTTGCCATTATATTCATGCTGATTGCAGGGATAAATTTTGCAACTCATTTCCTGGCTTGGCGGGCAAAGAGTTTGATTTCTTATCGTTATGATTCTGAGGTCGGTTTGTATGTAATGATCGTGTTAGGCAGTTGTATTGGCTTGGCATTTTATTTATGGTTTGTCGATATTTATACAGATCCGCTGACAGCATTGCGCTATGCCGCTTTTAATATCGTTTCCGTTGCGACAACTACCGGATACAGCAATACCGATTACAGTTTGTGGCCTATATTTATTCCGTTATGGATGTTATTTTTATCCGGCTTTTGCACCTCTTCAGGCTCCACCGGGGGCGGGATTAAAATGATGCGTGCGCGAATCCTGTATCAGCAGGTATATCGTGAAATGCTGACTATTATGCATCCCAATGCAGTTATTCCGGCTAAACTGGGAGGAAATGTGGTAGCAAGTCGAGTCATTTTTGCAGTACTTGTGTTTTTGTTTGTCTACATTGCAAGTATTGTACTGATGACACTGATTTTAACGTTAAGCGGACTGGATGTGATGACATCTTTTTCTGCAGCAGTAGCTTGTATCAATAATCTGGGTCCGGGCCTCGGCAATATTGGACCAGCAACTACTTATGCGTCCTTAACCGATCTCCAAATATGGGTATGCAGCTTTGCGATGCTGTTGGGCAGGCTGGAATTTTTTACGCTGCTGGTTATATTTACCCCTGCTTTCTGGAGAAAGTGAATTCATTAAGAAACTATAAGTATCATTAGATAAGCTATATCAAATAGCCGAGGAGTACATGTGGACGATGCCAATGCATTAAAAGGTATTAAGGTTATGATTATTGATGACAGTAATACAATCCGAAAAAGCGCTGAGGTATTTTTAAGGCCATCAGGGTGTGAGGTGATTCTGGCGGAAGACGGATTTGAGGCGATGTCTAAAATTGTTGATAATCAACCTAATATAATTTTCATTGACATAGTTATGCCGCGGTTGGATGGATATCAAGCATGTATGTTAATTAAGAAAAATCCATTCTATCAATCGATTCCAGTTATTATGTTATCAAGTAAAGACGGTCTGTTCGACAAGGCCCGGGGTAGAATGGCAGGATCCGATGGTTATCTGACTAAACCATTTACTGCAGAAAGTTTATTGAGCATAATACGGAACTATGCTTTGTAACAAGGTTATTTTGCATAGCTGAGAAACATAAGAAAAGAAAATTTACCAGCTTACCAACCAGCTATTAGCTTGATGATAGGTTGTTTCTTTTAAAAAATACATTCCTGGAATGTATTTTTTAGTCTTTGTGAACAAAGGGGAAATGAGTTGATGATGGGCATAAATCCCTGGGATTGGGTA
>CAKKRO010000161.1 GCA_919902625.1 Nitrosomonadaceae bacterium
ACAATATATTGATACGCATGGGTATGAATCGCTTCCTCAAACGCCTGGCGCAGCAAATACTGGCGGCACTCCGGGTTGGTGATATGGCGGTATGTGCCCAGTACGATATTGTTGGCCGCCAATGAATCCGCCGTGACAAAAAAACCCAGATTGCGCTTGACCAGGCGGCGCTCATCCTCGGTCAAGCCATTCGGATCTCTCCATAATGCAATATCCCGGCTCATGCTGATTTCCTGCGGCATCCAGTGGTTGGCGCAGGCACCCAGATATTTATCCCAGGCCCATTTGTATTTGAACGGCACCAGTTGATTGACATCCGCTTTGCAGTTGATAATTGATTTGTCCTCGACCGAAATTCGACGGCTGGCGCTGCCCGCCACGTCTTCCGCGCCGGCCTGGCTGCCGCTGCTGTGAACGCGGCCGTCTTGCGCCGGTGTTGTCAGCGGCAATTCAAAATCGTGCAGTGCGGTGCGCGGCATGGCGTTGACCGGCGGTGTTTGAGGTTGTTGCGGTTCGTCTTCAAATGTCAGCATGGCTTACTCCTTTTCTGTTTTTCCGGGTTATTGGCATGACTCGCAGCTTTCATCATCGATCGCGCAGTATTTGATTTCGACCGCCGATATTTCCACCGCGGCGATTGCCATACCGCCATCGGATGGCACCGCGTTGAGCGAACCGGCGCGCACGGTCGATTTTTCCGCTGCGGTTGCACCCATCGAACGCAGGTAATACGTGGTTTTCAGGCCGCGAATCCAGGCCAGCTTGTACGTGTCATCCAGTTTTTTGCCGGAAACTCCCGCCATGTAAATATTCAACGATTGCGACTGGTCGATCCATTTCTGCCGCCGCGCGCCAGCTTCAATCAACCAGCCCGGGTCCATTTCAAACGCGGTGGCATACAGCGTGCGGATATTTTCCGGGATGCGGTCGATTTTGCTGATCGCGCCGTCAAAATATTTCAGATCCGCAATCATGACTTCATCCCAAAGATTGAGCTTTTTCAGATCATTCACCAGGGATTTATTGGCAATCGTGAATTCACCGGACAAATTGGACTTGACGTACAGATTCTGATAAGTCGGTTCAATGCTGGCTGAAACACCGACGATATTGGAGATCGTCGCGGTCGGCGCGATCGCCAGGCAGTTGGAATTACGCATGCCGTGTTCTTTAATCCGTTGACGCAATGCATCCCAATCCAGCGTGGCGGATAAATCCGCTTCGACAAAGCCGCCGCGCTCCTGGCGCAGAATTTCCAGCGTATCGAGCGGCAGAATGCCGCGATCCCACAAACTGCCCTTGTAGGTGCTGTAGTGACCGCGTTCCTCGGCCAATTCGGTCGAAGCCCAGTAAGCCTGATAAGCCACCGCTTCCATCGAACGGTCGGCAAATTCCACCGCTTCGTTCGAGCCATACGGAATACCCAGTTGGTGCAGGCAATCCTGGAATCCCATGATCCCCAATCCGACCGGGCGGTGCTTGAGATTGGCGTTTCTGGCTTTGGCCACGGCATAGAAATTGATATCGATGACGTTATCCAGCATGCGCATGGCAACACGGATCGTGCGCTTCAATTTATCCACATCCAGCGCGCCATCCTTCAGATGCGCCACCAGATTGACCGACCCCAGATTGCACACGGCAATCTCTTTATCATTGGTATTCAACGTGATTTCCGTGCATAAATTCGAACTGTGCACCACGCCGATATGATTCTGCGGCGAGCGGATATTGCACGGATCTTTAAAAGTGATCCACGGATGCCCTGTCTCAAACAGCATGCTCAGCATCTTGCGCCACAACTGCACCGCCGGGATTTTTTTGTACAGCGGCAGCTCGCCGCGCTCAACCTTGGCTTCATAAGCCAGATACGCCTGTTCAAATTGCTGCCCGAATTTATCGTGCAAATCGGGTACATCCGAAGGCGAAAACAATGTCCAGTCACCGCCGTCCATGACCCGCTTCATAAACAAATCGGGAATCCAGGTGGCGGTATTCATATCGTGCGTGCGGCGCCGGTCGTCGCCGGTATTTTTGCGCAATTCCAGAAATTCCTCGATATCCAGATGCCAGCATTCCAGATAAGCGCACACCGCGCCCTTGCGCTTGCCGCCCTGGTTGACGGCCACCGCCGTGTCCGATACCACTTTGAGAAACGGCACCACCCCCTGCGATTTGCCGTTGGTGCCCTTGATGCGCGCACCCATGGCGCGCACCGATGTCCAGTCGTTGCCCAGTCCGCCCGCGTATTTGGCCAGCAAGGCGTTCTCCTTGATGGCCTCATAGATACCGTCCAGATCGTCCGGCACCGTAGTGAGATAACACGATGACAATTGCGAGCGGCAAGTGCCGGAATTGAACAAGGTCGGTGTCGAGCTCATGAAATCAAAGCTGGATAACACCTGATAAAACTCCACGGCGCGCGCTTCCCGGTCGATTTCATTCAGCGCCAGGCCCATCGCCACACGCATAAAGAAAGCCTGCGGCAATTCGATGCGTTGTTCTTTGATATGCAGGAAATACCGGTCATACAGCGTTTGCAGCCCCAGATAATCAAATTGCAGATCCCGCTCGGCGTCCAGCGCCTCAGCCAGGCGCGCCAAATCGAACTGCGCCAGGCGCTGATCGAGCAATTCGGCTTCAATACCGCGTTTAATGAAGGCCGGGAAATAGTCTTGATACCGCGACTGCATCGCCTGCTGCGAGACCTCCTCGCCCAGCACTTCATGGCGCATGTTATGCAACAATAATCGCGCTGTGACATGGCTGTAGTCAGGATCCTTTTCGATCAACACCCGCGCGGACAGAATCACGGATTTTCTGACCTCATCCAGCGGTACGCCGTCATACAAATCCTTTAAGGTGCCTTTCAGAATCAATGCAGGATCGACGGCCTTTCCCAATCCGGCACACGAAGACTCGATCAATGCGGATAACTTCGCCATATCCAGGGGCGCCCTTTGCCCGTTATCCACCACATAGAGCGTTTCCGCCGCAGTTTCGCCAGCGGATTTCTGTTTCAGCCTGGCCCTTTCACGCGCACGCTCTTCGCGATACAGCACATAAGCCCGCGCCACATCATGTTCGCCTGAGCGCATTAAGGCAAGTTCGACTTGATCCTGAATATCTTCAATATGGAAAGTACCGCTATCGGGCTGACGACGGAGTAATGCGTTAACCACATCGTTCGTTAAACTTGCAACCACCTCACGTACTCTTACCGATGCTGCTCCTTGACCGCCATCGACGGCTATAAAGGCTTTGGTCATGGCGACCGATATCTTGCCAGGCTCAAATGCAACCACCGCGCCATTGCGCCGGATAACTCTATATTGGGAAAAGCGGGAATTTTGACTGTTAGAATCTGTAAAACTTTGACTTCCAGAAATAGGTTTGAGGTTAGTATGTTCTGTTGCAAGCTGCATAGATGATCCCTCCTGATTCATTATTCATGAGAAAGAATAAAAATTTCCATTGATTCAATGAAATAATACTTTTCTCTTAAAACCACTATATCTAGTATATGATACAAGATAATACCGTACAAATAGTATTGCACAAATTACTATGCCGTTGCAATCTTTTATTGATTTAGAATCTTTTGATAGTATTTAGACAACACTGTGTATTATCCAATATGGGGAAAGTATGAAAGTTTCCTTGAATATCAGTACCAGGAAACAAATTAATGATCTATTAATTGAGTCAGTCAGTAAGCTCCAACTACATTCATTGACTGAATTTATTGTGCTAATAATTTATCCAGTTGATCAGCGAAAGATTTGCGATCATTCTGATTTAAAGCAGACAAGCCGCCGGTATCAACTCCACTGGCGCGCAGATTTTCCATAAAATTTCTCATGCTTAATCGTGAGTCTATATTTTCCTTGGTATACAACTCGCCTCGGGGGCTCAGCACAACGCCCTCTTTTTTTATAACTTCTGCTGCCAAGGGGATATCACTGGTAATAACGAGATCGCCTTTATCCAGTCTTTTGATAATTTCATTGTCAGCCACATCAAACCCGGATTCCACTTGATACATCCGGATAAACGGTGATGGCGGTATATATACAGGATGATTAGCGATCAGCATCAAATGCCGCTTTGTTCTTTCAGCAGCTCTAAACAAGATTTCTTTAATCACTGCGGGACAGGCATCTGCATCAATCCAGATTTTCATTATTTAGCGCATGTTAAGTGCGTAACGATTAAAAGTTCTTTTTTTCACTTTTGAGCGCCTGCGGTATGGAAGCTTTTAAATAATAGAACATAGACCATAGGGTTAGAATGGCTGCTATATATATAAGCCATGTGCCTATTACCTGAGAATTAAAGTTTTCGCCAATACTCTCATGATAAAGCAGTAGAGGGATTGCGATCATTTGTGACGTGGTTTTGATTTTACCCAGAAAAGATACCGCGACGTTCTTCGATTGACCGATTTGCGCCATCCATTCACGTAATGCTGACACGGTAATCTCGCGTCCGATGATGATTAAGGCAATCGGCGCATCCAGCCGTCCCAGGTATACCAATACGATCAATGCAGCAGAAACCATCAATTTGTCGGCAACCGGATCAAGAAATGCGCCAAAAGCAGAAGTTTGATTTAAAACGCGCGCCAGATAACCATCCAGCCAATCAGTAATGGCTGCGCCGGCGAAAATCAGAGTAGCCACCAGATTCTGGTTAACGGGAGATAACCAGGAATGCGGTAAATAGAAAATGCCGACAAATAACGGGATGGCAAGTATTCTTAGCCATGTGAGTAGATTGGGTAGATTACAAGGCATGATTGTGGCCAAAACGGATTGATTATAAGGATAGCGGTCTGAATTGATATTCAGAGCCCAAAATTAATGCAATTCTTTGTATATTTTTTCTGCTAGCTTCCGGCTGATTCCTTCTGTTTGCTGTAGTTCTTCGATACTTGCGGTTAAAACCCCTTTCAAGCCACCAAATCGACCCAATAAACGTTGCCTGCGCTTAGCGCCAACGCCGCCGATATTCTCCAGACTTGAACTGGTTCTGGCTTTGCCACGCCGGCCGCGATGACCTTGAATCGCAAAACGATGCGCTTCATCGCGAATTTGCTGGATCAGGTGTAACGCAGCATGCTCACTAGGTAATTGTAACGGCTTTTTAGGTGAGGGGAAAATCAATTGTTCCAAACCAGGTTTACGCTCTTCACCTTTGGCTACACCTAATAAATTCGCCTCATTGATACCCAGCTCCTGTAAAGCTTCCTGTGCTGCTGTGATCTGCCCTTTCCCACCATCAATCAGAATCAGATCAGGTAATCGCCCTTCACCACTTACAATCTTTTGATAGCGCCGGGAAAGCGCTTCCCGCATGGCGGCATAATCATCGCCGGGAGTGATTCCTTCAATGTTATAACGGCGATATTCATTATTC
>CAKKRO010000162.1 GCA_919902625.1 Nitrosomonadaceae bacterium
AAATCATACAAAAATGGGATAAAATGAACGCAAGGGCGTCTTTCTTTTACTCACTGGCCCAACAATTGGAGAGACAGCACATGCGTATTTTTCTCGTTTTGATCACGGCTTTTCTGAGTTCATCACACAGTTCAGTCCGCACACAAAACCCTTTGACCCAGCGTTTGTGACAGCCATCGAACAAGCTTTACAACAATAAACTGATGAAAAAACAATCTCACTCCTCTTCCGATTCTTCCAGCGAGCAAAAACCGGAATTGAGCATTCTATCGATCCTGGTATCCTCCCTGTTCATCGGATTAATCGCCGGTGCCGGGACCGACAAATCGCATATTCTCCCGGTGGCACTCATTACTGCGATCGTTCTCTTTGCCACCCGGAAAAAAATCGCCGCCAGAGACATCGCAACCCAATCAAGCAATGATTTACCACAAGACCTTAAACCAACAGAAGATTATTATGCCTGGCCGGAACCCGGTCAATTTGCCTTTGCAGTCGCGGCAGAATCGTATCAGGGGGCGATCCATCAATTAGCACAGAAAAATGCCATCGGCCCTGATGAAGGTTCAGATCCCAAAGCACATATCCTGAAGGCCTACCTGATACCGGACAACGATAACCCCTACGACAGCAACGCAGTCCGCATCGACATTGATAACCGTACCATCGGCCACCTAAACCGCGGCCAAGCACGCAGCTTCCGCCGCAGACTGGATGAGAAGGGAATCCCGAATCAGATCACTACTTGTAATGTGGTCATTACAAAAAACGGCGAGATAACCGATAAAACTGTTAGCTATGGCGTGAGGCTGGATATTCAACCGTTTGAATAGCACGAATCTATCATGCCGGCTTCAATCGCCTGATACCTCAATTGATTCTGTCATGTACGATTGCCGATTGATATTCGTGCATTTTTCCTCCGGCGATCACAAGGTAATACTGGCTCAATAAAACCACCATCCTCTAGCCGATCTGATTATCCGCCTTCCCCCGCCTTCTGACATGATACTTCCCCGCCCATTTAAGAAGAAGCTGTGGCGCATGCGCACGCTTCCATTCTCCCGCTGCATATTTATTGGCTTCCGACCAGGTCGGATAGGTATGGATGGTGCCCAGGATTTTATTCAGACCTAGCCCGTGCTTCATCGCCAGTACAAATTCAGCCAGTAAATCGCTGGCGTGCGCACCAACGATGCTGACGCCCAGGATGCGATCCTTGCCGGGTACCGTCAATACTTTAACAAAACCGTGCGCGGCTTCATCGGCAATGGCGCGATCCAGATCTGCAAGGTTAAAACGCGTCACTTCAAAGGCGATCTTCCGTGCTTTGGCTTCTTTTTCCGACAACCCAACTCGCGCGACTTCCGGGTCAGTGAATGTCGCCCATGGAATGACGGAATAATCCACTTTGAAATGTTTGATAGCGCCAAACAGCGCGTTGACCGAGGCATACCATGCCTGGTGCGCAGCCGTGTGGGTGAACTGATAAGGTCCTGCGGCATCGCCGCAAGCGTAAATATTGGGATAAATGGTTTGCAACCAGGCGTTGGTTTCGATGGTGTGCTGTGATGACACCGGAATACCCAGCTCCTCCAGTCCAAAGCCTTCCGTGCGCGGCATTCTGCCTACGGCGCATAATAGGGCATCAAACGGCAGTTTTGTTTCTTCACCGTCCTGCCCGCGCACGATCAAATAGCGTGCATCGCCTTCTGTTTCACAGCGCAGTGCCTCTGTTTGCGTCAGTATTTTTACACCATCGGCTTGCAATGCGGTTTTAACCAGTTCCATGGCATCCGCATCTTCGCGCATCATCAAGTCACCTCGTTCCACTTGGGTTACCTGGCAACCCAGGCGGGCAAATGCTTGTGCCAGTTCGCAGCCAATCGGCCCGCCTCCCAGCACAACCAGGCGCTCCGGCCGCTCATTCAACGACCAGATGGTATCGGAAGTGTAATACCGCACCGACTCCAATCCCGGAATTTTGGGCACGATGGGACGCGCACCGGTTGCGATAATGATGGCGCGCGTGGTCAATATTTGCCCGTTGATTTCCACCGACCAGGGTGAAGTAATGGTTGCTTTGCCTTGCAACACTTCTACCCCCAGTTGCGTGTATCGTTGCACCGAATCATGCGGTTCGACGGTTTTAACCACGCGCCGGACACGATCCATCACAGCGGCAAAATCATACTGAACGCTGGTCTGTGCAATGCCTAGTGACTGGGTGTTTTTTACTTGTTGCAAAAAAGCAGCGGTGCGGATCAACGCCTTGGATGGCACGCAGCCATAATTGAGGCAATCGCCCCCCATCTTGTGGCTTTCGATCAGCGTCACATTGGCTCGCGTGGCCGCAGCAATATACGCGCTCACCAATCCGGCAGCACCGGCGCCAATCACGATCAGATTGCGGTCGAAGTGTGCAGGTTTAGTCCAGCGTGCATAGAGCCGGTGAATTTTAATCCGCTCGATACCCCAGCGAGCCAGCCACGGGAAAAAGGCTAATACAACAAATGAAATGATCAGCCCTGGAGACATGACATCGGATGAATGCGTGATTGCCGCCAACTGCGTGCCTGCATTCACATACACCGTTGTTCCAGCCAGCATACCGGCCAGACTGACCCAGAAGAAAGTGGTGCTGCGAAGGGTAGTCAACCCCATCAGCAAATTAATCAGAAAGAATGGAAAGACCGGCACCAGACGCAGGGAAAACAGATAAAAAACACCATCCCGCTCCAAACCTTTGTTGATAGTTTCCAGGCGATCGCCGAAGCGGCGTTGCACGGCATCGCGCAACACATAACGCGCAGCCCAGAACGCCAGCGTCGCGCCGATCGTCGCCGACACCAGTACCACCGGCACGCCGATCCCTAATCCAAATATCGCGCCACCGGCGAGTGTCATGACGGTCGCGCCGGGCAGCGACAATGCAGCCATCACGATATAAGCTGCTACATACATGCCGATCACGAAAAGCGGTTCTGCCCGGTAACTTTGCTGTAACGCTTCATGCTGGTCTTTGAGCGCTTCCAGCGTAAAAAAACGACCCAGATCAAAAACAAAAAACAACCCGAACAACAGACCGAACAGAATCAGTACCCACCAACGGTGTTTCATATCTATCCTTTATCATTTCATTTCGCTGCATAAAACCCCATACTGAAAACAGCTATAACAGCGAGGCTATTTCATACAAATGAATATTTGTAGATTCCAGACCCGTGTCTTACTCAACACGCTATCTGGACCATTACTTGCCAGAACCCATCCTCTAATGATTTGGATATAGTCGATCATAAATGC
>CAKKRO010000163.1:0-25904 GCA_919902625.1 Nitrosomonadaceae bacterium
GCAATGACATCCGCATCCAGTGCTTTCCCGCTATCGACAAATTGTTTTTCCCGAATTTTTCGTAAAACCTGAATTTGATCCCGTAATAAAGCAGCCTGCTCATATTCCGTACGATCTGCAGCTTGTTGCATCTTGACTGCGATGACTTCCATGACTTCAGTTTGCTTGCCTTGTAGAAACAATTCAGCGTTTCTGACATCATTCTGATAGGCTTGTTGGGAGATCTGATTGATACAAGGTCCGCTGCATCTTTTAATCTGGAACAGCAAACAAGGGCGTGTGCGATTGCTGAAAACACTGTCTTCGCAGGTACGCAGCCGGAATACTTTTTGTAATAATTGTATACTTTCTCTGACAATGCCCGCATTGGGATAGGGCCCAAAATACTGATGCGTCTTATCCAGCACGCCGCGATAAAAGCCTAAGCGGGGAAATTGATGACCGCTGAGAATGACATAAGGATAGGATTTATCATCCCGGAATATGATGTTATAGCGCGGCTTCAGGCTTTTGATCAGATTGTTTTCAAGTAGCAGCGCTTCGGCTTCAGAGCGAGTAACCGTTGTTTCAATCCCGGTTACTTGCGAAATCATGAGTCGTGTTCTGGGCCCCAGATTGGTTTTCTGAAAATAGGAAGAGACGCGTTTTCTGAGACTAACCGCTTTCCCAACATAGATCACTTCGCCTTTGGCGTTTATCATGCGATAAACACCCGGCTGAAGCGGTAGATTTACACAAATTTCCTTGGCATTAAAACCGGTGTTTGACAAACTGCTTAATCCTCGCTGCCGAGCAGTTTTCCTCCAATTGCCCAATTTTCATCGGGAATTTCATCAAAACTGATATAAGTATAGGACTTTGGTTTCTTGGCGACGCGTTCAAGCGTATCGGTCAATTCTGCAGCAATTTGCTTTTTTTGTTCGCGCGTTAACGTTCCGGCAACGCGGATATTGACATAGGGCATATAAATTCTCTCCTTCTTACTGATGTGATTATGATCGAATATCTGCAACGATTTTATCAAATACCTGCTCAAACATTTCCGTTGTGAGGCGTTTGGTTTGCGTATTGTAGCGGCTGCAGTGATAGCTGTCATAGAGTTTCAGGCTATTCCCCAATGGTAAATGATGAATCGCGCCATGCCCAAACGGATAATCCTTTAATTTAAGACGCAAACTCATCAATACCGCTTGATGTGCGACTGTTCCAAGTGCGAGCAATGCCATCCCATCATGCTGAATGAATGCGTCCATTTCTGCCGTGAGATAGTGATTACATTGCTTAATTTCCTGAGGAATGGGTTTGTTTTCCGGTGGTAGGCATTTCACCGCATTGGTGATGCGGCATCCTGATAATTGCAGTCCGTCGTTCATTGCAAGAGCTTCGCTTTGAGTGGCAAAACC
The DNA here is from genome assembly GCA_919902625.1 of Nitrosomonadaceae bacterium. Classification (GTDB taxonomy): domain Bacteria; phylum Pseudomonadota; class Gammaproteobacteria; order Burkholderiales; family Nitrosomonadaceae; genus Nitrosomonas. The sequence goes on from CAKKRO010000163.1 coordinate 1,404, forward strand.
GAATTTATGCAATGTCTGGTACAGCAGAATTCCTGCATAATCACCGGTAAATGGCCGGCCAGTGCGGTTGGCGCCATGCATACCGGGTGCCAGCCCGACAATTAAAAGTTTAGGATTAATATCACCGAAAGCGCTGACGGGCCGCGCATGATAGTCAGGATGTTTGGCTTTTACTGATTCCAGGAATTGGGATAAGCGTGAGCATTGCTTGCAATCCATTAGATCCAGAATAGCGCATTCTTTTGTTGTAACAACATTACCAGCCATTAGTGAAGATCACAATAAATGGCTATAGTGCAGATTTGGCCTGTCATGTCTCTGACCGATAACTATTGAAACCAGCAAACCGGCATTTTATATTTTTGATTAACCATATTTCTTCCGGTTGCGTCGACGTCGGCTATGCGCACGCCGGGCTTCGGTTTCAGTCAGCGGGGCAGGTTTTTTGTCGGCATAAGGATTGTGTCCGACTTTAAAATCAACCCGTAGCGGAGTGCCTTTCAGTTTAAAAACGTCACGAAAAGTATTTTCCAGATAGCGTCGATAGCTTTCTGGCACATGATTAAGCATACTGCCATGCACGATAATCAAAGGTGGATTGGATCCCCCCTGATGGGCATAGCGCATTTTAGGACGCGACATGCCGCCACGTGGTGGTGGGTGTTTCTCGACCGCCGCTATCAAAGCACGGGTCAACTTGGGTGTCGATAAATCCGCCATGGCAGCGGCATAGGCCGCATCAATCGACGGCAACAGATTGTTTAAACCCGTGCCGTGCAATGCAGAGATATAGTGCAGTTGTGCAAAATTCAGAAATGCCAGTTTGCGGGTCAACTCAAGTTTGATGGTGTCTCGCTGATATTCATCCAGACCATCCCATTTGTTAACCACAATAACTAAGGCACGTCCTGCTTCCAATATAAATCCTGCAATATGTGCATCCTGATCAGAAATCTCATTTCTTGCATCCAGTACCAGCACGACAACATTGGCATCTTCAATGGTCTGCAGGGTCTTGATGACTGAAAATTTTTCAATGGTTTCATGTACCTGGCCACGGCGCCGTAGGCCAGCCGTATCAATCAACGTATAGTGTTTTTCTTTATGCTCAAAATCAATATAAATACTATCGCGCGTTGTGCCAGGCTGATCAAATGCAATCACACGCTCTTCACCCAGTAAAGTGTTGATGAGTGTGGATTTGCCAACGTTGGGGCGTCCTACAATAGCGATTTTCGGATGTTTGCTTTCTGGCGATTCTTCTTCAGCATCCGGGAAATCTGCCAAAGCCCAGTCTGCAAGCTCTTTAATATGATCGCCATGCATGGCTGACACTGCACAGGGCTCGCCCAAACCTAATTCATAAAATTCTGCTGTAACAACGGCAATCGCCATGCCTTCCGTTTTATTCACAACCAGCAGAATATTTTGCCCGGATTTCCGCAATTGCTCGGCAATAATTTTGTCATGGGCAGTTACCCCTTGGCGGCCATCGACAATAAACAGTACTTTGTCTGCCTCATCAATTGCTTGCAATGTCTGCTTCGCCATGGCATGTAAAATGCCTTCTTTAATGACCGGTTCAAAGCCTCCGGTATCCATCACCAAATAAGGCTTATCACCCACCCTGCCTTGACCATAATGGCGATCCCGTGTCAAACCAGGAATATCAGCGACAATGGCATCACGGGTACGGGTAAGGCGGTTAAATAAGGTTGATTTGCCCACATTGGGACGACCAACCAAGACAAGTGTGGGTTTCATCATTTTATGCTGCTGGTGCCATACACGATGGGTATCATTAAGTGGAAAGAACGTGAATGCCAGGGTTAGAGTATAGGCGAATCTTTAAGATCCAGAAAGACTTCAAGAATTTCTAAAATTGTGTACTAAAAGCGTAGATACCACCTTTGGATGTTTGTACTGCAAATCCATCAGGCAATAGGCTGGGCACAGTCTGAATGCTACTGCCATCCGTAGCTGAGCGGGCTACCAATGCACCATCATAATTCCGTAATAAATTGACATAGCCTTGATCATCTCCCACAACAATATATTGTCCTTTTAAGACAGGTTGTGTTAATTTTTTACTCCCCAATCGGCTCTGTTTCCACATGCTGGCACCGCTGCGCATGTCATAAGCGGCAACGATACCCTTATCCTCAGTTACATAGACATAATCATTATCCATAGCCAACCCTGCACTACTGGAAGATTCGCGTGCCCATATACTCGCGCCATCATTAATTGCGAAGCATGCCACACGGCCTTGGTAAGCCACTGCACAAACAAATTGGTTATTGATCACCGGCGAGCTTGTAATATCTGTCATCCGTTCAAGTTCTGTTACGCCACGTGGCTGTGAAACGGCCACTTCCCAACCCACATTTCCATTAAACTGGCTCATTGCTATCAATTTCCCGCCAGGAAAGCCAGCAAATACAGCACCGTGTGCGAGCGTTATCCCAGCGGTACTGCGTACAGTCAGCGAAGGGGTTGCCCCTTGATAAATCCATTTACGTTTTCCATCAATAGCATCGAGTCCAAAAATACGCCCATCGACAGTGCGCACAACAACGATATCATTTTGTACTTGAGGCGGACTCAGGATCTCACTGGTGACAGGCGATTGCCATAGCATATGGCCAGACTCATTATATGCAAGGATTTCCCCCTTAAATGTTCCAATTAGGATTAATCCTTCACCGATACCGACCCCAGCCGAAAATTTATTTTTCGTTTTAATTTGCCATAATTGTTTGCCGGTGGCAGCATCATACTTTGTGAGTTTTCCATCTTCATCCGCAGCATATAGTGCTCCTTGGTCGTAGACGACATAAAAAGACGCGATCTTATTCTCACTGACCTTGTCTTTCCATTTCAAAGGAATACGATCGGCTGCTTTTAGAGCATCCAGTTCTTCTTTTTCAAATACGATCACTTCTTCTTTAACAAAAAGATCTGACAGCTGGGCACCCATTGATTCAATGATACGCATGTCGAATGGATTCATGCTACTACATCCAGTCAGTAGCAAAATAATCCATACTGAAAATAGAAATCGTCGCCAAGACCGGGTGAAATTTGAAGAAACAATCACTTTAAGGGTTAATCAGAATTACCTAATGCATCCAGTTTCATCTGAACAATATTATAGTAATTATTATTTTTACTGAGCTTATCGATGGCTGCTTGATAGCTGAGCCGCGCCTCAGCAATTTTCTTTGAAGCTGCCAGTATGTCACCTTTACGATCTAAATATAATCCCGCAAAAGTTGCGTCATGCGGTGTACTCATCAGTCGCAGGGCTTCATCATATTTTTCTTCATCCAGTAAAATACCGGCAATTCTTAACCGTGCCAGATCGTGCATTGCTGTCTCTTTTGCATTATCGATGACCCATTGCAGATTCTGTATGGCTCGCTTATTATTACCTGCTTGGACATCAGCCTCTGCAGCAACGAACGCTGCGCGCGGAGCATAGCCACTGGATGGAAATCCTTCAGTCAGTAAATGAGCTGCATCATTGATTCTCGCGGGATCATTGGATAATTGAACCTGCTGCAACAAAACATATAAATCGGCTGCCTGCTGTGCCTGTTGCTGTTGATAATATTTCCAGGCTTGTGTGCCGCCAATAGTAACCAGAAGTGCTGTTAATACAACAGTTATCGCGGTACCAAACTTGTCCCACCAGGTTTTGATCCCGTCTATGCTGTCTTGGTCTTCGTGATTATAAGTTGCCATCGTGTCTTCCTGAGTAAGTTGGATTCAATTAATTAAGTGAGTTATTTGTCATATTGAACATCAATACATTGATGACATAAGGATTACTTTTTGATTAATTCAGTTACTGCACTTAATTTCATACTGGCTTGTTCGATGGATTCACGTAGCGGTTTAAGAGTTACTTCTTGTGCTTTAACTTCATCATCACCAATAATCAAGGCATAACTGGCGCCGATGGCATCCGCTTTCTTCATCTGAGATTTAAAGCTACCACCCCCACAATGCAATATGATATTCAGCCCTTCATCGCGGAGAAATTCAGCACACTTCCAGGCATAATCCGCCCCTTCTTCACCTTGATGAGCAATATAAATATCAGGCGCCGGGGGTGTTATATTTTCGCCACATTCCTGCATTAAAGCCAGTAATCGTTCGATACCCATCGCAAAGCCACAAGCTGGAGCGGATTTTCCTCCAACTTGTTCCATCAAACCATCATATCGTCCGCCTGCACAAACGGTGCCTTGTGCACCCAACTTGTCAGTGATCCATTCAAATACCGATCGATTGTAATAATCAAGCCCTCTGACCAAGCGCAAATTAATCTCAAAATTAATTCCCTGTTCACGCAATATATGTTGCAAGGATTCAAAATGAATACATGACTCCTCATCCAGGTCATCAATTAACTTAGGTGCATTGTCAATCAACCCCTGCATCCTGGGATTTTTGCTATCCAATATGCGCAATGGATTGGTATGCAATCGTCTTAATGAATCTTCATCTAGATTATCGCGATGCTGCTCAAAATATTTAATCAGGCGAGTACGATGCAGGGCGCGTGATTCAGCATTACCCAATGTGCCGATCTCCAGACGCAACCCAGAGATTCCCAATAAATCCCATAAGCGGGAACACATGACAATCAACTCAGCATCAATATCGGGTCCCACATACCCTAGTGCTTCAACACCCACTTGGTGAAATTGCCGATATCGTCCTTTTTGTGGTCGCTCATGTCTAAACATCGGGCCAGCATAATATAATCTTTGTGGTCCCGCATACAAAAGGTTATGTTCTATAACTGCCCGCACACACGATGCCGTACCTTCAGGACGTAAAGTTAGGCTGTCATTGTTGAGATGATCAATAAAGGTATACATCTCTTTCTCAACAATATCAGTTACTTCGCCAATGGAACGGATAAACAGATCAGTTTGTTCGACTATGGGTGTTCGAATGTTCCGATAGCCATAGGCGGCAAGCCATTTATGTACTGTTTGTTCAAAATATTCCCACCGATAAGATTGATCCGGCAGGATGTCATTCATCCCGCGAATTGCTTTAACTCCGGTAGCCATCAGACAGTTTTTCTCGGATACTTTTCGCTAACATAGCGATCTACGATTTGGCGAAATTCGTTGGCAATATTATCGCCTTTTAATGTCACAGTTTTTTGACCATCTACAAATACGGGAGCAACCGGAGTCTCACCAGAACCCGGCAGGCTGATACCTATATTGGCGTGCTTACTTTCACCCGGGCCATTGACTACACAACCCATAACGGCCAATGTCATGTTTTCCACACCTTCATATTGTTCACGCCACACGATCATTTCATCACGCACATAAGCCTGAATGCTCTCGGCCAATTCCTGGAAATAGGTACTGGTTGTACGTCCGCATCCTGGACAGGCTGCTACCAGTGGCACAAATGCACGCAATCCCATAGTTTGCAAAATTTCTTGAGCAACAATCACTTCCCGTGAGCGGCTTCCACCCGGCTCTGGTGTCAACGAAATACGGATTGTGTCTCCAATTCCTTCTTGAAGGAGCACTGACAATGCAGCTGTCGACGCTACAATACCTTTGGAGCCCATGCCGGCTTCTGTTAATCCCAAGTGCAGTGCATAGTTACAACGTGCAGCCAGTTCACGATAAACCATAATCAAATCCTGAACACCACTTACTTTGCAAGATAGAATAATTCTGTTCCGGTTAAGGCCGATTTCCTCTGCTTTGGAAGCACTTTCTAGCGCTGATGTGATTAACGCTTCTTGCATCACATATTTTGCATCTTGGGGATTGCTGGAAGTTGCATTTTCATCCATGATGCGAGCCAACATTTCCGGATCCAGACTCCCCCAGTTGACACCGATACGTACAGGTTTATCGTACTTACAAGCTGTTTCAATTAACATCGCAAATTGCTCATCCCGTTTCTTCCCATGACCGACATTGCCTGGGTTGATACGAAATTTTGCCAAAGCTTTGGCGCACTCAGGATAACTGGTTAGTAATTTATGACCGTTGAAATGAAAATCACCCACAAGTGGCACATGGCATCCTATTTCATCCAAGCGAGCACGAATTCCCGGTACAGCACTGGCTGCTTCCATTGAATTTACTGTGATACGAACTAATTCAGATCCTGCACGTGCTAACTGTGCAACCTGCTCGGCGGTAGCAATCTCGTCAACCGTATCAGTATTGGTCATTGACTGTACGACTATAGGCGCACCGCCACCAAGCATGATTGTGCCAACTCGAACACCAACACTTGATCGGCGATTCATGGAGAAACTGTTTTGGGACATAATTTAAGTCAATTAAGGTCTAAAGATTACAAGTACATTTATTCAAGTGTGAAACGTGCAGTCCCATCCTGCCTTCTATAGGAAGGAATATCAACCTCGGTGCCATTATAGGTGAGATTAACGCCCGATGCATTGCCTAAAACAATCGATAAAGGTTTTTTACCGGTAACAATTTGTTCCGTGCCTCTTGTTTTAATTTGCTCAAACAGAGTAGCTCCTGTGACATCGACTACTTTGATCCATGAATCAGCCGTTAGTTTAAAATGCAAATGGTCTGAATCACTTGGTGATGTGACTGCGTTCTCGATTTCCTTATCTCTGGATTTATTCTCTTTCTGAATAATTTCAGTTTTTGTATTAGCTTCTACTTCAGGGGTTTTCTTATCATTAATTTGATTACTTGTTTCTGATATCTCAGCTACTGGAGAATTTATTGCGCTTTTCACAGCTGCCGGTAAAGTTAATTGTATTTCTACAGAAGTTTTTTCAGAATCAACTTTTGCTTCACTACCTTCAACAATATCATTCGATTTCTTAATCCAATTACCGTTCTCAAAAATAAAATAAGCTCCTAGGATAATAATAAACAGAACGGCAGCAATCACAAATTGATTGCTGCCGGAGCTTTCCCGATTTGAAGAAAATGATATTTGCTTGTTTTTAAGTGGTGTTCGTTCATAAGTTGATATAACTGGAGTTGATTCGGGGAGGAGTTGCAAAAGCGGAATCGGATCCAACTGTACAAGATTAGCATAATTGCGAATAAAACCTCTTAAGAATGTGCGCCCTGGCAATTTCTCAAAATCTTCCTTCTCAATTGCCTCTATTTGCTGGACTGAAAGGCGCAATTGCCGGGATATATCTTCTATACTCATACCTTTTGCCATTCGTGCATTACGTAATAAATGCCCAACACTTTGCACGACACTCACCGAATCAATATCGTTTAATTCATTGCTAGCTGGCTTGTTGCTATCATCTTTTGTATGCATATTTTTATTGCTATTAACCGCAGTTTGCCCCATGTTATTCTTATCCTGATTTCCGATAGGAGATAAACCAGGATCTGTGATCTCTCCTTTAGCTAAAGATCCAATATCGCTCTTTTCTAGCGCCAGTGTGTTTTCATTAAGCACAAAATTCTTTTGAGTATTCTCTATATAATTTTCATGTTCAGTTTGTAGCGTATCGCCTTTCGCTATTGCTGTATTTAACTTGATGTTGATTGATCCTTCAATATCTTCAGAAAGTTCATTGCCGTTGTTGTTTTCCTGATCCAAGTTATTCATCATTTAGCCTTTCCTTCTCGAACTGCTGCTGCTTCTTTAGAGTCTGGGAAATGTTTTTGCAACTGAAAGCTATAGCTTTCAACAGCGAGCTGATCGCCCATGGCATGTTTAATTTGTATCGCCAGAAATAGACTCTCAGGAGTTGGTGTATTTTTTTGTAAGAAAAGAGCCAGTTTTAATTCTGCATCGGTTAAATGACCACGCTGAAAATCTAAATTAATCAACCCAATTAGTGCAGGCGAGTAATTTGATTGGATTGATAACGCTCTTTGAAAAAATATTTTTGCATCATTATACTTTTGCCGCTTAAGCTCACAAATTCCCGCGTTGGTGAACGACATTTCTGGTGTTGAATATAGTGGATCTCTTGCTGCTACCATAAAGTGATTGATTGCTTGGTCCATGCGCTGTGAAAAGCGCTGACATAAAAACCACCCATAATTATTATGTATCTCGGAATTTCTGGGTGCCAACCGGATTGCCCGTTCAAAGTTATCCAGTGCTTTACTATCTTCATTTAATGTCATATTAATCAAACCCATTACATTGTATGCAGGGGCATAATTGGATTGTGCTTTTAGTGCCACGGTAACTTCCTCTATTGCGACATCCAATTGCCCTCGGTTGAAATATTCAGCAGCCAGTTCGGTGTGGATTTTAGCACTCTGATAAGCTCGATCCGAATTGGCTTGAGACGACATTCCATCTTCAATCGGTTGTTGTACACAACCACTTAACCATAGAACATGCAGTAATATGAAAAAACCCAACAGACTTTTTTTCATTCTGCTGTTTCTGCCTTTATATAGGTTGAGCGGCGTGTTTTATCTTTTACCTGGCCAGCCAACTGACCACAGGCTGCTGCAATATCATCCCCACGAGTTTTTCTAACAGTCGTAACAATCCCCGCCTGCATTAATACATCGCGAAAAATACATACCGCTTCAGATGTGGAACGTCTGAAATCCGATCCGGGAAATGAATTAAAGGGAATCAAATTAAATTTACACGGTGTGTCCCGTACCAATTTAATCAGCTCATTTGCATGTGAAACACTATCATTGACACCATCAAGCATTACATACTCAAAAGTTATAAAATCTCGAGGCGCAGCTAACAAATATCTTTGGCAAGCCGCCAGTAGTTCTTTAATAGGGTATTTTTTATTAATCGGCACCAATTGATCGCGCAAGCTATCATTGGGAGCATGTAGAGAAACGGCTAAAGCAACCGGGCAACGCTCACGCAATCTGTCTATTGCGGGTACCAATCCTGAAGTACTTACCGTAACACGTCGCCGTGAGAGACCATAAGCGTGATCATCTAGCATTAAATCCAATGCCATAACAACATTATCGAAATTGGCCAATGGTTCACCCATACCCATCAGTACTACATTACTGACAACCCGGTTTGTATCGGCAGTGTTATCTTTTGGATCAATTCTGAGTGTTTTGTTTGCAATCCATAGCTGTCCAATAATTTCTGCAACCGTTAAATTACGATTAAACCCCTGTTTTCCTGTAGAACAGAAAGTACAGGCCAGAGCACATCCAACCTGGCTTGAAACACATAAAGTGCCACGATTTGCTTCAGGTATAAAAACTGTTTCTATTCCATTACCAGCTCCAACCGATAACAACCATTTGCGTGTTCCATCTGCTGCCACATAATCAGAGATAATTTGCGGTGATTCAATGACTGCCAGTGTAGTAAGTTTTTCGCGTAAGCCCTTTGCCAAATCAGTCATATCGACAAAATCAGTAATCCCAAATTGATGAATCCAGCGTAGCAATTGCTTTGCACGAAAAGGCTTTTCACCAATTTCCGTGCAAAAATCTGCTAGGCCTTTAACATCATAATTCAACAGATTGGTAGTCACTATCTGGATGCTAATTAGCTTTAACGAGAGTAAATGTTCAATGCAGGAAAGAAGCAAGCAATTTCAATTGCGGCAGTTTCAGGAGCATCTGAACCATGCACTGCATTGGCGTCAATATTATCTGCAAAATCGCCTCGAATAGTTCCTTTTTCCGCTTTCTTTGGATCGGTTGCACCCATTAAATCTCGATTCTTTTTAATCGCGTCATCTCCTTCCAAAACTTGTACCATCACTGGACCGGATGTCATGAATTTAACTAAATCCCGGAAAAACGGGCGTTCGCGATGCACTGCGTAAAATTGCTCTGCTTCAAATTGAGATAAATGCATCATACGAGCAGCAACAATCTTTAAACCATTTGATTCAAAGCGTGAATAAATCTCTCCAATTATATTCTTTGCAACAGCATCCGGTTTAATAATGGATAGTGTTCTTTCAATCGCCATTAAATACTCCAATAAATTAGTAAATTAATTATTTTAACAAAAAATCCAAATTCTATTCGGAAAAACATACAGTATCATGTTATGAGTAGGCTGTTTTATTAAATAAAAATTTAACAAAACAATCTTTAATTAATTGGGTAAGAAAACACTATTGATTGATAGGCTGAATTAAATAACCTTGCTGTATCCAATCTTTAATGCCTGCCCGGTAATAAAATACTTTCAACCAACCCCAATCAACCGCTTTTTTAGCTGCCACCGAACTACCCATGCATAAAATACCGTTACAATAAATGACAACAGGTTGGTTCTTTTCTACAATACTAATTAAATTTAGTTCATCAAAATCATTTCTTATTGAGAGATGATAGGCCCCTGGGATATGTCCAATTTTAAAATCATCAGCCCCCCTAACATCTATGAAGGGATATCCTTTATCCAACAATAGCTTGGCCGTTGCAGTACTGATTGTCCAGGCGCCCTTGATGCTTTCAGGCGCAAGGTTATCGGCTTCTGCTGTACTCACAAAAAATAAAAGAATTAGGCACAGGGATAAGCTTTTTTTCATTTCTTCTATAGTTGTCAATTTAACCTCAATTTCTAAATCCAACTGCTAAATACTTGAAATCAAGAAATGATTCTTACGATATTCGCTTAAACTTATGACGGCTGCGAAAGTATTTTTTGTTTTCATAATACGTTTCATTGCTATTATCCTCAATCCATCCAGGATAGCCTAAGAGTGGAATTGGCGTCAGATCAGAGCTTGATAGCAAAGTTTGTAGCAAAAAAGGCTCTAACATTAAATCTATTGACTGTAGCTGATTTAGCAAAGTTTGATCAAAAAATGCTTCATCAACCTTAAAAATAATCCCTTTGCCAGTCATTCCAGTATAAGGATTTAGTGCCTTCTCATATAATCCATGGCCAAAAACAAAAAAGCGCATTGATGACAATACCGCATCGCGTTCTCGCCAGAATAATTGCTTCCATTCAAAATTTTTTAATAATTGGATTAACGTCTCCTGGCTGCTTACAACAATAACACCAGATTCATCAAAAAGTGTTGCTGCGTCTCTTAATGCACTACGATATTTAATCCTGTTTGATGATTCAAACAATTGCGTTTGATAATGCAGGTGATTAAGTGCCGATTTAGCACATGGGAATATTTGCCATACCAATGCATTAAAGAGATCATGCCAATTTTTATCTCTTGTTTGCACTTGGCCAGTTAAATAAATATTTAATTCATATTTTTGCTCAAGGCGTTGTTTTCCAATTATCTGGGGTATAAAGCAAACTCGCTTCCCTGATTGTGTCATTATTTGCTGGTTCTGCTGTAGATTTAAATGATTCAAGTCGATATGCTCTGGCCAGCACCGCCTATTTGTAAAAAAATTCCTTAGATGCAGGAATGGCTCAAACATAGGTGAAAGTTCCATAAAATTTGGATTCCAGTTTCGCATGTTCATAATTAACTCATCATGATCATCTATTGCAAACCTGCTTACCCTTAGAGATCGTCTTTCTCATTTCTTGCACGTAAAAGCTTCAAATGCTCTAATCCAAAATGAATAAACGCCAGTGCCGTTAATATTGGAGCTAATAAATTAAGCAAAGGTATAAATTGAATTAAACCTGTCAATAACCCCAATCCCCATAGTGAATATCTATTTGCAGCACAAATCATCTTAATTTCATGTTTACTGGCATGTTCAGACAATGCATCATATCGAAATAGTTGCTGATTCATAAAAGCAGCGGCGATGAAAGGAATAATAACTCCCGCTCCAACTGTCCATAGCGGCAATGTGCTGATCCAGATAAATATAAAAACGCCACTGGCAAGCACGGCATTAATAATACTGCCACTAAGACTACCCCCATTCTCTCGTTTGAGTTCTGGATAGAAACGACCAGCAACCAGTTTTATAAGTGCGGGCATTATGAAAATTGTTGTAATAATTAATGTGGTCATTATGACGAGTGGAATAAATACAATAAAATGTATGACACTTTGAATGCCAATAGCAATCCAATCAGGCTCAACATTCCTTAGCCATTCACCAATACCAATTTCACTAAAAGCTTGGTAAATCAGCTCTGAAAAATTATCCCAAAAGATGTAGCCGGTAATAGCCCAGAAAAGTGTCGCGACCAAAATAGGCCAAACTATAATCCATGCAATCTTGAAATGTATTAAATCTCGAAATGCATTTGTAATTGCTTTGAATATGGAATACATATGAATATGATTTACATTAAAATATCCCAGAATGGGAATTATCGATGGTATCAGTAATTACAGCGGGAAATATTACCACTTACTTTATCTCACCTATTAAAAATTAGTAGAGATAATTAAAGAAGTTTAATAATCTGCCGTAATAAACAACTAAAATTAGTTCTCTTTATTTCAATTATTTAATAACTTAGTCAGGTTTCTATAAAAGAAAACAAACTTAATTGCTAAAGTTTTAAATAAAGATGTCGATAAAACACTCAGTAAAGTTCATCATGAGGAAGAAAAATGAAAATCGATAAATCATTACAGTCAGTGACAACTGTTTCTGTCAGTGATGGGAAAAGGCGCACTGATATCACACCAAGTCCTAATGCCAACCAAGAAAATAATGTACATTTAAGCCCAAATGCTACGAAACTAAAAAATATCGACAGCAGTTCTGCTGACGGTTCGATTGTAAATACAGCTCGGGTTCAGGAAATAAAGCAAGCAATCAGTGAAGGTAATTTCCAGATAAATCCTGGCGTTGTTGCTGATCGTCTGCTTGAAACAGTTAAAGAACTAATACAGTCTAAGAAAGGTGCCATCTGATGATTGTATCTCAGCATTTAGCATGTTTTATTACAGACTTAGAAACTGAGAGGTGCACCTTACAAGCATTTATTGAACTTCTTAAAAAAGAAGAAAATGCCTTGGTTCAAGGAAAAATAGAAGAAATAGATTATCTCGCCTCTGATAAATCTCGCTTAATCGAGAAACTAATACAACTCGACGAACATCGTAATGAATTTTTACAAAACCATGGATTTTCTCTGGAAAGAGATAGCATCGTTTTCGGAATGAGTAAGCAACATTCAGATCAATCTAAAATACAAATCTTGTGGAATGAACTGTTAGAACTGGCCAAAATAGCTCAACAACTTAACCATTCTAACGGTTTGATTATTTCAACTCACCTTCAACACAATCAACGCGCTTTTGCTGCCTTACATTGTGCAGCAGGAAATGTTTCTTTATACGGTCCAAAAGGCCAAGCCTACATTTAATTTACATCTCAATACCCAGCTATTGGTATTTCCGTTACTCTATCAGGATCAGTTGATAAAATCATGATCGTAACCCGTCGGTTTCTCTTTCTACCTTCAGGTGTTTCATTTGTTTCTATAGGCCTATTCTCACCGTAACCGATTGCAGTAAGCCGATGGGGTTCAACACCATTTTCCACAAATAATCGGATAACACTACTAGCACGTGCAGTAGATAATTCCCAGTTTGATGGAAAGCTTTCAGTATGAATAGGTAAATTATCGGTATGTCCTTCAACATGAATTTCGTGCTTTTGCTCTTTGATGACATGGGCAACCGCTTGCAATGTCAAGCTTGAATTTTCAGCAAGTTTAGCCTGTCCTGGTGAAAAAAGAACACTTGCATTAATCTCTACAGTTATCCCTGAAGAACTTTGTGTTACCTTGACCTGCCCATCCTTTACTAAAGATTCCAGTGCATGAAGAATATTTTTAGCCATGCTTTTCATTTTTTCCTGCTTCTTTATTTTTAAGGCTTTTAGGCCATCAATGAGTTTTATCGAATCAGCTTGCTGTGTACGGTGATCGTTATCAGACATCAACTCTGTAGATTGATGAACTACCACATCACTAGATGAGTTGTTACTCTTAAATGCATTGACTAATGAATGACTCAGAATGCGGTATTTACCCTCATTAATCGATGAAATTGCATACATTACTACGAAAAATGCAAATAACAATGTAATGAAATCTGCATATGAAACCAGCCAACGTTCATGGTTATCAGTATATTCGTCGTCTCTTTGGTTCTTTTTTAACATGATGGAATATTCAGAAAACCCATCTGCTGACCAGCATAATATTTAGATTTAATTTAAATGTGGTAACCATTTAGCCGGTTTTCTATTAATCGAGGGTTCTCACCATTTGCGATGGCTACAAATCCATCCACCAGGATTTCTTGCATAACCACATGCTCATTGATAATACTTTTCAATTTGTTTGCTATAGGTAAAAAAACCAAATTCGCTGACCCCACTCCATATATAGTTGCAACAAACGCAACTGCAATACCATTTCCCAAAAGATTGGGATCAGTCAAGTTTTCCATAACATGAATCAAACCCAGCACAGCACCCAATATCCCAATTGTCGGCGCGTAGCCTCCGGCAGCTTCCCAGACTCGAGCTGACTGACGCTGATGTGTTTCTAAAGTCAATATATCGATTTCCATAACTTCACGTAATTTCTCAGGAGTGCTCCCATCAGCAAGTAATTGCAGTCCTTTCTTTGTAAATGGATCTTTTACAACTTGCATCTGTGATTCAAGTGCCAATAAACCTTCTCTTCGCGAAATATGGGACCAATTGACGATTTGTTTGATTAAAGTTTGTGGCGAATTAACAGGCGGAAAGAATATCCATGCCCCCATCCTGATTCCATTAAGAAAGATTTTAATTGGGCTTTGTAATAAAACTGCGCCAATAGTGCCGCCCATAACTATTACAAAAGCAGCTGCCTGTACTAGAGAGCTGATATGTCCGCCCTCAAGTATTTGCCCGCCAATTATTGCGGCCAAAGCCAACAGAATACCAATGACACTATTAAAATCCATCTTTGATTTTTTATTCATTACAAAATCCGCCTAATCACACGGGATAATCTGCATAATATTTCAAAGATTTCTTAAATGGCTACGTAAACGTGCTATTGCTTGAGTATGCAGTTGACAAACTCGAGACTCACTGACTCCAAGCACCTCACCAATTTCTCTTAAATTCATTTCTTGTTCGTAATGCATTCCCATTACCTGTTTCTCACGAGGGGGAAGGTTATCAATAGCAGCAATCAATGTACTTCTAAAATTCTCATCTAATAATGCATTTAATGGATCGCTCTCAGAATCAACAAATAAACGATCTAAAAAAGGTTCTTCGTCATCATGTTGAAAATCTTCGTAATAAATTAATTGAGCACCACGCGCACTCTGCAGAGTCTCATGGTACTCATCGAGAGACATATTTAATTCTCCAGCCAAATCTTGCTCGCTGGGTGCGCAACCATGACGTTGCTCTAGTAAATTAACAGCGGCCTCTATTCGTCGCATTTTTTTACGTATACTTCGGGGCAACCAATCTGCTTCACGTAATTCATCCAAGATAGAACCTCGTATGCGTTGAGCCGCATAGCTCTCAAATTGCCGTCCATACGAACCTTCATATCGATTGATAGCATCCAGCAAACCAATCATGCCAGCCTGAATAAGGTCATCGACTTGCACGCTTGCTGGTAATCGAGTCATCATGTGATAAGCAATGCGTTTTACTAAGGGCGTAAATTCAGTAATAAACTGTTCTTTATCAATCGTTCCGGCCCCGGTTGCAGTATACATAATTAATTACACCGTAAAATTTGCCATGCTGAGATGGCTTGTACGAATCAATCGTTGCATAAAATTACCAATTCCTCCGTTATATTTATCCGGACATGAAGAGTGCAAAATATTATGAGCCAATTGTCTAAAACACAACGCAGCTTGAGAAGTTGGGAATGCCTCAATTGCCGGTTTGCATAGCTGAGTTGCGGTGCGTAATTTTTCATCACTTTGTATATAACCAATAAATTCAAGCGTTACCGTAAGGTATTGCTGGGTCACTTTGTATAAATTCTGATAAATGGCAAGTGATTCGGCTTCTGAATCAACCTTATTAACCAAAATGAGAAAATGCTGTTTTGTATATTGCTGACTCATGATTTTAATGAGCGCATAAGCTCCCGTAAGCGCTGCAGCGGATCCTGAGATCACAATCATGACCTGTTCTGATGCTAAACTTAACGGCAAAACATGCGTTGTACCTATCATTGCAGTATCAATCAGAACAATATCGACAGATTCAGTTAATTCCGAAAAGCTCTTGATAAGCCAGTCTTGTTCCAAAGAATTAAGCTTGTTTAATGCGTGAATGCCGCGCATGGCGGATAGTACGGTTATATTTTCCGGGCCTCTTAAGAGAATCTGATCTAATTTCTTATCTCTATTAATAACGTGAAGTAAGTCAAAACGTGATTGCAATCCTAATTGAGTGCAAATATTGTTATGACATGGACTCTCATCAATCAGCAACACGCGTTGGCCATTTTTAGCTAATACTGTCGCAAGGTTTACCACGGTGCTGGT
This sequence comes from Nitrosomonadaceae bacterium, assembly GCA_919902625.1. GTDB lineage: Bacteria > Pseudomonadota > Gammaproteobacteria > Burkholderiales > Nitrosomonadaceae > Nitrosomonas. The sequence continues at coordinate 17,803 of CAKKRO010000163.1, forward strand.
TTTTCCTATTCGTGCTTTTCCACCGGCAATTGTAAAAACACGGGCTGAATCATTGGATTGAAATGATCTCAGGTTACGTAAGCCCGCAGCTTGATCTTGCATAATCATTCTAGTCATAATTAAATCCCGCAAATGATTTTTCAGCTGATTGCGATGATTCTGCACCATTCTTACTTGCCATGATTAACGCAAACTCGGCATCCTGCAATGTGAAAGCAGAATCCCCCGGAGATGATTTAAAAATACGATGTAACAAATATCGAGGATTGGCCGCATGAATATCTTCAGGAACCTTTTGCCCATTTGCCACATAATGAAGTGTTAGTTTTCTGCGTATCACTGCGTCCAAAGCGATGCCAAGGCTCGCAGCTTCGTCAACTTTAGTAATGATACAACCGTAAATACCGTTCTTTTGATAAGCAGAGATCACCTCATCCAACGTTTTCCCGTTGGATGCCGCACTCAATATGAGCATGCGTTTTACATCAGCACCACAGTTACTCAACATAGCAATCTGTTCAGCGACCATCTGGTCGCGTTGACTCATGCCGACTGTATCTATTAACACCATATGTTTGTTTTTAAGTTCTGATAATGTCAGTTCTAAATCTTCTGTATCTTTGATATTCCGAACAGGAATGCCTAATAATTGCCCATAAATTCTTAATTGCTCATGGCCACCTATACGATAGCTATCGGTAGTCAGTAATGCCACTTTATCTGCTCCATGCCTGATCACACATCGAGCTGCCAGTTTTGCAGTTGTTGTCGTTTTACCTACACCAGTCGGGCCAATAAGCGCATAAACCCCTCCCTTTTCTATCATCTCATCACTTGCAACAGTGCGCAGATTAAAGGCCAAGGCTGACATTGCTTGTTTCAAGCTCTGTTCATAATCGTGAGTGGCCATTAATTTATCAACAAGGCGGCGTGATAACAAAGGACTAAAACCAGCATCCAGCATTGCGCGTAATACTTTCACTTTTTCCGGTCTGCGTTGCGTGAAATTTCCCCATGCCACAGTTGCCAATTGGTCTTCCAGCGTGCTTCTCATCGCTTGAATCTCAGCAATAATGTCATGCGCCAGGGATGCTGGCATTACATTATTAGGCAATTCTTTACTTTCTACCGGCGGCTCATTTACAAGTAATGGCACTCTTGAATATGTTTCTGTTACCTTGGGTGCTTTGTTTTGTTCATATTGCGACATGTTGAGCGGTGCTGATGGCGCCTGTACAAGATTCGACATTTCGGAATCCGCAAGCGCCATTATCTCCACACCGTCTTTTGTTTTTCTGTTTGATAGTATGACCGCATCAACACCAAGCTCTTCTTTAACTTGGCGTAATGCCTCTCTGGATGTGGAAGCGGTATATCGTTTAACTTTCATTTGTTACCCCCAATCATGGAAGTTATTTTAATTTTTCTTGAATCTGGAATTTCTGAATGGGAAAGCACCCTTAACTGAGGTAATGCGCGACGTAAAAATTTTGCCAGTAAAAAACGAATGGCTCCCGGCACCAATAGTACAATGGGCAAACCTAGTTTTTCTTGATACTGTGCAGCGCTACGGGCTTCTTTTAATAAAGTATCAGCAAGCCCTGGCTCTATTCCCGCTCCTTGTATGCCGCCCGTTTGCATCACTTGCATAAGGATATTTTCTAATTCATGATGCAAACTCATTACCTGCAGTTCTGTACCCGCAGGAAAATGCTGCTCCACGATTGCGCGCCCTAAAGCAGCCCGAACAATTGCAGTTAATTCGGTAGCATCTTGTATTTGTGCTGCATGCTCAGTCAGCACATCGATAATGGAGCGCATGTCTCGAATATGCACACCTTCCTCAAGCAAGTTATGTAAAATTTTCTGTATTGTAGATAGGGGTAATAACTTGGGGACTAGGTCTTCAATCAGTTTTGGAAATTGTGTACTCAGATGATCAAAGAGTTTTTGTAATTCCTGCCTGCCTAATAACTCTGCGGCATGTGAATGAATTAAATGGTTAATGTGGGTTGTTACCACGGTGCTTGCATCGACGACCGTATAACCATTTATTTGTGCTTGCTCTCGGAGAGCAGCTTCAATCCATACGGCGGGAAGACCGAATGCCGGATCACTGGTTGCAGTACCCGGTAACTGCATGGTGACTCGTCCCGGATTAATCGCCAGATACATCCCGGAATAAGATTCTCCTTGACCTATCACCGAGCCTTTCAGTGTTATACGATATGCATTGGGCCGCAGCTCCAGATTGTCCCGGATATGCACAACGGGTGGTAGAAAACCAATTTCTTGTGCAAACTTTCTGCGTATACCATTAATTCTTTTTAATAAATCTCCCTGTTGCGCTTTATCAACCAGTGGAATCAGCCGATAACCAACCTCTAAACCCAAAGTATCAATGGGGGTGACGTCATCCCAACTTGCATCAACTTTCTCGATTGATGGTATCTCGGGGGCAATCGTTTCTGTTAATTCAGTACCTGAATCTTTCAGTTTTAAATACGCTATCGCCCCTAAAATAGAAGCAATTAACAGGAATACAAAATTAGGCATTCCAGGAACCAAACCCATGATACCCAATATGACAGCCGTTATAACCAATACTTGCGGCTGGTTGAATAATTGACTTAGAACCTGCTCCCCCAGATCTTGATCAGTGGTTACACGACTCACAACCAAACCAGCGGCTGTTGAAATAATCAACGCAGGAATTTGTCCAACCAAGCCATCACCAATTGTCAACATTGTATAATTCTTCGCTGCTGCGCTTAATTCCAAGTCATGTTGCATCACCCCAACAATTAATCCGCCAACAATGGTAATGAGCATAATCAATATGCCTGCAATTGCATCGCCACGTACAAATTTACTGGCACCATCCATTGATCCATAGAAATCGGATTCTTGAGAAATCTCGGCTCTGCGTTTGCGAGCCTCATCCTCACCAATCAATCCTGCATTTAAATCTGCATCAATGGCCATTTGCTTACCAGGCATGGCGTCGAGAGTAAAACGCGCGCTGACTTCAGCAATACGCCCGGCACCCTTGGTAATCACAATAAAATTTATGATGACCAAAATAATAAATACTATCAATCCAACCGCGTAATTACCCCCCACCAGAAAATGCCCAAAAGCCTCAATCACTTTACCTGCGGCATCAGGCCCCGTATGTCCTTCAAGTAATACAACCCGGGTTGAGGCAATATTGAGTGACAATCTTAACAAGGTTGTAATCAACAGCACGGTAGGGAAAACTGCAAAATCAAGGGGATTCTTGGTGTAGAGACTCACCAGTAGCACAATAATGGCCACTGCAATATTAAAGGTAAATAAGAAATCCAGTGCAAATGGCGGCAAAGGCATCACCATCATAGCCAGAATCATGATAATCAGTATCGGACCCGCAAGCGTTCTGAGCGTATTGCCGGCCATGAAAGAAGATAATGTAATTGCGTTATTCATATTGTTTATTCTTTACTGAGAAATCATTTAATAACTAATGAATCGTATTTCACCTTTTAAACAGCATGCTTAACTTGATCCAGCTCATCTGGAACGGGCACATCAACAGGCGGTATGGGAGCATTCCCGCCAAATTCATTGTAACGTTTCAATTGAAATACATAAGCCAATACCTCGGCGACAGCGGTATATAGCTTTTCAGGTATTTCACTTTCCAATTCGGCGTGGTAATACAAAGCTCGTGCGAGAGGTGGGGCTTCCAGAATAGGTATACGATGCTCATCGGCCACTTCACGAATGCGCGCAGCCAGCAAATGTACGCCTTTAGCAACGACAACCGGCGCGCGCATGGTTTCACCCTTATACCGGAGAGCGACTGCATAATGCGTCGGATTAGTCACAATAACATCAGCTTTAGGTATTTCAGACATCATGCGGCGGCGCGCGGCTTCACGTTGTAAGCCGCGAATACGCGCTTTAACGTATGGATCCCCTTCGTCTTCTTTAACTTCTTTACGAATTTCTTCTTTAGTCATTCGCAGTTGCTTCGCGTGCTCCCAAATTTGGAAAGGCACATCCATCGCAACAATCAACAACATTGCCCCGCTGGTCAGGAGAAAGCTCATTGCCAGATACTCGCCCATCCGGGAAATTCCGGAATCAATCGGAATTGTCAGTAAAGACATCACCGCCTCTTTATTTTGCCAAATGACTAATGTGGCTACGCCACCGATAACAATTGTTTTGACGATAGCTTTTGCGAGCTCAATCAAGCTGCGCATTGAAAACATTCTGCCTATGCCTTTAATGGGATTGATACGATCGAACTTAGGCATCAGTGCTTTGGAGCTAATCAGCCACCCGCTTAATAACATGGGTGCAAAAAATGCTACGATTATTAATAAAAAAAGTAGCGGCGCCATTGCCAATAAAGCCTCAAAAGCAAGCTCATATAAACGATTGAGCATCAAATCCGGTTGAAATGCCAAATCTCGATCCAGTTGCATGCCTGCCTTCATGATTTTTAAGAGTTGATCCATGAGGCCAGCGCCCATAAACAATAGGCCCGCAGCGGCTGCCATTAATAAGGTAAATGTAGTCAGTTCTTGAGAACGCGCAACCTGCCCTTCTTCATCTCTTGCTTTTTGAATGCGTTTCGGCGTAGCCGGTTCTGTACGTTCTAGATCACTTTCTTCAGACATGACAAACTCCAAATCTCTACAAATGAATTATCATTGTGAATGCCTGGATTCAATATAAAGAACAAAGAAGGAAACATCCCCTTTATTTAATAGAATATCAATGACGGTCTTATATTCAGTTCATTATCAGTGTATTACATTACACATAGGCTATAATTAAATAACCGTTAATTTCAGCGAAAGCATGCATATTACTTTACGTTTTACCCGGAATTTTCTGATAACAAGCTTGCTAATAGCCTGCATATTAAGCATTACCGCTGGATTACTGCTGCGCGGAAGCTTGCCGCAATATGACGGAGAAACCTTTCTGGCCGAATTATCGGCTCCCGTACATATTGAAAGAGATGCACTGGGGAGCGCGACCTTTAAGGGAGAGGATCGATTGGATTTGGCGATAGCTTTGGGCTATGTTCATGCCCAGGAGCGTTTCTTTGAAATGGATTTAATGCGCAGGCAAGCTGCGGGTGAACTGGCAGAATTATTTGGCGCCAGTGCGTTAGTCCACGATCGCAAAGCACGACAATTTCGCATGCGGACTCGCGCCTCAACCATGCTGAACCAACTCCCCGCTGAACAGCACCAATTGCTCGATGCTTACCGAATCGGTGTTAATCAAGGCATTAATGCATTAACAGTACGCCCCTATCCTTATTTACTCACACAAACCCAGCCGGCTGCATGGCGAAACGAGGATAGTATTCTGGTCATACTTGCCATGTTCTTTACATTAAATGAATCGAGTATCTACCGTGAACTTGGACTGTCCAGCATGCGTGCGGCGTTACCCGATTCTGTTTATCGATTCTTGACAACGGATACAGGCCTATGGGATGCACCGCTCATTGACGAATCCTTTGAATTGCCCGAACTCCCTTCTGCAGCTGACATTAATCTGCAAGCATTGGATAAGCATTTATTTAAAGACGATCACTTAAGCACCGAACATATGCCAGGAAGCAACAGTTTTGCGGTGTCCGGCGCATTAACTGATGGCACTGCTTTGGTAGCCAATGATATGCATTTGGCATTACGGGTGCCTAATTTATGGTTTCGTACACGCCTCATTTATCCCTCCATAACGTCTTCTGACCATAATCACGACATCACGGGCATCAGCTTGCCAGGTGTTCCTTCTATTGTGATCGGCTCAAACCGTTTCATTGCCTGGAGCTTTACCAATAGTTACGGTGATTTTGCTGATTGGGTCCGGGTAAGCATTGATGACAAAGACAAGACACGTTATCTCAGCTCAACAGGCTGGAAATCTATCGATACGATTCAGGAGGTGATTCATATACGCAATGCCCCTGATGAAATACTCAATATTTCTGAAACCGAGTGGGGGCCGATTATTGCTGACGACCATGATAAAACACCGTTGTCGCTGGTTTGGACTGCACTGCAACCCGGAGCGATTAATCTTAAACTAATAGAATTGGAGCAAGTAAAAACAACCGATCAAGCCGTAAAAATTGCTCAACTGGCCGGTATTCCAGTACAGAATTTTATCGTCGGTGATCGAAATGGAAATATCAGTTGGACGCTTGCGGGACGTATCCCCGCCCGTTCCGGCGGTTATGATCCACAAATACCTGCTGATTGGGCCCGCCTCCTTACCGGTTGGAACGGTTGGCTGGATCCGGCTCAGTACCCACTCATCAACAACCCGGATTCGCAACGATTATGGTCGGCTAATTCGCGACCTGTCTCCGGTCATCAACTTCAACTCCTGGGAAATGGTGGCTACGACCTGGGAGCAAGGACAACGCAAATTCGCGACAATTTATTTGCGCGCGATCAATTTACCGTTGCAGATATGCAAGCGATTCAGCTTGATCATCGCGCACTATTGTTAACGCGCTGGTACCAATTGTTGGAAGCAAATCTCGTATCGTCTGAAAGTAATCCTCAATGGATTTTAGTTATGAAAGATGCGTTAAAAGATTGGAACGGACATGCTTCAATAGATTCGGTTGCTTATCAGATCGTACGCGCTTATCGCTATGAGGTAATGAGGATCATCCTAAATGGCTTTGCTGCACAAGTTAAGCAGCATGATGCAAACTTTAAACTACCCAGACTCAATCAAACAGAACATATTGTATGGCAATTAATTGAGCAACAACCCAAACACCTGCTTTCAGCAAAGTATAAGGACTGGGATGAATTGCTGCAGGATTGTGCCCGGAAAATTGCTGATCACATACAACAAGATGGCGGCATGACTAAAAAAAACTGGGGAGAATATAATACTGCGCGTATCAGGCACCCACTCAGTCATAAACTCCCCGCATTTATTGCGAGATGGCTTGATATGCCTGATGATCCTCTACCTGGGGATCATCATATGCCTCGCGTTCAATTACCCGGTTTTGGCGCTTCGCAACGCTCAGCAGTTGCTCCAGGCAAAGAAGAACAAGGTTATTTTGACATGCCGGGTGGACAAAGCGGCCATCCACTTTCACCTTATTATGGTAGCGGACATGCCAATTGGATAAGCGGAAGATCCACGCCTTTTCTTCCTGGAATACCTGAAAGGCTGATGAAGCTCGTTCCAGCAGATTAACCAGGAAGTACCAATAAGCTGTTTTTTATGTATTCACAGTCCAGTAACACAACGAATATGCGATGAAACTTAACTTGATTGATTATCAGTCGTTATTTTGGCTTCAAGTGCTTGCCACAAACATTTGTTATTACTTTCATGTGCAATATTTCCCAGTATTTTTAAATGTTGTGCGCACTCTTCAGCCGTAGCTTCAATAATTTTTAAGTTGAGATTATCCAGATTATTCGTTGAGTACCGGATAGGTTCTATGTGTTCCAATTCGATCAACAGGCTTTCTTGTCCACGTGTCATGGCAAGATAGACCTCAGCTAATAATTCAGCATCCAATAATGCGCCGTGCAGCGTGCGCTTTGAATTATCTATATTGTAACGTTCACAAAGAGCATCAAGGTTGTTACGTTTGCCAGGATGGAGCTCCTTTGCTAATTTCAAAGTATCCGTTATTAACAAACAATAGCTATTCAGTGTTTGTAGATTGATCAAATTCAGTTCATGGTTCAGAAACCCTACATCAAATGGCGCATTATGAATAATGAGTTCAGCATCATTGATAAAACTTATAAATTCCTTCGATATTTCATGGAATTTCGGCTTATCTTGAAGAAATTCGGAGGTTAAACCATGCACTTGCAAGGCTCCTTCATCACTGTCCCGCTCAGGATTCAAATAATAATGAAAGTGATTGCCCGTAAATTGCCTGTTGATTAACTCCACGGCTGCTATTTCTATGACGCGGTGTCCATGTTTATGTTCCAGGCCGGTCGTTTCAGTATCCAACACTATTTGGCGCATGTTAAAGTCTCTATAAAGTCTCTAATTATTGGATATGTCGTCAGAAGTTATCATCTCAACGCCACGAT
>CAKKRO010000163.1:26004-28603 GCA_919902625.1 Nitrosomonadaceae bacterium
TAAAGTCTCTAATTATTGGATATGTCGTCAGAAGTTATCATCTCAACGCCACGATTTGCCAGTTGATCGGCTCTTTCATTGTCACTGTGTCCCGAGTGACCACGTACCCAACACCATTCAATCTCATGTTGTTGCGTTAAATGATCCAGCAATCTCCAGAGATCCTCATTTTTGACGGGTTTTTTTCCTGATGTGCGCCAGTTACGCGCTCTCCATGAGTCAATCCACTGACTAATGCCTTTCTGCACATATTGCGAATCGGTATATAAATGTACTGTGCATGGCCGCTTCAAGGTTTCTAGGGCTCGTATTGCTGCGAGCAATTCCATGCGGTTATTGGTTGTTAATCTTTCACCACCAAAAATTTCGCGCTCATGACCTGCGTATCTGAGCAAAGCTCCCCACCCTCCTACCCCAGGATTTCCTTTACATGCACCATCCGTATATATCTCAACAATTTTAGAATCACCTGTGCTCATGATTTGTTTAAATCATCCAGTTGATTGCAATCATTAGATGATCGTTCCTCATTAGAGATTTGATTAAATTTTTGAGTAGCCGGCGCCATTTTTTCCTTAGTATCCAAGTTATTTTTCCAGCCGGGTTTAATAACTCGCATACCATGCATATGTTTAATAGCATGCAGAAAATAGACCCCCCCTGAAATTGGCCACCAGCGATCACCGGCTGCTTCCATAAAATTAAAACGCTGCCGCCATTTTTCTTGTTTGAATGGTGGGGTATAGCAGCTTAATCGACCTCCAGCCATCTCAAAATCCAGTAATTTCAACCAGTCTTTAAGTCGCGATAATGCTATAAAATTCCCATTCCATGGAAACTCCCGTTGCGTAGATCTTAGATAATGACAAGTTCCCCATAAACTAAATGGGTTAAAACCAGATATGACGATATGTCCTTCAGGAATCAGAATACGGTGCACTTCCCGCAGAATCTGGTGCGGATTCGTACTAAACTCAAGCACATGTGGCAAAATCACCAAATCCATACTGCTACTCTGAATCGGAAGAAAATCAGCTGCGGCCAGCAGAGAGGCCTGATTCTCAAGTCCTACAGAAAAATGTAAAGGCATTCTGTTCAGTCTTAGAAAATCAAATTGCGACAAACCAATCTGGACTGCGTTATAGCCAAAAATATTTACCACAACCTGATCAAAATAATGATATTCATGATCAATCAAATATTCACCGAGTGAGGATTCAAACCAATATTGAATATTTTGAACAGTCATTATTAATTGTTTATCTTACCGAAATTTATATCACGCTTCTTTTTAAATCACTTAAGCATATCAACTCTACAAAATGAATAACTTTTACATCAAAATTCCATGTTAACCGTCTACCCTATACCTGCATTTAAAGATAATTATATCTGGGTTATTCATAATCAGAATTATGCTGCTGTTGTAGACCCAGGTATAGCATCCCCTGTAATTGAGTATCTTCAGTTTAAAAATTTGCAATTAAGTGCAATTCTTATCACCCATCATCATAATGACCATACTGGAGGAAACACCGAATTACTTAAATTCTTTGATGTTCCTGTTTATGGACCTCGAAATGAATCCATCTCAACCGTAACACACCCGGTACATGAAGGCGACCCAATAAATTTACAAGCGTTATCACTTAATCTCACGGTATTCGATACTCCCGGGCATACACAAGGACATGTCGCCTATTATGGGTCAAATCCAATGAATATGGTATTTTGTGGAGATACTCTTTTCGCTTGCGGGTGTGGGCGAGTGTTTGAAGGAACCGCGCAGCAAATGTACGAATCGTTGCAGAAACTTTCCCAATTACCTGATGACACACTCATTTATTGCGCCCATGAATACACGCTGAGTAATATTCAGTTTGTAAGAGCTGTCGACCCAAAAAACTCGAAACTCATTGAGCTAGAAATCACGACACAAGAATTACGCAATCAAAATATTCCCACCATCCCAACGACACTTGCCCTAGAAAAAACAGTCAATCCCTTCCTACGCTGTAGTCAACAAGAAATTATTAATAGTGCCATAAATTATTCCGGGAAATTACTCTCAGATCCTATAAGTGTCTTCACTGTATTGCGTGACTGGAAGAATAATTTTTAAAGAAATGACTCTTTTTAATGAGCTATTCCATACTTTTGGCGGTAGAGTAGTCCATAAACTATGATTGCTTTCCCCCTTTTTAATATAGCAGCCAGGCATATTTTCTTCGTCAAGAGATAAGTCAATCTGACAAGAACAGGGTTCATCAATCAAAACCGATGCAAGCCCTAGTAATGTAATCGATCACTCCTTGGCAATATAAACACTATCAAAGAATTATTCTTGTTATCGAAATAAAAATGCAAATTATCTATCTCATTGATCATGAATTTATTTTCCATTCATGAGCGGAATATTCTGATATTTCAAAATTAACCTTTAATACAAATTAAGAACTCAAACAAGTAAAACCATTTATATCATGGGTTATATCAGGTATAATTCTGCGCTTTGGGTCGTTAGCTCAGCCGGTAGAGCAGCGGACTTTTAATCCGTTGGTCGCGAGTTCGAATCTCGCACGGCCTACCAAATAAAACA
>CAKKRO010000164.1 GCA_919902625.1 Nitrosomonadaceae bacterium
CTTTTTAAGTTGAAATTAAATTTCACAAAAGTTTTAATCATGGAGACACATTATGAAAAATAAATTTGTATTTTTAATTATTTTTGGTTTATCGAGTTTATTAGCTTCATGCGCACAGATGAATTCTCATCCGATGGATATGACGCAAGCTGTTCAGAATGCTAAAACCCGTACTGATCATGAGGCGCTAGCCAAACATTATGAAGCTACTGCTAAAGAAATGCAGGCAAAATTGCAAGAGCACAAAAAAATGTTTGAACAATATCAGACAGAAAGACAGTATTATGGTAGACGAGGCTTAGATATGGAAGCAATGTGCCAGGCCTTGATCCATTTTTATGAACAGGCGGAAAAAGGAAATATGGACATGGCTAATGCTCATCGGAAAATGGCTGCAGAGATTAAATAATACTTGATCGATCAAATAGAAAAATTGGATGGCAATATAAGTATCTATTTTTGAAATGAAACACTCATCTACTTGTAGTCACTTTCGCATCTTTTTCTTCCGCTCCTCGAAACGGATGGTAAGTGGGTTATTGCTCATCACGTTGCTAATGCTGCAGGCAAAAATCATACTGGATGGCTGTCTCATTATACCTTTCCTGCCAGCAGCACAGCAGAGTAGTATGGAGTATATGGAAGGTCCTTGTGCTGAACTTGATACATCAGCTGAGCGGGTTTGTTTGGAAAATTGTGAATATTCTGCAAACAAACCTAAACTAATCGGCCAGCAACTCCTATTATTCGATACTATCGTAGGATTACCGACGATATTCGTAGTGACATTTCTATCTGTTGGCATATCACGTTATATAGAATTTTCTACATTGATGCCCTCTATGGGGCCGCCTCTTTATCTGCTTTTCCTGCGTCTTCTCATTCCATCACCTCATCATTGATTGATTGGGTTTCTGCACGTCGATAGACGTGAGGGAAATTCTGCTCGATTCAAAGCACCCTTAGTTGTTTTTCAAGTATATCTGTCCTCCTCAACAGGAAAAGAGTGTGTCATTTTTCGCCGGATGTATTTGCTTGCACGGAGCATGAGGGTGATATATGTACAAATATTCATTTACTTAGGAGAAATTACCATGAAGAGAAACGTGATGTATTTTATTTCCAATTTTTGCGTAGTACTTGTAGTGACAGGATTTATAACTATGCAGCAGACGGAAGCTTCTTCCATCCAGCTTGCTGATGCTGCAGCCGCTCAGAAAGAAACAGCCATGTCTCATGAGGGTACAGCAACGGTAAAAACGATTGATATGGAAAAGGGTGTCGTGAAACTCGCGCATGGCCCGGTTGCATCCCTCAAATGGCCCGCTATGACTATGAATTTCAAGTTTATAGATAGTGCGCTTATACAAGGAATCAAGGTGGATGATGCCGTGACTTTTACATTTATCAAATCGAATGGTGACTATGTTGTCACTCATATCAAATCCAGCCAATAAGCCGGTATATCGGAATGGACGTGTATCTATAACGCGCTGATATGAAATATATTATTGTGTAATGACATACAGGCTGTCATCCATGAATCTATGAAAAAATCTAGTGCATATTCCGTTACATTGAGCAGTACTCGCTCCTCGACTATCTGCCAATATGTCTTGTCGCTGCATTCCGCTCGACTTATTCTCGGGTTATTCACTACGATTTTTTCATACGATCGAAGTTTTCTATTACGCTATTTTTAGGGAGAGCAAAATGATCGCCTCACTTTCAAAAGGCTCTGGTAAAGTGTTTTCAATGACCAAAAGTGGATTCATCGCGGTATTGGTTTCAGGTGCGATGAATCCAGTCAATTTGCAGGCAGATGTTTCAAATCACTCTCATCCAGCGATATTCCAGAAAAACACTATCACTGCAAATACCGAGAGTTTTATACCACTGACTACTCTGATCACAGAAGCACTGGAAAATAATCCTGAAATCCAGGCGGCCCAACAGGAGCGAGAAGCAGCCCAGCACAGAATAGCACCGGCAGAAGCTTTGGATGATCCAATGCTCGAAGCAGGCGTGATTAACGCGCCTTTGGCATCATCGGCATTTAACCGCGAGGATATGACCATGAAAATGATCGGTCTGTCCCAGCGTCTGCCTTTTCCCGGAAAGCGCGGTTTGCGTAAGGATGTTGCCTCCAAGGATGCAGAAGCGATTGAGCATGGTTATCAGGAAACGGTTAACCGTGTCGTGCGCGATCTCAAGACAGCTTATTTCGATCTGGGTCTTACGTTTGAGATGATCAAACTGGTCGAGAAAAACAAGCTGATCCTGGAAGGATTTCTCCATCTCACCGAGCGGCACTATATTGTTGTGGGGATGGGAAGTCAGGCCGATGCACTGAAAGCGCAAACGCAGGTATCCAGAATGCAGGATGAGCTGCTCAGACTTGCACGCATATGGCCTGCGTTTGAAGCAGATTTGATACGCGCGTTGGGCCGGAATGCAAAAGGTGTGGTTCCGGTACCCATGCCATTACAAATCCATGCAGTACCCCTGACCCTGGAAACATTACAACAAGAAGCTTTGGCGCAACGCCCGCAATTGCTGGCATTGCAAAGCCTGATTGCGCGCAATGAGAAATCTATCGACTTGGCGCGCAGGGCATACTATCCGGATTTCGATGTGCGCTTATCGTATGGCCAGCGTGACAACATGCTGGATGGTACCCGGCGTGACGACATGGTCAGTCTGACCATGGCGATTAACCTGCCGGTATGGCGTGGCAATAAAATTGAACCGCGTATCATGGAATCCCACGCGATGCGCGATCAGGTATCCAGTTTATATCAAGCACAAACTAATGAAATCGCGGCAAGACTGCGCCAGCAAATAGCCATGGCCGAACAAAGCCTGAAATCGGTAAAACTCTATCAAACCACCATTTTGCCGCAGGCGAGATTGACGGTTGAATCCACATTGGCTGCCTACCAGGTGAATCGGGTTGATTTTCTGACATTACTGGATAGTCAGATGACCGTGTTCAATTACGAAATCAATCTTGTCACAACGCTAGCCAATTACAACAAAGCGCTGGCAGAAATTGATTTACTGGTTGGTAAAAAGCATCACTAATCGATACAACTCATGGAGTTTCCTATGCAATCCATTGTTAAACTGATAATGGCTGGAATTGCGGTGATAATCGCGCTGGCAGCAGGCTATTGGTGGGGTAATACGCAATCACAAACATCAGCTGGAGTCGCTTTATCCGCAGCGACCAGCGCAGAGAAAAAGATTCTTTATTATCGCAACCCAATGGGGCTGCCTGACACTTCTCCGGTACCCAAAAAGGATTCCATGGGGATGGATTACCTGCCGGTTTATGAAGGCGAGGAACCGTCATCGGATCAAACAGCCGTGACAATAAGTACCGAAAAGGTACAAAAGCTGGGGGTGCGGACTGAAGCAGCCGCATTACGTGAACTAATGCGTACAGTGAGAGCTGTAGCGACAGTACAGCCAGATGAGCGCCAACTGTACACTTTAACACCGAAATTCGAGGGTTGGATCCAACGGCTCTATGTCAACACCACCGGCCAGGTGGTAAAAAAAGGCGACGCGCTGATGGATATATATAGTCCTGAACTGATCACGGCGCAGCACGAATATCTTATTGCCAGGAAAGGAGTGCATCATGGAGCCGCAGACGTTGGCCTTGAAGCGCAGGCGGGCATGAAGCGGCTGGCCGAAGGCGCCTTGCAGAGGCTACGCAACTGGGACATATCGGAGATTGAATTGCAGCGTCTGCAGCGGGAAGGCGAAGTCAGGCAGTACATTACGCTCCGTTCCAAGGCGGACGGCCTGGTGTTGGAAAAACCCTCCATTGAGGGAAAGCGTTTCATGCCTGGAGAAGTGTTGTACCAGATCGCCGACCTGTCCAACGTGTGGATACTGGCAGACGTATTTGAACAAGACATTGGAATGGTGCATCCGGGCCAGGTGGTCACGATCAGGGTCGATGCTTATCCGGACAAAGTATTCAACGGTGAAGTTGCTTTCATTTATCCCATGGTGACTCCAGAGACCCGCACGGCCATCGTGCGCATTAAACTCCCCAATCCCGATGGGCTGCTCAAGCCTGCCATGTATGCACGCGTGGAATTTGCATCGTTTCACAGCAAAGACAAAGTGTTGACAGTGCCTGATTCCGCCGTGCTGGATACCGGTATCCGTCAAGTGGTATTGGTGGATCTCGGCGCAGGCCGCTTTGAGCCGCGCACGGTAAAGTTGGGTATGCATGCCGACGGTTATGTTGAAGTGCTGGGTGGACTCCGGGTCGGGGAGAAAGTGGTGGTCAAGGCGAATTTTCTGATTGATGCGGAAAGCAACTTTAAGAGCGCTTTGAGTGGTTTCGGCCCTAATACTCATGATGCAATAGCCCATGAACGGGAGACCGGGCCCGGTTCACAGGCTGAAAAATCTTCCCGTATGACGCATCGTGGTGAAGGAACCATCAAAGCCATGGATTTTGCGCATGCCACCGTCACGCTGGCGCATGGCCCCATTGCCAGCCTTCAATGGCCTGCGATGTTGATGGATTTCCGCGTTGCAGATCCGGCATTACTTCAATCGTTGAAACCAGGTCAGAAGATCATCTTCGAGATAATCGAAGAATCGGCGGGAGAGTTCGTTATCGTGCATATCCAGCCATCGAGTGCCAGCTCTGCCGCCAGCGATCACGGAGGACACTGATATGCTCAATAACATTATTGAATGGTCGGTACGGCATGTCTTCCTGGTGCTGCTGGGAACATTTTTCGTCGTAGCCTGGGGCGTGTATGCGGTGTGGAAAACGCCGATCGACGCGATTCCGGATCTGTCCGATGTCCAGGTCATCATCTATACGGAATATCCCGGACAAGCGCCACAGGTGGTCGAGGATCAGGTCACTTATCCGCTCACCACCGCCATGCTGAGTGTGCCGAAATCCAAGGTAGTGCGCGGCATTTCCAATTTTGGCGTATCGTTTGTGTACGTCATCTTCGAGGATGGCACCGACATCTACTGGGCGCGCTCGCGGGTATTGGAATACCTCAGCTTCGCGGCGAGCCGGCTGCCGAGCAATGTCAGGCCTGCGCTCGGCCCGGATGCAACCGGAGTTGGCTGGATTTATCAATATGTCGTCACGGCCAAAGATCGCACACTCGATGAATTGCGTGCCATCCAGGACTGGTTCTTGCGTTATCAGTTAATCGCGGCGCATGGCGTATCGGAAGTCGCCAGCGTGGGCGGATTTGTGAAGACCTACCAAGTCACCGTGGATCCGCGACGCCTCCAAGCCTACGGCATACCGCTCAAAACGGTGTCGGAGGTGATCGCCGCCAGCAATCGCGACGTCGGCGGACGCGTCATCGAAATGGCGGAGACCGAATACGTGGTGCGCGGCAGGGGCTATCTGCGCGGCATTGATGATCTGGAGAATCTTGTCGTCAAGGCGCATGCCGGCATGCCGGTATTGCTGCGCGACATCGCCCGCGTCGAGCTGATTCCCGATGAACGCCGCGGCATTGCCGAACTGGATGGTGAAGGCGAGGTCGTTTCGGGCATTGTGGTGGCGCGGCATGGCCAGAATGCCCTCGACGCCATCCATAACATCGAAACAAAAATCGGCGAGATCTCATCCGGTTTGCCGGAAGGCGTTACGATTCAGTCTGTCTACAACCGTTCCGAGCTGATCCACCGCGCCATCGCGACGTTGAACGAAGTGTTTGTCGAACAGATCGCCATTGTGGCTCTGGTGTGTATCGTCTTCCTGATGCATGTGCGCAGCGCACTGGTGGCGATCATCATGCTGCCCATCGGTGTGCTGATCGCTTTCATTGCAATGTATCACCTGGGTATCAATTCCAACATTATGAGCCTCGCCGGTATCGCACTGGCGATCGCTGAAATGACCGATGCCGCCATCGTTATGGTCGAGAATGCGCACAAACATCTCGCGCGCCTCGCTCCCGGCGAGTCACGCACAGACGCTGTCATCGCCGCCTGTAAGGAAGTCGGCCCGGCGTTGTTCTTCAGTTTGCTGATCATCACGGTGTCATTCCTGCCGGTGTTTACCTTGGAGGCACAGGAGGGGCGCATGTTTCAGCCGCTGGCCTACACCAAAACTTTTGCCATGGCCGGTGCCGCACTCCTTTCCATCACACTGGTTCCGGCTCTGATACTGCTGCTGATTCGAGGCCGCATTCCGCGTGAGCAGGATAACCCGCTGGGCCGGCTCATGATTCGAATCTATCAACCCGTTGTGGCCTGGGTGATGCGGTGGAGAAAATCCATTCTTGTAATCGCGCTGGGCGTGCTGGGCATGACCGTTTATCCGGCCATGAAGCTGGGAACGGAATTCATGCCGACATTGAATGAAGGCACGCTGCTTTACATGCCGATAACGCTGCCGGCTGTCTCCGTCACTAAGGCTGCGGAAATCCTGCAAACCCAGGACAAGATCATCAAGAGCTTCCCTGAGGTGGCATCGGTGCTCGGTAAGGCCGGGCGCGCCAGTACCGCAACCGACCCGGCGCCGCTGGAGATGGCTGAGACGATCATCAACCTGAAACCGGAAAACGAATGGCGTCCCGGCATGACCGTCGACAAATTGATTGCCGAACTGGATCAGGCGCTTCAGATGCCAGGAGTCAGCAATTCCTGGACCATGCCTATCAAGAACAGGATCGATATGCTCGCCACCGGCATCCGCACACCGGTCGGCATCAAGGTATTCGGCAAGGATCTGGGCGAGATAGAAAACCTTGCCAAGCAAATCGAGACCGTCGTAAAAACAGTGCCAGGAACCAGCAGCGCCTATGCGGAACGCACCACCGGCGGCTACTACCTCGATATTGAACCCGATCGCATTGAGCTCACCCGTTATGGATTGGCTGTCGGTGACCTGCTGGACGTGATCTCGGCGGCGCTTGGCGGGGAAATGGTGACGACCACGGTGGAGGGTCGTGAGCGCTTTGGTGTCACTGTGCGCTATCCCCGCGAACTGCGCAGCGACCCGCAGGCGATTGCCACCCAGGTGCTGGTGCCAACGATGGGGGAGGCGATGATTCCACTTGGCCAGCTCGCGAAAATCAAACTGGTGCAAGGGCCACCGAGCATCCGCACGGAAAATGCGCTTCTGTCCGCGTACATCTTTGTCGATATTCGCGATCGTGATATCGGTGGCTATATCGCGGATGCGCAGCAAGCCGTCCGTGAACAGGTACAGTTCCCGCTGGGGTATTACGTTACATGGAGCGGACAATTTGAATATATGCAACGCGCGACCGAGAAATTGAAAGTAGTGGTGCCGCTTACGATCTTTATGGTATTTGTACTGGTCTATCTGAACTTTGGCCGTTTAACCGAAACATTGATCGTGATGCTATCGGTTCCTTTTTCCCTGGTGGGTGGTATCTGGCTGATGTATTGGCTCGATTACAACCTGAGCGTTGCCGCAGTGGTTGGCTTCATCGGCCTTGTCGGTATTGCGGCCGAATCCGGCATGGTCATGCTGGAATTTCTCGATCAGGCACTTAAAACCATCACCACGAAACGCAAGGCTGCCGGGGAGAGAGTTGCCATCGAGGATCTTTATGAAGCTGTCGTGCAAGGTGCCGTCTACCGGATACGCCCCGTAATGATGACCATTGCGGGCAGTGTAATCGGGTTGCTTCCAGTCATGTTGAGCACCGGTACCGGTTCTGAAGTGATGCGCCGGATTGCCGCCCCGATGGTCGGCGGCATGGTTTCGGCGACGATACTGACATTGATCATCTTTCCGGCGGTGTACGCGCTGGTGAAGGAGATTCCGATCCGGCGCATGCTGAAAACAGAAAATATGGGAGGTTTATCGTCATGAGAAAGTCCCCCCGTTATATCCCGGCGTTTCATTTTCACTGGCTGACACGCTGGTACGATCCGGTGATGCG
>CAKKRO010000165.1 GCA_919902625.1 Nitrosomonadaceae bacterium
GGCTTCTTCAATGATGGTTCTCAATTCATTCATAATTTTTCCTAATAATTTAAATTCAACCCAGTTGATTTACCAGACTCTTGATTCTGTTCATGGCTTCGATACACTCCTGCGGCGACGCTACCAGCGCAATTCGCACATAATCTTTTCCTGGATTAATACCACGGGCATCACGTGCCAAATAACTGCCCGGCAGCACAGTGACATTATAATCTTGATAAAGCCGTTGAGTGAATTCGGTATCACTGATGGGTGTTTTAATCCACAAATAAAAACCGGCATCAGGCATCCGTATCGTCATCACACCCGACAACAGCGCGATGGAATCAGAGAATTTCTGCGAATATAAACGGCGATTCTCCACCACATGCGCTTCATCACTCCAGGCTGCTGCGCTGGCAGCCTGAGCGGCCGGATTCATCGCACAACCATGATAGGTACGATACAACAGGAATTTCCCCAATAGCCTGGCATCACCGGCTACAAAACCAGAGCGCAGCCCCGGCACATTGGAACGTTTCGACAGACTATTAAACACCACCAAACGCGAAAAACCCGTACGGCCCAGTTGCTGTGCGGCATCCAATGCTCCCAAGGGAGGATTCGACTCATCAAAATAAATTTCCGAATAACATTCATCCGAAGCGATCACGAACCCGTAGCGATCCGACAACGCAAACAATTCCCGCCATTCCTCCAGCCTCATCACGCCACCTGTTGGATTATTCGGCGAGCAGACATAAATTAACTGGGTGCGTGACCAAACCTCATCGGTTAATTGTGAGAAATCCAGTTTGAAATGATTTCCTGGCAAGGTATTAATAAAATAAGGTGTAGCCCCCGCCAACAGCGCAGCACCTTCATAAATCTGATAAAACGGGTTAGGACAAACCACAGCCGGATGGCAGGCGCTGCTGTCAACCACCGCCTGGGCAAAAGAAAATAGCGCCTCGCGGCTCCCATTGACAGGAATAATTTCTGTATCCGGATTGATATCAGGCAGGTTAAAGCGCCGTTTTATCCACGCCGCAATGCTATTGCGTAGCGCTGGCGTTCCCAGTGTCGTCGGATAAGTGGATAGCCCATCCAGATGATCAATCATCGCCTGACGAATGAAATCCGGTGTCGCATGCTTGGGCTCCCCCATTTGCAGATCAATCGGGCTTAATGCCGCATTGCGCGTCACGCCTTCAAGCAGTTGACGCAATTTCTGGAAGGGATAAGGTTGCAGTTGATTCAGATTTGAATTCATACCATTTAGTTTAGGTAAAATATCCAGTCATAAACTTTCACACTGACTGCCTCAAAAGATTGGATGATTGATGGTGTGCGGATTATAAAACGTGCTCATAAGAATGACCAACTAAAATACCAAACAATACCTACACGCTTACATGTAAAGTGAATAATAAAGATAGCGCCGGTTCAGATTCCTCTTTAAGAATTATTTCTGTATTTTAATCTGCAATCAATGCTCTAGCGTAATTGTGCTATGCCTTTAGACAAACTTGCTCTTCCGTGAGGCTCTGATTGCAAGTATAATTCGTTCACTTTTCCCCATATACCGCCAATTTTCTTAGCCTATTGGCGGCCTCTCGAGGATTGGAAAAAATGAAACCGCCTATTCGTATCGCTGTTACTGGCGCAACCGGACAGATTTGCTATAGCTTGCTCTATCGCATTGCAGCAGGTGATATGCTTGGTAAAGACCAGCCGATTATCCTGCAGTTACACGACATTACTGATGCACAACCTTTGTTCGATGCCATCGTCATGGAGCTGCATGACTGTGCCTTTCCGTTATTAACCGAAGTTATCACCACAGATGATCCAAAAGTTGCATTCAACAATGTAGATATTGCTTTGCTGGTGGGTGCACGTCCGCGCGGTGAGAATATGGAACGTAAGGATCTCCTTGCGGCCAATGGCCCTATTTTCATTGAACAGGGAAAAGCGCTCAATGCCGTTGCCAAGCGGGACGTCAAAGTTTTAGTGGTTGGCAACCCTGCCAATACCAACGCTTATATTACTTTGAAGAATGCTCCTGATCTTGATCCTGGCAATTTCTCGGCGATGCTGCGGCTGGATCATAATCGTGCATTGTCTCAAGTTGCACTGAAACTCGGAGTGCCTGTATCAGGCATCAAAAAAATGATTGTATGGGGCAATCATTCCAATACGCAATTTCCTGATTTAAGCCATGCAACCATTGGCAATGACAAGGTGGCATCGCTGATCACAGACACTACCTGGATAGAAAACCACTTTATCCCAACGGTACAAAAACGCGGCATGACCATTATCGAGGCTCGTCGTGGCAAATCAAGCGCAGCCAGTGCAGCCAATGCCATTATTAATCATATGCAGGATTGGGTTTTTGGTACCCCAGAAGATAATTGGACATCAATGGGAGTACCTTCCAATGGATGCTACGGCATACCCAGCGGAGTTATCTTCAGTTTTCCCGTCACCTGTCAAAATGGTCATTATAAAATTGTTCAGGGATTGGAATTTACTGAATGGGACAAAGAGAAAATGCAAAAAAGCTATCAGGAATTGATCGCAGAACAGGAAGCCATTAAACATTTACTACTTTAGCATGGCTTCTTTGTGCATGCATTCAAAACAATTCTACCATGGACAGATGATAAAGAAATCAGTCATGCTGACATGTGTGTTATCACGAGCACAGAATCCGATTCTTATTCAGCTATCAACGGGTAGTATTGATGCGTTGCGCGGCATCAAACACGGCGGCGGCACAGCGGGTTGGGCGCACTATCATCGAAAAAAACTGGATAAGAAAATTATCCGGCCCACTGCTCACTACACGGGCCTCAGGAAAGAGAATTTTTACCTATTGATCAACGAGATTAGCAATACAAGTACCCAAACAGAATTGTCTATGTGAGTTTTTTACTGAAGTGTATTAACAAAATCCAGGACTTCTCG
>CAKKRO010000166.1 GCA_919902625.1 Nitrosomonadaceae bacterium
CGCCGAGACTGTTCGACACCCTTGGATGCTCCGTAGCCGCTCCGCTGCCGGAACCATGCATGCCGGGCATGGCATGGGAAACGCCCTGCGTCAGAATGAACGCCAGCGATACGGAACAGAGTTTTGGAATAAAAAGATTCTTTTTCATTGATTGATCTCCCACTTCACGTAACTATGGCTTTTTATAAGAATAGGCTGGTGCGCCTGGTATTGCAATACGATTTATTGCCGGAAGTATGGAAGCTCGCCGCTAGCAGCGATGAGTGCTAAAGTCATCAGACAGCTCTATCGGTATGGCAAGTTTTTATGGCGCAATAAAAATTGCTACACCAAAAGATCAGTTTTATTGGCGCGGTTCGGAAAAATCTGCACTTAATGTTAGCGATTGAATTCTTCGCTGACGACGAATTTTGAAAATCACACTAAAAACGATTGGAATTACAACTAATTCCACTAATAGTTGCTGAACTCTTCAGAAATCTATTCGGTTGACCACAAGCCGCCGCTTTCTTGAGCTACCCATTGGTCAACTCGCCAACCATACGACGCTAGCGGCTTTTCTTCATCATCCTTTCCAACATTTCTTTTCACCGCCCTGAGAATGCTTAAAGGACTAATATTGTTTTGAATAATTGCTTGAGCTTTGGTAGATGCAATAACTAACCAACCTTCGCCGGTTATCTCACGAGTGCGTGGAGGTTGACGATCCATAGGTCCATCTTGCCACCAGCGGCTTTCAACCATGATTTGCCCATCAACATCAACCCATCGGAAAATTCCATCTTTATGAAGATGCCAACCAAGCTGTATCGCGATGGCTGGATTGAACGCCAGCCATTGACTGGCACCGATCAGTTCTTGCCTGGAATATCCGCGCACCACCAACGATGGGAATCTTTCAGCTCTCGGCAGTATTGGATAATTCTTCGCCTTCCAATAATGGTGGTCAGGAAAAAAGCGATATGCGCTCACTTCGTCATCGGGTGACACCGGCCAATCTGGATGGCAGACCATGGCAAGCCGTAGTTCCGTGGGTACGTTCCAATCCCATTCCTTGAAACGGGATAATTCACCCACGACCGCGAAACCATCATCCAGATAATCGACGAAAAATTTGAAGACCTCTTCGTGGTTATTCGCCCATCCGCCGCGGGAAGAGAAGCTCTCAGGCATATCCGGCTTTCGGATGGATTTTGGACGATCTTGTGGTTCCAAATCGGCCAGTCGCCAATCATAGAGAGATAACCCATCATAAGCCGCGGCCAAGGCGTCATCGTCGAGCATTCCGGCATCGGCCAATTCGGCAACAACCCGGCTTATGGCGTGTAGTGCCACTTGGGGACGTTGCCGGTTATAGGCCAATTTCAATCCTATATCACTTAACCAACCCCTTATGCGCTCCTCTGCCGCTCGATTCCAATCTGATTCCGGTTTTATGGATCGCATCAAAACGACTGTTCGCTCCAATAGATTTTCCAAAGGTATGTCCGTTACGCGGCTCAGCCATTCAATCTCAACTTCATGCGGTCGGATCATTTCAAGAGGATCGGTTGAATCCGGCAATACTTCCCCAGGATGTATTGCATGATTGGGCACAGTGGGATCGTGATTGCCGATGGATGGAAGTTTCAGGCTATAAACCAAGGGGAGCTTTGTGGTTCCGGTTTCTTCCGCATTATCTGATTTGATCTCAAGCGACTCGGCCAATTGCCTCGCCATTTCACGTTCCACAAAGTCGGGGGATTGGCAAAGACCAAGGATGGGGCCGGAGAATTCCTCGGTTATTGACGCGCCTTGAAACCGGGCGCTATCCAATAATGCCAGTCCTTGAATGACGCCGATGGGTCTGTCGGTCAGCAAGGAAGTTATCACGTCTTTTGTGACCGTAGGGGCCAGTCCACGGACTATGATTTCGCAAAGTCCTTTATGCACTTCATCCCTTACTTCATTGATTGGCAATTTAGCCGCCCAGGAATAAACCGATAGCAAAGCTTTATCCAGTACGCATGGATATTCCGCTTCCAAATGTGGAATGTCCTCGGCCAACGAGAACTCGGCGAGTTGGTAAATATGCTCGCGGAATTCTGGCCATAATTGGTCCCATGGAACAAGCTCGAACAGTATTTCGGTGAGTTCTTCCCAATTGTAGATAAGGTTTACCGGATACCGGTACTCCGAGGTGTAATCATCAATTAACGCTTTCAAAGCGCGGGGACGCCAATTTTTAGGATCAATGGCGATTAAACCCTTGAAGGCATATAGGCGGCTGCCGCCATCCCAATGTCTATCCCAACCCGACGCACTTTTTTTTTGTAACATCGGTTCCAACAATGCAAGTGCTTCTGAGGTATGTCCAAGCTGATACAAACGCAAGGCGAATTGATTACGCAGGGCGTCATTTGACAAATAGGATTCCCATCTCGTCGATATTTGGCGTATCTGGTCGGCGGTAAACCATTCAATTAACGGTTCCAACAACCAAGGCCACGGAAAGTAGTCCGTTTTCTCTATGGATTCGAATAGGGTTACAAGCTGACCATAAGAACCGACCATAACCCTCGCTTCGTCGAAGGTGATTTTTCGGCCATCCTTCAAAATCAGGACGGAACTACTGCTGTCCTGTTCACCGGGATTATCGAAATACCGCTTTTCGAACCGGCTCGCGTCACCTCCTGCTTGGCGTATTCCAGCGACCAACGCTCGCCACCATGACGGCCTCTCATTCGGCCAAGCTTTAACCTGCAATGTCTGATTGAGCTCATCGAGTAAACGATGGGCCATATCCGATGGTGAATAATGAATACAGCCCGCGGCCAACTGTTTTACCAAAGGCTCGTAGAGATGGGGGACAAATGGGATGTACAGGTGTCGGGCGAGATTCAGAATAAGTTCTATCGGGGGCTGCTCCGTGCGGAGTGCGCCCAGCAGGAGTCCGGCAACGCCGGTATCAAATTGAATGCCGCCGTTTTCCCATAGCCACTCGCACAGCCGCCAGCCTCGGGCGGGGTTGATATTCACGGCGAGTGCCAGGAGTTCCGTTGCCGCATCTTGAGTGCCCCGTCCACGCCCAGTTTTTTCAAGTATCAGGACAGCGGCTGCAAAGTGGGACAAATCTTTCTTGATCTGGCTAGGGGCAACAGCGCCTACTTTGGCCAATACATCAACCCATTGCTGCAATTGGCGATCTTTGTGATGGTAGATACCGAACGATCCCTCCAGCATTCGTGGGATTAATGCGCGTGCCCGGTCGGTTTCACCAATTTCGCACCACGACTGGGCAAGCCTACCAAGATAATCCACCCTTTCATGTACCTCATCCCAAACACCGATTCCTTGTTGCAGGGACTCTAATCGCTGGACGAAACGCGAACGTCGATCACCCTGCTGGTAAAGGGCCGAGGCAATTTTGTGGCGGCGGTCAGATGGCCAATATTGTTGGCTACTTTCAGAAGTCCAAAGCTTTTCAAATTCATCGCTCAAAGCGATTAGCGCTTCATCGCCGTGTGCTGCCACGGTACGAATCATGAGATCTAAATAATCATTTGCCGCCCCTTGAAATTCATACCAACCTGTCCAATCATTCGTCTCGTTCCAGTTTCGATGAAAAAGCCTAAGCGCCGAATGCAATCTGCGGACAATTTCTGTTCCTGATAACCTTTCCTTACGCTTTGCCAGTCCCCAAAGCGAGGCGATGATGACCAGGTGCCTTTCGAAAAGAACATTCCCTCGTTCTTGAGGTTTTCGCGCATCAGGCACAGCGGCTATAGGATCGATTTTTATCCCAAGGGTAGCGAGTAACCGGTTCAGGCGAATTCGATGAACAAAAGGCGCAAGTTTTTTCCATTGGCTGCCAGACCAGCTATAAGTATGAGGCTGCTTAATCCCCTCTGCATACTGGCGGGCACCATCGACATCATTGCGAATATTCAATAGGTATTCGGCTAGTATCACCTTATCCAAATCATCCAGTTTCGCCTGCTCAGCCCAGGCAAGAAGGCGATCTAGAGCCGGGATGGCTTCGGGATGGGCTGCGTGTTGCTGACATATATTAAAATCCAACCGTACTAGCAAGTCAGTGCCATCGGAAAACGTGGTAGATAACCTCCTAAAATCAGCCCACAAAGCAGGATTCTCTTGTTGCGCAATCGCGTCGACCAAAACTATACGTATATTGGCGCGAAGTTCTTCAGTAGCGAGATTCTGGTCTGTGTCAGGAAAAGTGGGATCATCCTCGACCACCAAAGTATTAATAGCATTCAACACTACTTCCAATGGCCGGAGGTAATACGCGCACCGAATCCATGCATTTAATAAATCATTTTCTCCATGATGCGTTCCGACTGCCCTTGATCCACTCAACCAATCCAGTGGCTCTGCCGCCTCAAATAGAGTTCTTGCCACCTCTATCTTGCCGATGTCCAATAAGTCCCGACAAAGGTTTAGCGCACTGGTTTGGTCAATCTGTAGATGATTACCGTCCATAACGTAATCAAGCACGGCACCAACTCCATCAAGAGAGAGCACAAGCTTGAGTATATCTACTTGTTCCAATATCTCTTTACGTTCCTTAAGTTCATGCTCGATCAACAATAATCTAAACAAAGCAACAGCATCCATTTGTTCACGCGCTGCTCGTAAAGCAAGCGTAATATCTTCGAATATCTTTTCCGATGAGCGCAAAGCATAAAACTGGCGGCGGAAATACGCTTGTGAGGCAAGAGCCGATACCTTGGCCCATTCTTCCGCACAAGCATGGTGATATAAGGGCTCCCAGATTTGCGATTCCGCCGCTTCTGGAAGGGCGGTAAGTTCCGCCAGTTGTCTGTGATACTCGCGGTTCAGCGAGGCATCGTATTCATCCAACAAATCTCGCGATGTCCGGTCAATTAGGAATTGACGAAAACTATTGTGGAAAAAATGCCAGCGGAAACTCGTTTCCTGACGAAAATAGATATGCGCCTGCCGAACTCGAACAGTTTCTTCATCTACCCATGACACAAGTAACCGTGGATCGAAAGACACACGAAGGCGGGCAAGCTGCGCCAGTAATTCTTTGAGTGGCCGGTTTTGCTCAATTCCTTGCCAATAAATTTCATAATCCCGGTCGATATGCCCTTGATAAGGGTTGGCTGTTACCAGGATTCGCGCCGCAACGGTCGGATCACGGGCATCCGCCAACATTTTCAATAAATAGTTCAAGGCCAATGGGTGACCGGCTGACAGCCGGTAAACCTCTTCCATTTGTTCGGCGGTGAGTGGAACGGGCAGACTAACGGATTCGACGATGGTGAAAACTGCCTTCCGGGTTAACGGTGCCATCGTCACAAATCGGCTTTTTTCCTTAAGTTGGGCTTTGATGGCTGGCGTCAGACCGGCCAGTTCCAGGGTCTGGCTGCCCAGAATGAATATCACCCCGTCCGGCACCGTGTCTGGGTGGGGAAGGTCGTGAAGCAGACTGCGTTCCGGCTTTTGCTCCCTTTCGATGTGGTCCAGTCCGTCCACCAGAATCACGGTCAGCACGCCATCAGCAAGCCATCGTTCATGCAATTCCGCCAGTTGCCGGTGAAGCTTACCGAGGAATTCCTCACGCGTTTTGGCCTGGCCCTCGCCGCCGCAAATGCCCTGGGATTGCAGGGCAAGAACGACATCATGCAGAAAATTGGATGCTTCACCACGGCCTTGAAGCGGGCTATCGGGAACATAGGCGTAATAACGCACAAGGCGGTAGCCTTTGCGATAGCGCAGGGTGTGGGTCAGTGTGGTGGATTTTCCCGACCCGGGCGTGCCGAGCACGGCCAGATAGCCACGCCTAAGCCCAGTCAACGCCGCTTCAAGCTCGGCGACCGTGGCAGAAATGGGCTGATATAAGCGATTTATCGGAAACTCATGCAGGAAGCGTGGCTTGAAGCGGGTTTCCCAGCCAAGGCCATCCAGCAATTGATCCCTGTCGATACGGATCACGCGGCGATCAGCACCGACACGCTGAAAAAGGAAAGCGATTAACGCTTCCAAGTCTTCCTGTTGACGCAATACCTCTCGACTGGGAGTCGCAGGGATTTCAGATAGCTTGTAAGCCCAATCCAGCTCGCAATCCTGGACAAAGGCCATGAATTCCGGCTCAGTAAGCCCGCACGCCCGAATCAATTCCTCCATCGCGAGTCTCCAGCCGGATGGACATGCCTGCAACCCTCGCCTAGTCCAATCCCGATCTGTCCAGCAATCGGTCAGAAAACCTTGCAAGTTGGCTTTGGATACCATGCTGTCCCCATGTGGGATGGCGGCTCGGGGTGCCCCGATGTCCCGCGAAACTAGATGCACGACCACGCGGCGCCCGGGATTGGATGCTTTGAGCCTGCGCCAGCCTCCGGCAAGTTGTCCGATTAACCCGTGGCTACCGCTGTTTCCAGGATCGCCTTCGCCAGTGGTTAGGTCATTGAAGGAAAGCGAGCCGACTTGTTCTCCCCATTTAATTTGGTAAGCATCAATTTTGCCGGACGTAGCCACTTGAATGTCATCCACCCTGCCTGCCACCGGATCAGCCAAAGCTATCCATTCCAGTTGGCCAGCTAACAGAGCGGTATAGATTTTCTCGGCGGAAATGCGATATTGGGCAGAATAACCGACGATGGCAGCTCTTTCACCTGAGGACGGTATGTGATTGGACATCAGGAAAATATCGATAAATGGGGAAAGGGGTGCTCAAGAACGTGTTTTCGTACATTATGCGATACGACAATGTAGTTCTTCAATCTCTCTATGGACGGAGATTCGCTGCAGTGCTGAAGGATAAATATTGTATTAAGTCTCACTATGAGACTAATCATGTCATCTAACATGGACGAGACTTGTTCGGTAATTCTCTCAATACTTTCAGCCCGTCAGGGAGGCGTGGTATCTCAGTCTTATTTGGGGTATGAATTCTTTTTCGATTTAGAAAACGGACTGTCATTAACAACCTGTAATACCAAACGAGTCGACTTCAGCCTATTTAACATCTGCCAGCAACATCAATCGACCCGCCATTTCTAAATTATGAGATCTGGACAAACTGACTTGTTTAAATATCAATATTCGTCGCCCTCAACGCATTCTTCTCAATAAACGCCCGTCGCGGTTCCACGACATCGCCCATCAGCGTGGTAAAGATTTCGTCGGTCAGGATACTGTCTTCGATCTGCGCGCGCAGCAGGCGGCGGTTGGCCGGGTCCATGGTGGTTTCCCACAACTGGCTGGGATTCATTTCTCCCAGGCCTTTGTAGCGTTGCACATTTACGCCTTTCTTGGCTTCTTCCAATAACCATTCCAGGGCTTGTTTGAATTCACTGACATTCTGTTTTCTTTCGCCGCGTTGTATGTAGGCACCCTGACTCAGCAAACCTTCAAATACCTGAGCGGTTTTCTGAATCTGAATGTAGTCGCCGCTTTCCAGGAAATCATTATCCAGGTAACTGGTCAGCACATTGCCATGTGATAGGCGCATTATTTTGAGCCGGTAACGTTCATGCACGTCATCATATTCCGCGACAATTTCTATGTCTTTGACCCGCAATGCAAGCCGTGATGCGCTATCTGCCGCCGCCTGTCCGCTGCTTAAATCGACATCCGGCAGGCGCAGCAATGCATGCATCACGTGATTGTCAATCATTTGACTCATGCGCTCAATGACCGCTTCTGACAAAATATATTCATTGGCGAGTTTTTCCAGCGTTTCACCCGTTAAGGGTGACTTTTGGTCATCGGTATACAGCTCAGCATCCGCTAACGCCAGACTCAACATATATTGCTTTAACTCATGGTCATCTTTGACATAGCGTTCCTTTTTGCCGTGTTTGATTTTATACAGCGGGGGTTGTGCGATATAAATGTGGCCGCGCTCGATCAGTTCGGGCATTTGCCGGTAAAAGAAGGTCAGTAATAGGGTACGAATATGCGAGCCATCCACGTCCGCGTCGGTCATGATAATGATGCGGTGATAGCGCAATTTATCCGGGTTGTATTCATCCTTGCCGATGCCGGTTCCCAGCGCGGTAATGAGGGAAATGATCTCCTGCGACGAGATCAGTTTGTCAAAACGGGCTTTTTCAACGTTCAGGATCTTTCCCTTGAGCGGCATGATGGCCTGAAATTTCCGGTCGCGTCCTTGCTTGGCGGAACCCCCTGCAGAATCACCCTCGACCAGGTAGAGTTCACACAAGGCTGGATTTTTTTCCTGACAATCGGCCAGTTTTCCCGGCAACCCCATACTGTCGAGCACGCCTTTCCGGCGGGTTAATTCGCGTGCTTTACGCGCCGCCTCCCGGGCTCTGGCGGCATCAATCACTTTGTTGCAAATGGTTTTTGCATCAGCCGGGTTTTCCAGTAAAAACTCAGATAGCTTTTGCGATACAACTTCTTCCACCACCGGGCGAACTTCTGACGACACCAGTTTTTCCTTGGTTTGCGAGGAAAACTTGGGTTCAAACAGTTTTACCGACAACACACACGATAAGCCTTCGCGCATGTCATCTCCAGCCGTTTCAATCTTGGCTTTTTTAGCCAGCTCATTTTTTTCAATGTAGTTGTTGAGGGTGCGCGTCATCGCGGCTCGCAAGCCCGTCAAATGGGTACCGCCATCTTTTTGCGGAATATTGTTGGTAAAACACAATACCTGTTCGGTGTAACTGTCATTCCACTGCATCGAAACTTCGACGGAGATATTGTCTTTGACGCCCATGGTGTAAAAAATGTTGGAATGCAGCACCGATTTTGAGCGGTTGATATATTCAACAAAATTTCTGATGCCACCGACAAAAGCAAATTTTTCTTCTTTTCCGGTGCGCTGATCAAGCAGATGGATTTTTACGCCATTGTTAAGAAAAGAAAGTTCGCGCAGGCGTTTGGCAAAAATATCGTAGTGGTATTCAATATTGCCAAAAATTTCCTTACTCGCCAGGAAATGCACTTCGGTGCCATGGCGTTCGCTTTCCCCGGTAATTTCCAAGGGTTTAACCGGAACACCCAGACGAAATTCCATCTGGTTAATCTTCCCATCACGGCGAATGGTCAGCTTGAGCCATTCCGACAGCGCATTAACCACTGAAACACCTACACCATGCAAGCCGCCGGAAACCTTATAGGAATTATCATCAAACTTGCCACCGGCATGTAATTCGGTCATCACGATTTCTGCCGCTGAGCGTTTAAATTCATCATCCTGTTTAATGCCGGTCGGAATACCCCGTCCGTTATCATGCACGCTGACCGAATTGTCGGGATGGATAATGACCGTTATCTCATCGCAATGACCTGCCAAAGCTTCATCAATGGCGTTATCGACGACTTCAAATACCATGTGGTGTAAACCGGTTCCATCACTGGTGTCTCCAATATACATGCCCGGCCGTTTGCGAACCGCATCCAGGCCTTTTAATATTTTTATGCTTTCAGAATCGTAGTCTTTCTGATTTCCGTTGGGTACGTTGGTATTGTGATCACTCATCCGTTAGGGCGCTTTATGGTTGTGAAGTTTGAAAGGGATATTTCAATTTTTGAGAATTTTGACTCATTCCTGTTGAAAGGCATTATTAAATTCTCATCGGCATGACGATGTATTTAAATTCTTTATTTCCAGGTACTGTTATCAGAACACTATTATTGGCGTTTTCGAGGGCACATTGTACTGTCGCGCTATCGACGTTATTTAATAAATCCAGCAAATACGTAATGTTGAGGCTGATATCAACCGATTCATCATCGTATTTAATTTCCAGTTCTTCCTGGGCTTCTTCCTGCTCATTGTTTTTGCAGGTGATACATAGATTGTCTTTACTAACGATTAACCGTACGCCACGGAATTTTTCAGCTTGATTGGAAAGAATGGATACCCGTTGTAATGCTTGTAGAAAGGTTATACGCTCTATCTCAAAGAGTTTTGTATTTTTTGTTGGGATAACACGATTGTAGTCAGGAAACTTGCCATCAATAATTTTAGATATCAGGATAACATCAGAAAAGGAAAAACGAACCTTGTTCTGAAAATATTCTATATTTACGGGATCTTCACTCTCATTGAGCAGTTTCGACAGTTCAAAAACAGCTTTGCGAGGAAGAATAATTTCCTGCCGTTTCTGGGCGTTATCCAGGTTCGTTGCGATATAAGCCAAGCGATGCCCGTCGGTGCCAACACCAATTAAATGTTTGTTTTCTATCAGCAATAAAAGTCCATTCAGGTAATAGCGAATGTCTTGTTGCGCCACTGAAAACTGAACATGGTGCAAGAGGTTTTTTAATTCACTTTGTTTAAGCGTAACAAAGACATCGGGTTTTGAGTCTTCAATGATCTCCGGAAAATCCTCTGCCGGCAGTATTTGCAGATTAAACGCGCTTTTACCGGATTTAACCTGCAGATGATCTTCTTGTTTTGTTAATGCTACTTCGGCATCGGATGAAAGTGAACGCAGGATATCCTGAAGCTTCTTGGCTGAGACGGTCAGAGAAAAATTTTCCTGCATGGAAGGATCTTTTGAAGTGACTGTTTTTATTTGTATTTCAAGATCTGTTGCCAGGAAAGAAAGATTTTCGTTGTTTTGCCGGATTAAAACATTCGACAGGATGGGTAACGTTTGACGTCGCTCTACGATTCCCGTCACCGTTTGTAGCGGTTTAAGCAAGGTATCTCTGTTAGTTTTTATTAAAAGCATTTATATATAAGATAATAATAATTAGATAATGTCTTCAATACTTCTGTATATTTTCTAACATCAAATGAATATCAACAAGATAGCATAAATTTTTCGTTTGTATGATAACTGTATAATAATTGGATAGTTTGTGGATAAAGATTTCAAATTTTTTTGAAGACAAGTTATACACAAGTTATTAGACAGTTATCAACCTCTTAAAATGAGAATGAGCGCATTGAAATCACGGCTCACGACAGGGTCGGAAACACGCAATTCGGCGATTTTCCGATAACCATGTAATACGGTGGTGTGATCTCTTCCGCCAAAAGCTTCGCCGATATCGGGCAAACTGAGAGAGGTGAGTTCTTTGGCTATGGCCATGGCCATTTGGCGAGGTCTTGCCACAATGCGTGTACGTTTTTTTGAATACATTTCAGATACTTTGATTTTATAGTAATCGGCGACAGTTTTCTGAATATTCTCAATCGATATTTGGCGGCTTTGTACAGCGAGCAAATCCTTTAATGCTTCTTTAGCCAAATCGAGCGTTATTTCCTGACCGGTGAAGCGCGAGAAAGCGAGTACTCGTTTTAAAGCCCCTTCCAATTCTCGGACATTGGAGCGTATATGTTTGGCGATAAAAAAAGCCACATTTTCATCTAACCTGATTTTTTCCAATTCAGCTTTCTTTAACAGTATCGCAACGCGCATTTCAAGTTCCGGTGGCTCTACAGCGACGGTTAACCCCCATCCGAAACGCGATACCAGCCGTTCTTCCAGTCCGGAAATTTCTTTAGGATAAGAATCACAGGTGATGATCACTTGTTTGTGCGCTTCAATGAGCGCGTTAAAAGCGTAGAAAAACTCTTCCTGAGTACGATTTTTACCGCCGAAGAACTGAACGTCATCGACAATCAAAAGATCGAGAGAGTGGTAATAAAGTTTAAATTTATCAAAGGCCTTATGCTGGTATGCACTGACGACATCGGATACATATTTTTCAGCATGCACATAACGGATTTTTGCAGTTTTATCCTTTTCGTGGACGTAGTTGCCAATAGCCTGAATCAGGTGCGTTTTTCCTAAACCCACCCCACCATAGATGAAAAGAGGGTTATAGGCCGTTCCAGGGGATTCGGCGACTTGGATGGCGCCTGCCCGGGCCAGTTGATTGGCTTTTCCCGTAACGAAATTTTCAAATGTGAAATTTGGATTCAGGCGGCTGGGGTTTTTCTTGGCAGATGTAGCCGATGTATCAGATTCTGGCTTGGGAACATCTTGTACTTGATCAGGCGCCTGCTCGGGCAAGATGTTTTTTGTTTCAGTCTGGTCTGCCAGTTTTAGGTTGAACTGAATTTTTTTGGAAAAATAGGCTTGCGCCATTTCTTCAATGTGAACAATGAAATTATCTTTTACCCATTGAGAGACAAAACGATTGGGAGCAATCAATACGACTTCACTGTCGTTGTTTAAGGATGGGTCAATCTGCAGTGGTTTGATCCATGTATTGAATTGCTGGGCATTGAGTTCTTTTCTGAAATGATCAAGACAGGATAGCCAGAAGGTATTGAGTGATTGCATAATTTTTTGTTCTTTATCTGTCTGGTTTTGAAAAGCAGCCACAGTGCAATTTTAATGTACAAAAAATAGCTGATCTTATATTTCCAGGTTGTCAATCAATCGTGTTTTATCCAACCAGGCTGCACCCAATACGACGAGATCTTCATCGTTAATCTGTGCGGGCGTCAGTAAACTGCGTTTTTGAATCCGAATATAATCCACTTTCCATCCACGTTGAATCAAATCCTTAGTTGCGTTTTCTTGTAATGTCAAAAATTCTTTGCAACCGGAAATAATTTCCTTTTTGATCTGAAGAAGCGCTTGATAGAGATGGCAAGCTTCCAACCGTTGTACCTTGTTCAAATATTGATTGCGGGAGCTTAACGCCAATCCATCGGGTGCACGGACGGTTTCACAAGCAATAATTTCAACGGGCAAATTTAATTGTCGTACCATTTCACGCACAATATATAACTGCTGATAATCCTTTTTACCCAATAGGGCGAGATGGGGTTGAATAATATTGAATAATTTCAGCACGATCGTTGCGACACCCTGAAAAAATCCCGGACGAAACTCTCCCTCCAGAGTATTTGCTACAGAGGGTAATGCTAACAAGAATTCTTGTGGTGTTGGGAAAAGAATTTCTTCATCCGGTGCAAAAACAGTATTGACATTAAGTTCAGCCAGCAATCTGCAATCATCGTCCAAAGTTCTTGGGTACTGATTAAAATCTTCATGAGGCAGGAATTGAAGCCGGTTGACAAAAATACTGACAACAACGCAATCAGAGAGCTGTTTTGCCTGCTGGATCAATGCGAGGTGACCGGCATGTAAATTACCCATTGTGGGAACAAAAGCAATTTGTTGCTGACTGTTAAGGCTTTTGCGTAGCGCGGTAATGTCATTAAAGATTTTCACACGATAATCATCAATCAGAATGCATGTTCTTCACCAGGAAACTGGCTTGTTTTGACAGCGGTAACATAGTTTGCAACGGCTTCCTGAATGCTTTTTGCGCCAGCCATGAAATCTTTGACAAAGCGAGGCTTTTTGCCTGGATACAACCCCAGCATATCATGGAGTACCAGAACCTGAGCGGAACAATTCACTCCTGCGCCGATACCGATGGTAGGGATAGAGAGTGTGTGCGTGATTTTTTTAGCCAGTTTTGCCGGAACGACTTCCATTAACAGCAAGCTTGCCCCCGATTTTTCCAGTGTTTTTGCATCATCGAGCAATTGCTTGGCCGATTTCTCGGAATTTCCTTGTAATTTATAACCACCTAATTGGTGAATGGATTGAGGCGTCAAACCAATATGGGCACAAACGGGGATACCGCGCCGGGTCAGGAACTGGATGGTATCCGCCATGATCTGGCCGCCTTCGATTTTGACCATATGTGCGCCCGCAGCAAGAATCCTGGAAGCATTCTCGAAAGCTTGTTCGGGTGAAATCTGATAACTGCCGAAAGGCATATCGGTCATGATGAATGCTTTGCTGGAACCGCGTGCAACACAACGCGTATGATAAATCATGTCGTCCAGCGTTACGGCTAATGTAGTGTTTTCTCCGTGCAAAACATTTCCCAATGAATCACCCACCAGCAAAACATCAATGCCTGCATTTTCCAACAGGGTTGCAAAAATAGCGTCATAACAGGTCATAACAGTGAATTTCTCATTGTTCTCAACCATCTTTTGTAATGTGGTCTGTGTAATTCTCATAATTGTTCTAATTTTTGTTCATAACACAATGACAGTAATTGAGCGACGTGACCATAACCTGGAACATGACAATCTGGAGCAATTTCCATCAGCGGCTTCAGTACAAACGCACGTTGCGACATGCGCGGGTGCGGTAAGGTCAGCTTCTCATCAAGCCATTCCAGATCATCATACATCAGAATATCGAGATCCAGTGTACGCGGTGCATTTAAGGATTCACGCACGCGTCCGTGACGATGTTCAATGCCAAGCAAGGCGTTGAGTAAATCATGCGGTGCCAGAGTGGTTTCAATCCATGCGACCGCATTGATGAAATCCGGTTGATCCAATCGTCCAACAGGGGCGCTTTTGTAAAGCGAAGAATGGTTTATCAGGCATATGCCGGGAAGTTGTTCTAATTCGTCAAATGCCTGTTGTATCTGGGAAACAGGGTTTTCCAGATTACTACCCAGCGCGATAAAGACCCGGCTTGGTTTTTTACTCATGAAAGGTTAACGGTTTTCATCGGTGCTTGAATTTTCCGGCTCCAAAGCAAGGCCGGGCGAAGGTTTTTTACGACTGCGCCTTCTCTTGCCTTTCTTGGGTGAAGTTTCCTTGAGCAGCATTTTTTCACGTTTTTCATTATCTGCGGATAGAAATGTTTTCCACCATTCACCCAGCTCTTCATCCAGCTCACCGCTTTCACAGCGGAGGAGCATGAAATCATACGCAGCGCGAAAACGCGGATGGGCAATCAAGCGGAAAGGCTTGCGTCCGGTACGAGCCTGAAAGCGTGGTTGCATGCTCCAAATTTCTTGTATGACCGCATCAAAGCGGCGGGGGATCGCCAGTTTCTTATGTTGTATTGAAAGAATTTCATCCATTGCCTTAAATAAGGCGGGTAAAGGTTTTTCACCGGAAGTCTGAAGTGCATTCCAGGAGGAAAGCACTTCATGCCACAAAAGGATGGCAAATAAAAATCCCGGAGAAACGGGTTTATTTTGTCTGATTCGTTCATCGGTATTTCTGAGCGCAATGGTGATAAAGCGTTCGCCCAAAGGTTGTTCCAGTATCACATCCAGCATGGGTAGAAGGCCATGATGTAAGCCGCGTGTGCGCAAATCAACCACACAGGATAATGCATGTCCCGACAGTAACAGCTTCAGCATTTCATCGAACAGGCGTGAAGGTGGAACATTTTGCAGCAATGGCGCTAGATCGCCAATCGGTTTAGCGGTTTCCGCTTCTATTTGCATATCCAGTTTCGATGCCAGGCGAACAGCCCGTAACAGGCGAATAGGGTCTTCCCGGTAACGTTGTGCCGGATCGCCAATAATGCGCAGTTTTTTGGCTTTGATATCTTCGTAACCGTTCAGATAATCAAGAATTTCTTCTTTGGCAGGATCATAGAAAAGTGCATTAATGGTGAAATCACGGCGGACAGCATCTTCTTCCTGAGAGCCAAAAACGTTATCCCGTAAAAGGCGGCCGTGTTGATCGGTCAGTTTGATGGAAGCATGGTTATCATCATCGGCCGGTGAGTGTCCACGAAAGGTGGATACTTCAACGGTTTCAGCGCCACACATGACATGAACCAAGCGAAAACGCCGGCCAATAATCCGTGACCGGCGAAAAATTTGATGTACTTGCTCGGGTGTCGCATTGGTTGCCACATCGAAATCTTTGGGAGTTAACCCCAACAACAAATCACGCGCAGCCCCCCCGACAATATAGGCCGAAAATCCGGCTTGCTGTAAGTTAGCCGTTATTTTTAATGCGCAGGGATTGATCTGGTTACGCCGGATACCGTGGCGTTTGTGGGGAATGATACTCAGCTTTGCGATCGACGCGGAAGCGGCAGTTTTACGGTTGAATACCTTGCGGAGAAATTGACGGATCATTGTGAATTACTGAAAGTATCCAGCATTAATTATACATCGGGTATCCGTTCTGCGAGCTATTTGCAATCAATTCCAGTCAGTCAAATTAAAAAGTTAGTGAAGCTAACCGATAAGCCGGGTTCTGTCGTGGACAGTCATTCCTCTAGATCTACAGTTACCTGTAGATTCAAGCAACCTACCCGCAGGCTCCGCGAGCAGCATCATCGCCTGCCTATTTGGTCTTGCTCCGGATGGAGGTTGCCGCGTTTCACCGTAACTGAATACGCTCGTCTCTGTGGCCCTATTCCTCACCTCACGGTGGGCGGTCGTTAGCCGCCATCCTGCTCTGTGGAGCCCGGACTTTCCTCCCCCCGTTGTTCAAACTGCACAGCGGGCGGCGACTGTCTGGCTAGCTTCGTTGGGTATTTTATCAATATCCCAGGCAAGAAGATGAATAATTTGCAGCAGAAAGAGGATTAAGTCAGGAAAACGGCTGCCGTTTCCAATCCGCTGGCTTCAAACTGTTGATCAATCCTTCCGATGGCTTCTATCGTTTTCTTTTTTGCCATGACTCCCATGGTCTTGCTTGCGGCTCTCGCGTCTTATCTCCCTGTCATGCTGGTGATGCTTACGATCTATTTCTGCGGCATCTTTACGTGATTCGCGTTCTCTCTCTGCAGCATCTTTGTAAGCTTCGCGCTCCATTTCATGAGTATGTTTGCGCGATGCCCGGTCAGAGGCTTCCTGCGCTTTTCGTTGTTCTTTGGCTGCCTTGCGTTGTTCCTTTGTCTGTTCTCGCTCAAACTTTTGCTGCTGCTTCTGCGTCTCAAAAGCCTCCCGGCCGGGAGGCTCTGCGAAAGCGGGACTCGAGCTGATGGCTAGGGTAATCAACCCGGTTACAGTAAGCGCCATAAATTTTTTCATATCATATTCTCCTGATGTAAAGGATGAGAATGTACGGTGGGCCTGATCGGATTCGGGCAGCCGACGAACAAAACACGAAACCAATCTGGTTGATGGATCATAACAATAGATCTGCTAATTGAACAGGTTATCCTCCGCTCAATTTTTGCGGTTACTAAAAAAGGGATAAAAAATATTCATTCGTACATAAGTCAGGATCGAAGTAATTTCTGATAAAAAGCCAGACGTTTGGCATGAATCTTCCCTTCTTGAGCGGCCAGTGTCAAGGCGCAGCCGGGTTCGCTGAGGTGCCGGCAATTACTGAATTTGCATTGACCGATGTAGGCATGAAATTCGATAAAACCGTATGCCAGATTTTCCTCTTTAATATGATTCAAACCAAATTCCTGGATACCGGGAGAGTCGATAATGGCGCTATCCGCGTCGATATGATAAAGCTGCGAATGCGTGGTTGTGTGGCAGCCGGAATCGAGGGCTACCGAAATTTCCGCAGTGGCTCGCCGGGCTTCCGGGATCAGGGCGTTGAGCAGAGTTGATTTACCCATGCCTGATTGGCCGGCCAATACACTGAGATGGCCTTTCAAATAGGGCTGGAGCGCTGAAACATCGTTGATGGCGCTTAATTGTAGCACGGGATAACCGAGATCCCTGTAGAGCGAGAGTATGCCCATCGCCGTTTGGGTAGGTCCTGCGAGATCGGCTTTGTTCAGCACAATCAGGGCGTTGATATTTTCGCTTTCAACGGCTACCAGGCAGCGATTGATCAATTCTTCACTAAAACTGGGAATTGCCGCCACGACAATGATGATTTGCGTCACATTGGCGGCAATAATTTTTTCCTTGAAGGAATCGCTGCGGTATAGCAAAGACTTGCGCGGTTTTATCGTTTCGATGACGCCTTGCCCGGCGGTGGTGAGTTGCAACTCAACCCGATCCCCGCAGGCAACGCCGCCTTTTTTGCCACGCATGACGCACGATACGATCTCGCCATTGTT
Organism: Nitrosomonadaceae bacterium; assembly: GCA_919902625.1. Classification (GTDB taxonomy): domain Bacteria; phylum Pseudomonadota; class Gammaproteobacteria; order Burkholderiales; family Nitrosomonadaceae; genus Nitrosomonas. Next base: position 17,727 of record CAKKRO010000166.1, read on the forward strand.
TGTTTCAACCGAGTAGTGCCGGCCAAATGCGGCAATGACCTGCCCGGCTAAACACTCAACGTTATTCTTTGCGTTTTTTGAGTGTGTACTCAAATTGCAAACAGCTTGTCGATTTTGGCGGCACAGATAAAATCATTTTCGGACAAGCCGCCAATCGCATGCGTCGTATAAGTGATCACACATTGATTGTAACCAACGGTCATATCCGGGTGATGGTCTTCCCGATGGGAAACCCAGGCCACGGCATTCACAAACGCCATGGTTTGATAGTAATTCTTGAATGCGTAGGTTTTACTGATTTGCTTGCCCAGCAATTGCCACCCTTCAATTTGCTGTAGGAAGGCGGATACTTCATCGGAAGATAGCGGTGGCACGCCGCCTTCGCAAGGTTTGCATTGTTTGGAGGTCAAGTCGCAAGTCATTTTGTTCATGTCTGCCCCTGGCTTTGTAAATGGGCTACGCGGATGGCTGCCGGTGGATGCGAATCATAAAAAGCTGAATGCAGCGGGTCCGGCGTCAGTGTGGCGGCATTGTCCTGATAGAGTTTGACCAACGCATGGATCAGATCATCCGCAGAGGAGTTTTGCGCCGCATAGGCATCGGCTTCAAATTCATGTTTGCGTGAATAAATGCTTGATATGGGGTGAAACAGAAATGTGAATACCGGCATCACCAGAAAAAACAGCAACAATGCCATCGCGGTGGATGGCACGGTCGAAACCGATACGCCCAATCCCTCATAAAACCAGCTTTGTCCCATTAAATAACCCAGTATCCATAGAAAAGCCAGGCTCATGGCAAAGGATGTCGCGATCCGTTTGATCACATGGCGGTGTTTGAAATGCCCCAATTCATGCGCCAGCACGGCTTCAATTTCACCCGGATTAAGGCGCGACAGCAGGGTATCAAAAAAGACAATCCGTTTGGTTTTGCCAAAACCGGTGAAGTATGCATTGCCGTGATTGCTGCGGCGTGAACCATCCATCACAAACAATCCGCTGGCCTTAAAGCCGCATTTGTTCATGAGCTGCTCAATGCGGGTTTTGAGTGCGGCGTCTTCCAATGGCGTGAATTTATTAAACAATGGTGCAATCCAGGTTGGATAAATGGCTAAAACAAACAAATTGAAGGCTATCCAGGCAAACCAGGCATATAGCCACCAGTTCTCCCCCATTTTTTCCATCAGCCACAGAAAACAAAATAACAAGGGCGCGCCCAGTAATAAACCCAGTACAGATTGTTTAATCAGATCGGTAAAAAACATCCCCCGGGTCATTTTATTGAAACCATATTGCGCTTCGATCACAAAAGTGCGGTAGTAGCTCAGCGGAATTTCAGCAATACCCATGATAAAAAAGGTGCTGATAATCAGCGCCATGCCCTGTGCCAATGGATCACTCAGCCAACCGGCCCAGAAATTGCTCAGAGCGCTCAAACCGCCGCCCAAGGTAAAAATGAGCAGGAGTACGACGTGCAGCAGGATGCCCGGATATCCCGCGCGTGTTTTGGCACAGGTGTAATCTGCGGCCTTCCGATGATCCGCCAGACCAATCTGACGGGCAAAATCATCGGGCACCTTGTTCTGGTGAGCGCGAATATGGCGGATGTGCCGTGCAGCCAGCCAAACCTGGGTCAGTGTGGTGAGCAACAGGGCGACAAGAAAAACCAGCGTGAATGTTTGCATAATAAATAGCTTAAGTTCTGAAATGTTCTAATGATTAAACAGATTCACGAATCAATCAGTATTTCTTTATTTGTATTAAAAGTGACGGACTGACGTCAATATGACACAATTAAACGCATCGCATTCAAAAATTTATAAATAATTATGGCACAAGATAACAATAACCTCATCTGGGTGGACATGGAAATGACCGGACTTAATCCGGATACCGATCGCATCATTGAGGTGGCTTTGGTTGTCACCGATTCACAATTAAATGTAGTGGCTGAAGGTCCGGTTCTGGTTGTCTATCAATCGAGTGAGGTCATGGACGGCATGGACAAATGGAATAAATCCACACACGCCAAATCCGGCCTGATTGATAAGGTTAAAGCATCTCGGTTAAACGAGGCGGACGTTGAAGCGCAATTGATTGAATTTCTAAAGTTGTATGTGCCCGCCAGCGTATCTCCCATGTGTGGAAACTCAATCTGTCAGGATCGGCGCTTTATGGTTCGTACCATGCCACAACTGGAAGCCTATTTTCATTATCGCAATCTGGATGTCAGCACCTTTAAGGAACTGGTTAAACGCTGGAAGCCGGAAATAGCGGCAGGCCTGACTAAAGAAAGTAAACATGAGGCTCTGGCGGATATTTATGACTCCATCAACGAACTCAAGTATTACCGCCAGCATTTTATCGCAGCCTGATACAGCAGCATTATTTCTGCTCTGTTACACTGCCATTGCATTGAAGGATTATTTTCGAACTTTCCAGGTGTGTTCACTTCTAACAAAAGCTGAAGGAGGCCATTTTTCCTTCAACTATTCATTCATTATTCAGGAGAAACAAGATGCTCCCTAAAAGAAATTTGATTGCTATCGCGGCGGGAACGGTTTTTTTACTTATATCCGGTATTGCATCGGTTTCCGCTGCAGATACCGCTAAAGAAAGCGGCCATCAACACCAAGGCGGACAGCACGAAGGTCATGGCGATACGAAATCCGGTAACCACCACGAACATCAGTGTAAGCATAAAATGTCCTCAGTGGATGCTGATAAGGATGGCAAGATCAGTAAGGAAGAGTTCATGAAGCATCATGAAGTGATGTTTGACAAAAAAGATACCAACAAGGATGGCTTTCTGGACGAAACAGAAATGCACCAAATGATGAAACACATGCACGAACATAAACATGATCAGAAAAAAGAGGGTGGCCATGCCCATGGCGATGCAAAAAATAAGGACGGCCTGAAAAACTAGATAAATTGCAAGTCAGCGCTGACAGTGGCTTCGGTTAATCGAGTTACCGTCAGCGCTTCAATGAGGGGATCTGCTCAGTGCCTTAACCCGCCGGGTGTCCTGGCAGGTAGTTTTTGTTCCAGAGGTTGCGGATCCAATACAGCCACGGTCAGATTATCGTCATCAAAATATTTTTTCGCGACATCACGGATTTGTTCTGCAGTAACTGCTTTTAGCTTTTCCAGTATGGTATCAATGTCACGATAAGACAACCCCGTGCTTTCCAGTCTTCCAATCTGCATAGCCTGAGAAAAAATGGAATCGCGCTGATACACATGTCCAGCGATGACCTGTGCTTTAACACGCATCAATTCTTCTTCCGTAACGCCCTCCTTAATGATTTTTTCAATCTCGCCACGTAATGCCTGTTCCAGTTCCATCACTGTTTTACCTGCACGAGGTACCGCGCTCAGAAAAAAAATGCTCGAACCGCGCGCCATTGCGCCATAGCTGGCACTTGCTGAATGGGCAATTTGACTTTCACGCACCAATGATTTGTTCAGTCGGGCTGAAGCATGACCATCCAGAACGCTTTCCAGCATTTCCAGCGCATAGGGCTCCCAATCCGCCGTTACATTTTTAATGGCAGGAACATGATATCCCATGATGAGATAGGGCAATTCAGCGGGTGCTTTAACGGTTATCCGTTTGGTGCCCCGTTGTGGCGGTTCGGTTTGTGGTTTGCGGGCGTCTATCGGTAATAGCGGGCGTGCTGGAATGGCGCCGTAGTTTTGTTGTGCCAGCTTAAACACCTCCTTCGGATCGACATCGCCGACTACAACCAGTATGGCATTGTTAGGCGCATACCAGCGGTCATACCATTCCTGCGCATCGGCTACACGCATATTTTCCAGATCATTCATCCAGCCAATGACCGGACGCTTGTAAGGATGTGACTGGTAAGCGGCCGCCATCATTTTTTCATACAACAAAGAACGCGCCTGATCCTCAGTGCGCAATCTTCGCTCTTCCATCACCACATTGATTTCTTTTGCGAACTCTTCTTCTGTCAAAATCAGGTTACGCATCCGGTCCGACTCCAGTTCCATCGCCATGGGCAAACTGCGTTGGTGCAATTGCTGATAATAAGCGGTGTAATCGTAACTGGTAAAAGCATTCTCACGCCCGCCCGCCGCCGCGATTTTTTTTGAAAACTCACCCTGGGGAACCTTTTCTGTACCTTTGAACATCATATGTTCCAGAACATGGGCCACACCGGTTACTCCATTTACTTCGTCAATGCTGCCCGCCTTGTACCAGATTTGTGTCACCACCACGGGTGAGCGATGATCCTGTTTTACGATCACTTTCAGGCCATTATCAAGTAAGTATTCATGCGGATTGGCAAACGCCGGGAATGCAATCAGCAGGCTTGATATTAACAACAAGCCGGAGAATGAAAAAAAGCGGGAAAAGGTAATACAGTCAACAGGTTTCATTTTTACTAACCCAAGTGTGAGTAAACAGAATAAAATTAAGCTTTTGAGAATTCCAATGCATATTAGAGCCTACCAGAATGTTTAGTTTTTTTAAATCCAAAAAGAACCCTGGGGATCCTTCTGAAACAGCGGTTACCTCTGATGCAGAGTCCGAATCCGGGCACGATGAGTCCAGGGGCTTGACCAGCAAGCTCAAGCAAGGCCTCGCGCGCACCCGGCAGAGTTGGGGTAAACAGCTATCGGGTCTATTTGGCGGCGGCAAAATAGACGAGGAACTCTACGAAGAACTGGAAACTATTTTGCTGACCTCAGATATCGGGGTTAATGCAACCCATCAGTTACTTGAGAATCTGCGCAAACAAGTGAAGCGGGAGGCATTAACTGATTCCGTGCAATTAAAACAGGTGCTAAAGGAATCACTCATTGCTATGCTGGAACCCCTTGTTCAGCCCTTGGACACCACGCTGCAAAAACCCTTCGTTATTATGATAACAGGTGTCAATGGCGTGGGAAAAACAACTTCTATCGGTAAGCTGGCCAAGTATTTCCAGTCGCAAGGCAAATCGGTGCTGCTGGCTGCTGGAGATACCTTCCGCGCGGCGGCGCGCGAGCAACTGATGGTGTGGGGAGAACGGAACAATATCACCGTGATAGCGCCTGCGCCGGATAGTGATCCCGATAAAAAAAGCGATCCAGCCGCAGTGATTTTTGATGCGGTCAATTCAGCCAAGGCGCGCGGTATAGATATTGTATTGGCAGATACCGCCGGACGGTTGACCACACAGTTGCATTTAATGGAAGAAATCAAAAAAGTAAAACGTGTGATTGGCAAAGCCATGCCGGATGCGCCACACGAAGTATTACTGGTGCTGGATGCCAATACGGGGCAAAATGCAATCGCTCAGGTGAAAGCCTTTGATGAGGCACTGGATGTCACCGGCTTGATCCTGACCAAGCTGGATGGCACGGCCAAAGGGGGCGTGGTGGCGGCCATTGCCGGGCAATATCCCCAGGACCCGCCGGCGCTCCGTTTTGTGGGTATCGGCGAGGGTTTGGATGATTTAAGGCCTTTTGATGCCAGAGAATTTGTTGAAGCCATGTTTGATTGATAATTATCATTTTGTACTTCTGTCATTCAGTAACCCGGGCCTAAAATATGATCAAATTCAAAAATATCTCCAAACGTTACCCGGACGGTTACGTGGCACTGAACAATATTGATCTTACGGTTGAGTCCGGTGAAATGGTATTTCTGACCGGTCACTCAGGTGCGGGTAAAAGCACCCTACTAAAATTGATTGCCGCGATAGAACGTCCGACTTCCGGCACTATTACGATCAGTGAGCAAAATATCGCACAACTCAAATCCGGTGCGATTCCGTATTTACGCCGTAAGATCGGTTTTATTTTCCAGGATCACAAGCTTTTGTTTGATCGCAATGTTTTTGATAATGTGCTACTGCCGCTGCAGATCAGCAGCTTTGATAATAAAGCGGTCGCCGGTCGTGTGCGTGCCGCGCTGGATAAAGTCGGTTTGTTAAAAAAAGAAAATGCCCTGCCCATCACCCTATCAGGGGGGGAGAGGCAGCGATTATGTATTGCCCGCGCAGTCGTGCATCGCCCTAATATTCTGATAGCTGACGAACCGACCGGTAATCTGGATGTTGAATATGCCCGGGATATCATGGCCATGTTCAATTCATTCAATCAGGTAGGTGTCACGGTACTGATAGCAACACATGATGCTTCCTTGCTGGAAGACACGCAACATCGCATTCTGTCACTTAAACAAGGAAAACTGGCAGCATGATGCGATCATGGCTGACACAACACCGGTTTGTATTTTTTCTCACACTGAGGCGGTTATTCTCTACACCCGTCACCAGCTTGCTGAGTGTCATAGTGATGGGCATTGCTCTCAGCCTGCCTGCCGGTATTTATGTGCTCATGGAAAACCTGCAATCCATTTCCGGGCAAACAGCGAGTTCTCCCCAAATGAGCCTGTTTCTTAAACTGGACGCTAAAAAAGATGATATTGAAAGCATCAAACAGCGCCTGGAAGAAGACCCACAGATCGTCAGTTTCCAGTTCATCTCAAAGGATGCGGCGCTGTATCAGTTACAACAAAACAACGGGGTCACTGATATTGCCGCCGCCCTGGTACGCAATCCGCTTCCCGATGCCTTCATTGTGCATACACTGGAAGGCGCTCCTGAAGCGCTGGAGCCATTGCGTGTGGCGATGCAGAAATGGCCGGAAATCGAGCATGTCCAGTTTGATTCTGCCTGGATTGAGCGCCTGAACGCGCTACTCAAGCTGGGGCGTTTTGTCGTACTCATGCTGGCAACTTTGCTGAGCATTGCGATTATCGCGATCATGTTCAATACCATACGCCTGCAGATTCTTACCAAGCGGGATGAAATCGAAATATCCAAGCTAATGGGCGCGACCGATAGTTTTATTCGCCGTCCTTTTCTTTATTTTGGCACCATTCAGGGGCTGGCTGGCGGTGCTACCGCCTGGTTTATCATTGCATTAGCCATAGAAGCGATGAACGGAGAACTGGCCGAGCTTGCCCGGCTTTATAATCTTGATCTGCACCTGCAACATCTCTCTTCAGGAGACAGTATCAGCCTGTTACTGTTCTCGGCCTGGTTGGGGTGGCTAGGCGCGCGCATATCGGTTGCAAGCCATCTCTGGCAAATTGAGCCCAAATGAGGTTGATATCTGCCAGTGAAACTTTTTAAAAATTTGGCACTCTCAAAACTAGAGTGCTAAAATGGAATGCGATTCCAGCGATAAAGAGTAGGCACAAATCATAATCAGGAGATTATTATAATGACGAATGCTTTAACACTGCCCTCAATGGGAGGAAGTCTTGAAAGTTATATTCAGTCCGCCAATTCTTTCCCCATTCTTACTCAAGAGGAAGAAAGCAGCTTGGCAAGACGCCTATGGAATTATGGCGATATCGAAGCTGCGCAGCAGTTGATTTTGTCCCACCTTCGTTTTGTCGTTGCGATAGCGCGAGGTTACAAGGGATATGGTCTTCCACAAGCCGACTTGATTCAGGAAGGTAATATCGGCTTAATGAAAGCGGTCAAGCGTTTTGACCCGGAACGGGGTGTGCGCCTGGTATCCTTTGCAGTACACTGGATCAAAGCCGAGATTCATGAATTTATTATGCGTAATTGGCGTCTGGTCAAAATAGCCACCACCAAGCAGCAACGCAAATTATTCTTTAACTTGCGCAGCATGAAGCAGGGATTGGACACGATGAACCCACAGGAAGTGGATGCAATGGCCACACAACTGGGTGTCAAACCTGAAGAAGTGGTTGAGATGGAAAAGCGTTTCAATGGCTCGGATATTTCTTTGGAGCCCATGTCTGATGATGAGGACGATACCTATAGCCCGATCAGTTATCTGACGGACGGCGCGGAGCCATCACAAATCCTGGAAAGTGAGCAGATCAATCACTTGCGCGAGAAAGGCTTGCGGCAGTCGCTGGATTGTCTGGATGATCGCAGCCGTCACATCATTGAAGCCCGCTGGTTAAGGGAAAAAGATACGGCCACCCTGCATGATCTGGCAGATGAATTAGGGGTATCGGCAGAACGTATTCGTCAGATTGAAGCCAAGGCATTGCAGAAAATGCGTGGTGTCATGGTAACAGCGGCTTAAGATCAAATTTGAATCGTTCAATTAATATATCCGTGTGATCCAGAATGGAGCCGGCGGGTGTATATTTTCAGCAAACGGAGAGGTACCGAAGCGGTCACAACGGCGCTGACTCGAAATCAGTTGGTCAGGGTAACTTGGCACATGGGTTCGAATCCCATCCTCTCCGCCATTAACACTTCCGCACAAATCCGCAGCAATCCAAAGAACTCAATAGCTACGCTAGCTTCAAAGCGATTCTATTCCGTAGCAGTCCAAAATAATCCGCTAGAAGCCAGTAAAAAAATGTGGTAAGTTTCGTGGTAACTTTTTTACCACACAGAAAGTTACCACATTATGGCTATTAAAGAGTTATTGACAGATCTATCTTGCAAGAATGCGGTTGCTGAAGGTAGCAAGATACGCAAATTGCATGATGGCCAAGGGCTTTATCTTTGGGTTTATGAAGATGGCCGGAAGTATTGGCGGCTGCGTTATAAGATCCATGACAAAGAAAAATCCTTGTCATTGGGCGTTTATCCTGTCGTGGGATTAAAACAAGCCAGGCAGCTTGCACAAGCTGAGCGCGTCAAGCTGTCAAACAATATAGATCCATCCACTGATCGCCAAATCAATAAGCAAAAGGCAAAGCAGGCTGCTGCTGATAGTTTTGAAGCCATCGCCCGTGAATGGTACACAAAGCAAACGCATGCTTGGGCGGCAACCCATAGCAGGGATGTATCGCGCAGGCTTGAAGTAAATGTATTCCCTTATATCGGTATGTACCCCATCAGTACAATTGAAGCCCCGCAGTTACTTAACATGATTCGCATCATTGAACATCGTGGTTCTTATGACTTGGCACACCGGATACTTGGTGTATGTGGGCAAGTATTCCGGTATAGCATAGCTACTGGCCGCTGCAAGCGTGATCCTGCTGCTGACCTAAGAGGTGCACTAACTCCGCACAAGAAAAAGAACCAGGCGGCTGTCAAACCTGAAGAACTGCCGGAACTGCTACGGGCAATAACCACCTATGAAAGCAAAGGCGGCAGGCAAACACAGCTTGCTTTGCAGTTGCTTGCCTTGACCTTCGTTCGCACCAATGAATTGATTGGCGCATTGTGGGAAGAATTCGATCTGAACAATGCGCTATGGATCGTACCAGCTACACGCATGAAGATGCGGAATGAACATGCCGTTCCACTCACCCGCCAGACAATAGACATACTGACCGAATTAAAAAGCATTGCCGGTGAAAGCCGCTATCTGTTACCTGGTCGAAACCCTAACAAGCCAATCAGCAACAATACATTGCTCTTTACACTGTATCGCCTGGGCTATAAAGGCAAGATGACCGGGCACGGCTTCCGGGCTGTCGCTTCCACTGCATTGAATGAATCTGGATTGTTCAGCCCTGATGCCATTGAGCGGCAATTGGCGCATGGTGAAAGGAATGAAGTAAGGGGCGCATATAACCGGGCGGAATATTTGCCGGAACGGAAAAGAATAATGACATGGTGGAGTGATCATTTAGAGGCATTGGAGAAAGGAGCGGAAGTCATTCCATTATTCGTTAAATCAGTTTGATTTTTGCAGCATCATTTTTCTGTGTTTATTCCTACCCCCTGTTTTTTGAGTGGGGCAAGTGGGGCGAGTGGGGCGGAATCGCCAAGAACCGCTTGGTTGCTTGATTCCGTGCGCCCCACTTTTTCACAATCGCCACTCGAAACAGTGGGGCGTGCCCCACTTGTTGGGGTAATCTTTGGATTCTATGCTTTATTATCCGCCCCACTTTTTGCAATTCCGGTATCAATTCAGAGCGAAAATACAGCGCGGAAGATTCCTGATGCCGCCCTACAAACACGGGGAAAAATGGTTAATCTTTTGTTATGGAATTGCATAAAGAATTATTCATTGCGTCGTCCAGTACACAGAATTACTGCCAGCTTCCATCAAGGCGGCGCATAACACCGGCTT
>CAKKRO010000167.1 GCA_919902625.1 Nitrosomonadaceae bacterium
TGAAAACCGGCAAGCCGCTGAGAAACTGATTGACCGACAAAATAGAAAGTATTCCAAGATCGACGATCCACGGAGAAACCAATGACTAAGCAAACTCAAGAAGCCTATATCGTAGCTGCCGCGCGCACACCGGTCGGCAAGGCACCACGCGGCATGTTCAGAAATGTGCGTCCCGATGACATGCTGGTGCATGTGCTGCAGGCGGTGATGAAACAATGTGAAGGACTGGACCCGGCAGCCATCGATGACGTGATCGTAGGTTGTGCCATGCCTGAAGCGGAACAGGGGATTAATGTGGCCCGCGTGGCGCTGTTGCTGGCAGGCTTGCCCAACAGCGTGGCGGGCATGACGGTTAACCGTTTCTGCGCATCCGGCCTGCAATCCGTTGCATTGGCGGCGGACCGCATTCGTCTGGGCGAAGCGGATGTCATGATCGCGGCGGGGACTGAAAGCATGAGCATGGTGCCGATGATGGGTAACAAAGTGTCCATGAATCCGGCCATGTTTCAGCATGAGGAAAATGTCGCTATCGCCTATGGCATGGGCATGACTGCCGAGAAAGTAGCCGGACAATGGAAAGTGTCGCGTGAAGCTCAGGATGAATTTGCCTTGACCAGCCACCTGCGCGCCTTAAAAGCCATTGAAACGGGTGAGTTTCAGCAGGAAATTGCGCCCTATACGGTGGATGAGAAACGCCCGGATCTGACGATGCATCAAGTACGGGAAGAAATTGCCGTCAAAGACACCGATGAAGGGCCGCGTGCGGGTACTAATCTGGATGCACTGGCTAAACTGAGACCGGTTTTTGCCGCTAAAGGTTCAGTGACAGCAGGCAACAGTTCCCAGATGTCCGATGGTGCGGGTGCCGTGGTGTTGATGAGTGAGGCGGCCATGCAGCGTTTTCATCTTTCCCCGTTGGGCCGGTTTATCGGTTTCTCGGTGGTGGGCGTGCCGCCTGAAATTATGGGTGTCGGGCCTATCAAGGCGATTCCAAAGGTTCTGGCACAAACGGGTATCAAACTGGCTGATCTGGACTGGATTGAACTGAATGAGGCGTTCGCTGCGCAGAGTCTTGCGGTGATAAATGATCTGGGGCTGGATCGCAATAAGGTGAATCCTTTGGGTGGCGCAATTGCATTGGGTCATCCATTGGGGGCAACCGGCTCCATTCGTGTGGCGACTTTGCTGCACGGATTGCGGCGCCATAAACAGAAATATGGCATGGTGACCATGTGCATTGGCAGCGGCATGGGCGCGGCCGGAGTGTTTGAAGCACTTTAAGTGCGAGCCGATGGATATTGATTTGTTGTCTGACGGCATTCTTGCAGTGAGGAGAACCGTTCTATATTCAGTATGAGTTTTTAATTTTTTGTGAGAAAAGTCACAATGGGAATTTTATTTATATTAAATAATGAC
>CAKKRO010000168.1 GCA_919902625.1 Nitrosomonadaceae bacterium
TCAATCAACAGGTCGCCCGTGCCATGCTGGAGAAACTTGGTTTACAAACAGTACTGGCGGTTAATGGCCAGGAAGCTGTCGATCTGGCAAAGAAAGGTCATTTTGATTTGATTTTAATGGATGTTCAAATGCCTATTATGGATGGCTATAGAGCAACCACATTGATCAGGCAATGCGCAGATAATCTGCAGCACATACCCATTATCGCGCTTACCGCTAATGCAATGTCTGGCGACCGGCAAAAATGTCTTGATGCCGGTATGAATGATTTTCTATCCAAACCTTTTACACTGGTTCAGCTGAAATCAATTTTGGAACGCTGGCTGACTGTTTCAAGAAATAGCAACAATACATCTAAAACCCTCACCGGCTCTGATAAAGAAAATATCCCGGCAGGCAAGCCAATCCTCAATTTAGACAAACTGGATAGCTTGCGCCAATTGGATCCAGAGGGTGGAACCGGGTTTCTGAAAAAACTGGCCTCGATTTATCTATCGTCTGCACCATCCTATTTATCTCAAATCGAGAAAGCCATACAAACCAGAGATGACCATGCATTAAGAAAAGCGGCGCATACCTTTAAATCCAGTGCCGCCAATATCGGCGCAGAAACACTTTCTGGACTCTGCCAAAAATTGGAAGACTATGGAGAAAACCATCAAATGGATGAAGCTTCCAGGCTGCTGGCCGAAATGCAACATGAATTCCGGCAGGTTACTATCGCGCTGGAAGAATTATTGCTAAAGCTATGATCCACCAAAACAGCTTGTTTGTTTTGTATAGAAGTACGCTATAAGCATCAACAAAGGAAAATGTATGAGAGATGTTGTCATTTTGAGTGGTGTGCGTACAGCGATTGGCGATTACGGTGGCGCACTCAAGCATGTTGCTGCGGCTGATCTAGCGGCAAAAGTAGTGCATGAGGCCCTATTACGCGCCAAAATTGACCCCAATGAAGTCGGTCACCTGGTTTTTGGCAATGTCATACACGGGGAATCCCGCGACATGTATTTAGCCCGCATTGCCTGCATCCATGGGGGTCTACCACAACGCACTTCAGCACTGACGGTCAACCGGCTATGCGGAAGCGGCTTACAGGCGATCATTTCAGCCAGTCAGAATATTTTGCTCAATGACACCGATGCCGCCGTCGCCGGGGGCGCGGAATCCATGAGTCGCGGAGGGTATTTGCTGCCCGCCTTGCGTTGGGGTCAACGCATGAATAATGGGGAAACCGTGGATATGATGGTAGGCGCATTAACCGATCCCTTTGATAACGTGCATATGGGAATTACGGCTGAAAATATCGCCTCCCAATGGCGGATCGGCCGCGAAGAGCAGGACAAGTTTGCGTCGGAAAGCCACCGCCGCGCCCTGCATGCCATCAAAAATGGCTACTTTAAAGAGCAGATATTGCCTATTGAAATAACGACGCGTAAAGAAACGATTATTTTTGATACCGACGAGCACCCTCGCGAAAATACCGGTATTGAAAGTCTGGCCAAATTACGGCCTGTTTTTCAGAAAGACGGCACTGTGACGGCAGGCAATGCCTCCGGCATTAATGACAGCGCTGCTGCACTGGTTCTGATGGAAAGCCATAAAGCGGAAAAATGTAACCTGGAACCGATGGCACGGCTGGTTTCCTACGGTCATGCCGGTGTTGACCCAAAATTCATGGGCATCGGGCCAATAGCCGCTGTACAAAGTGCTTTGCAGCGCGCAAATCTTAAGGTGACAGATCTTGATGTGATTGAATCCAATGAAGCTTTTGCCGCGCAGGCCTGTGCCGTTGCAAAAGAATTACACTTTGACCCGGAAAAAACCAATCCTAACGGCGGGGCTGTCGCATTAGGCCATCCCATTGGTGCTACCGGCAGCATTCTGGCGATCAAGGCCATCTATGAACTGCACCGTTGTGGCGGACGTTATGCTTTGGTAACCCTATGCATTGGCGGCGGTCAAGGCATTGCGGCTGTGTTTGA
>CAKKRO010000169.1 GCA_919902625.1 Nitrosomonadaceae bacterium
GAAAGTGAAGCGGATACTATTGGCGTGGAATTAATGGCAAAAGCCGGATTTAACCCGGCTGAAAGTATCACGTTGTGGCAGAAAATGGCGCAAGCCAGTCAGGGCGCGCAACCGGTGGAGTTCTTGTCGACTCACCCGTCCCATGCGACCCGCATTGACGATTTGCTGGCACAGATGCCGAAAGCTATGAAAATCATGCAGCAAGCCCATGCAGCGGGTAAGCATCCGAATTGTATGAAATAGCCGGTTATTCTCCGGGCGCGGGTTCGCTGGCTGCAAAATCCAGCTCCACTTTCGCACCGTCCGGATCATGACAGAACAATTGCCAGATCTCCAATCCTTTCAGGCGGTGCAGCTCATAGGGAATACCCTGCCGCTTTAAGGTATCGGCCACCGATTGCAGATCGGACGCCGTAAAAGCCATGTGATCAATCACTCCGGCAGCATTCGCGGGCATCAGCCTACCCGCCATGATATGCAAAATGGCCTGATCCCCCGCATAAAGCCAGGCACCCGGGAAAGCAAAAGGCGGGCGATAGCCTTCCGTAAGTCCGAGTATATTGATATAAAAAGCCTTACTCCTTTCCAGATCACTGCTCAGCACGGTGAAATGGTTCATGCCTGCAATCGTCATTTTGACTATCTCGCGTATAAAACTTGATTTATAGCATGAATTTCCAGAGGCTATCCTATCTGCAACAAGAAGCCTTATTTTTTATCCGTTCGGAAGAGTGGATCAGTTAAATTTGTTTGCGTGCAGTTTTAGTATCAGAAATATATCGCTTGGGTATTATGTGTGTCGACTACCTGCATGGCCTATCGAATATGGCTGCCGAATAAATATTTCCCATGCCGGCAGCTACACTTAATACCAGCCCATCAGGCACTGGCGCATGGGCAGAAAGAAAAACCGCATCTTCTTCGCTTCGATTGGGTATTCCTGGCACGAAACCAGATTGCATGTCTTCAAACAACAGCAGTGTCTCAAGCAGTCCGCTAACACCCATCGTGTGACCAATTCTCGGTTTGTAGGCCGTTGCAATAAAATCCTTCAATACTGATCTTAAACCTGCAGATTCGGAAGCGTTATTCGACTGAGTTCCTGTTCCATGGGTTTTGACAGTCCTAATATCTTCTACGTTAATATCAGCGTAGTAGGCTGCTCCTTTGATCGCCTGTGCAAACCCTTGCCCATCCTCTCTCTGTCCAATGGCATTGTTAATTACTTCGCTGGCTGAATAAGCGCCCATCAATCTTGCAATCGGGTCAATCCCGCTGCGTTCGACGGTTTGTTCGGAGTCGAATACCGCAAAAGCTGCGCCTTGGCCGACATAAAATCCATAGTTCTTGCTATCGAAAGCAGAAGGCACAGCACCGGTTTTAGATTCTTCTTCGTGCAGCAGTGCAGCCCGGGTTTCTCCAAAAAACTCGAGCACTGAATTACTCACTTGATCCTCAACTGCAAGTACAATCACCCGGTCAAAGCCGTAGTTCTGGATCAAATTGCTTACATCCATTAGTACTTTAAGACTCGATGCGCAAGCTGATGAATCTGTGATGATCTGATCGCTGGCCCCGCAAGCTTGCGCCACTCTGGCTGCATAGACTTGAGTCAAGGTGAGAGGTAAGAACTTGTATGCATAGGACAAGCGTGATGGTTTTTTGTTATGAGGACTGATCCCTGAGAAGTTGGTATTACCTGCTGCCAGAATGAATGCTGTTTTGCCAGCACTGTTCTCGCGTAAATCAGCCATCAGGTCGGGATCAAGCACTTTCTCCGCAACTTTATGGGGCGGATAAAACATGCCGGTCGTAGCCTTGTGGTAGGTTTCCGGGAACCAGTGCACTTTTTGTGGAAATAAAATATCATCCAGCAGTTCCACATGAGTGGAATATGTGAAGCGGCTTTGGGTCAAATAAACATTCACCGCACTTCCTTTAAAGCTGCCTCAACCGATTGCGGTTCTTTGGTTTTGTGTTCGTTTAAAAAATTCAGCAGCTCTTGAGGGGTCGCCGGAGACATGCCTTTGCTGGTTTCCTGATCAATGCCATACAATTCACACAGGTAAATGGAAGTGATCAGCAAATCCAAGCTATCCAGGTTTGATTGTGCAATAGGTGCCGCCATATCCTGGAGCGGAATAAACTCCTGATAATCAGGTTTGGCAACTCTGGCAACCGCATTGAGTAATTGTAAAAAATCCATTGTCTGCTTTCATAGGAATCCACGTATCGGCGATTGCACCGCCAACATATCAGTAAAGTCAGATTTGTTGCCGGTGATGCATATACCTGGAGCAACTAAAATTTATAGATCACGCATCTCGTGCGAAACCACCCCTCATCAGCTAATTTTTGTTTGTGATGGCTGTAGTGCCGGACGCGTACGATTGACCGCGCTACTAATCTTAAAATCAAGACCGGATGGACCATATGACCCATCAAGCACTGTCGCGGATGCCCCCGGAAGATCCGTAGCCCGCATTGAGAAACGGAATACCTCCCCCTCGATGCGTCCCTCTCCGCCGAAGATCAATTGCCCGCTGGATCGATACATGCCCACTTCCATGCGGCCGGAACTTACTCCGGTAACAAGGAAAGTCAATCCTGGAGCGTATGTGCCGGTGACATGATTGCGTGTGGCCA
>CAKKRO010000170.1 GCA_919902625.1 Nitrosomonadaceae bacterium
GGAAGCTCTGATTAAGTCCTTCGACAGGCTCAGGACGAACGGTAATATATTGATTGCGTTCGTGGTGAGCTTGTCGAACCATGAATGTAATCAACTTAATTAGAGCTTCCTTTACTTTCCCCGCATAAACAGCTTATCCAGATCAGCCAGACTGATCTCAAACCAGGTGGGTCTGCCGTGATTGCATTGGTCTGCGCGTTCGGTGACTTCCATTTCGCGCAGCAGCGCATTCATTTCTTCGATGGTCAGCTTGCGGTTGGCGCGGATTGCGCCGTGGCAGGCCATGGTGGCCAGTATTTCATTGCGTTTGGCGGTTAAAATCTGGCTGGCGCCGTATTCGCGGATTTCCCGCAGGATATCGCAGGCCAGTTGCGCGATGTCGGCGTGCTGCAGCGTGGCTGGAACTGCGCGCACGGCCAGCGTGGTGGGTGAAAGTACCGCAATTTCAAATCCCAGTTGATCCAGCGTTGTTTGATTCTCTTCCACCACGGCCACTTCCAGGCTGTCGGCATGAAAAGTGACCGGAATCAGCAGCGGCTGCAGCGGCATGGCCTGAAGATCCAGCGCTTGCTTGAGCTTCTCGTACATCATCCGTTCATGCGCCGCATGCATGTCGACAACCACCAGTCCCCGTGTGTTCTGCGCCAGAATATAGATGCCATGCAGTTGCCCCAAGGCAAAACCCAGCGGATGGATGTCCTTTGCTTCTTCCGCCACATTGGGTTGATCAGATTCTTCCACTTGCGCGACAGATATCATGTTGATTGGCGCTGTGAGGCGTGACGGGATTTCCGTACCAAACAGCGTGCGGTAGAAACTTGCCGGTTGCGCCACGGCATGGGGTTGTGCATGGCCAGTTCCGGGATAGGCAGGCAATGGCCGGGGCATTTGTTCAACTGCGTCTGCTTTCATTTCCCTATTGGGTGAAGCCAGCACTTTGTTGATGGCATGAAAAATAAATTGATGCAACGCGCGTGATTCACGGAAACGGACTTCTGTCTTGGTCGGATGTACATTCACATCCACACTTTCCGGATTGATTTCAAGAAACAAGACAAAAGCCGGGTGCCTGTCCAGGTGCAACACATCCCGGTAGGCTTCGCGTAGGGCGTGCGCAACCAGTTTGTCGCTGACATA
Source organism: Nitrosomonadaceae bacterium (assembly GCA_919902625.1). Lineage (GTDB taxonomy): Bacteria > Pseudomonadota > Gammaproteobacteria > Burkholderiales > Nitrosomonadaceae > Nitrosomonas. The sequence goes on from CAKKRO010000170.1 coordinate 1,138, forward strand.
ACGATTATTGACAAAAAAGTATTGCGTATCCCGTGATGAACGCGCATAGGCCGGCAGCGCCACCATGCCATGCAGATGGATATCCGCTGATTGTTCATCAACCCGCGCGGCGGTTTGACTGAATTCCTCACCCAATACTGACAGGATTCTCTGCGATGAATTCCCTGCGCGTAATTGACGGCGCACTTTCCCGTTATGCTGCAAAACAAATTCAATACCGGATTGAGCCAATGCAATCCGTTTGAAGATTTCATCGCAATGAGCAAACTCGGTGGCTTCCGTCTTTAAGAATTTACGCCTGGCGGGGATATTAAAATATAAATCGTTGACATCCAGAGTGGTTCCCATCGTCAGTGAAGAAGGTTCTGGTTGTGAGATAGACTTGCCCTCGACCTGTATCTGCCAGGCATGATCTTGCTCAACCCGGCGGCTGATTAACGTGAGCCTTGACACCGCCGCGATACTGGCCAGCGCTTCACCCCGGAAACCCAAGCTGGTGATTCTGTGCAAATCTTCCAGTGTGCTGATTTTGCTGGTGCTATGACGGGTCAAGGCTAACAACAATTCATCTTTGGCGATGCCCGTTCCATCATCTGTCACGCGAATCTGCTTGACGCCCCCTTGCTGGAGTTGCACGGCAATCTTCTTGGCACCCGCATCCACGCTATTTTCCAATATCTCCTTGAGCGCCGAGGCAGGCCGTTCCACGACTTCACCAGCGGCTATCTGATTGATCAATAACTCAGGAAGGGGTTTAATCGTAGCCATAAATGAAGATGAAAAATGGAGATTTAGAAATTGCCATTATAATGCAGAAGCTTATGCTTCGGCTGTATCCTGGCCATGCACACTGAAACAGGATTGTTCTGCTTATCTCATAAGGACATGCAAAAATTGGCATTCCAAATTTTATATTCGAAGCATAGAAGCATTGTTTAAATTAACAGATAACGCTATCCTGATAAGCGATATTAATTTTTTGTCAACATAAGGGCATAATGACACAAGACGAACAAAAACGCGCAGCCGCAGAGGCTGCAATCCAACATATTCCAGTGGATTGTATTGTTGGAGTAGGCACAGGCTCTACGGCTAATTACTTTATTGATGCATTAGCCAAAATCAAACATAAAATTGAAGGCGCTGTCGCTAGCTCGGATGCGACGGCACAACGCCTCAAGAGTCACGGTATAGAAGTCTTCGATCTCAATAATGTCGTTGATCTACCCGTATATATCGATGGTGCAGATGAAATTACCGAACATTTGCATATGATCAAAGGAGGGGGCGGTGCTTTAACCCGGGAAAAAATCGTTGCCGCTGTCGCGCGGAAATTTATCTGCATCACGGATCAGAGCAAACTGGTGAATATTCTCGGCAACTTCCCGCTCCCCATTGAAGTCATACCCATGGCACGCAGCTATATTGCACGTGAAATCGTGCAATTGGGAGGACAACCGGCCTTGCGTCAGGGGTTTATCACTGATAATGGCAACGTAATTCTTGACGTGCATGGCTTGCAAATCATGAATCCGGTTGAACTGGAAGGGATACTGAATCAAATCACAGGCGTGGTAACCAATGGTCTTTTTGCCCGGCGCTCAGCCGATCTATTATTATTGGGAACAGACCAGGGTGTACGAACAGTTACCCTATGATTTTTGACACTGATCCTTAATAGCCACAACAAACACCCACAGCATAATACTCACACTTCCATACTAATCAAAGGCATACCATGGTAAACAAAGAACATATTTCCAAGCAATTTGATGCTGATCTTGAAGAAGTGCGCACACGGGTATTGCAGATGGGTGGCTTTGTTGAAGAACAGATTGAATATGCGATTGAAGCACTGACTACCGGCAATGAAGAATTGATTGATCAGGTCATCACTCGCGACCATCGCGTCAACGCCATGGAAGTATCCATTGATGAAATCTGCAATCAGATTATTGCACGCAGGCAGCCGACTGCCAGTGATCTACGCATGATCATGATGGTGATTAAAACCATTACTGATCTGGAGCGCATTGGCGACGAAGCGGCGAAAATCGCGCGGATGGCGAAGTTGATTTATTCGACAGATCGTATGCACATTCCACGCTTTAATGAGATCAAGCATGTCGCCAGTATCGCTATGGATATGTTGCATAAGGCGCTTGATTCCTTTGCCCGGTTAGACTTGAATGCGGCCGCACAAATTGTGCGGCAGGACGAATTCGTGGATGAAGAATTCCGCTCTATTTTGCGTCAATTGATTACGTTCATGATGGAAGATCCAAGAAAAATCTCCACTTGCCTGGAAATCGTGTTTGTCGCCAAAGCCATCGAACGCATTGGAGATCACGCAAAAAACATGTCTGAATACGTGGTTTATATGGTAAAGGGCAAGGATGTACGCCATGTTACAGCGGATCAAATTGAGCAGGAAATCAGGGAGTGAGTTTTTCCGTCAGGTTATTTTCAGGCTTGGCTTATCAGGAAATGTTTTCAAATCATGAGCAAGTAGTAATCTTGGCAATACGTGATCTGCCGCTGCTGCTCAATATGATTTCGCGCCCATTACCGGCTACTGCTGGTGCTGCAGGGCACAATGTCATCGTGCCGGACTGAAACCCACCACTGGTAAGCTTCGTCATTCCTAGTGCATCATAAGAAATATAGCTACTGACATGGGTATTGCCGGAAAAACTGAAACCCGTTGATAAAGCAGGCATTGCGGTAATGATTTGTTCACCTCCATTGATGCTGCCACTATTGTCCAGATCGGCAAATACGATCCAACCCTGATTCCAATTGCCCGAACCGGCACAAGTTGAGCCATCCGGGCTTTTGCAAATAACCACCCGGGTATTACGTTTGATGGCTTCCGATCTGGCTAGCGCCAAGTGTGAAAACATGGTATTGGCATAGCTATTCAAGCGGGTATTCGCAGTAAACTGACTGAAAGACGGCACGCCCACTGCCAATAAAACAGTGAGCACCGACATGGCCACCAGCAATTCGATCAAAGTAACGCCACGGCAACCTGGAAGTTTTTTATGGGTATTATGCATAATCCCTGATCAAGCCATTCCGTATCAATGCTGAAGATACCAATAAGTCCGTGTTTTATATCTGGCCGGGGTTACGATTGGATCAGGCGACACCCCTTCTAAAGGAGAATCACCGCTGGCTCCGATTATAAATGGCGCTGTGATATTTTCACCCGTAACCGGATGCTCCACCGTCACCATTCCGGCCACTGGCGACGGTGGCAGTCCACCGCCTGTTATCGGCACAAATCTTGCTGTACCGACAGGCCGTCCATCCATAAATCCGAGGTTATAAACACGCGCCAATCCCAGATTGGAACCGCAACTGTTTGGATCCGTTGGAATCGGCGTATGCGTACTGAAGGTAACCACCCCCATGACGGCAATTGCCGCTGTCACTACCTGCTCTTTATCATGATTGCCTGTGCCGAAAGGCATATACCAGCCTTTCTTAGCATTTAATTGCGCTTCTGTCGGCAAAATCGTGCTATCTGGATCTATCGCCAACAATGAAGTAATGCATGCCAGCGCCAGCGATTGGCAGTTACCCATTTCTGATGACCACCAGGTGGCATTCGAGGGTTTATCTTTAAGCATGAAAAATGCATTATCCACGCTGGTGGTGGCCGTATGGCTCAGGAGGGGATGTTCGCGATCACCCGAGCCGATTAAAATGATATTGTAACCGGGCATTACAACCACTTCAGGCGCAAACAGAAACTTGCGGTTGGCGACACCGCCCGGGCAATCGGTTGTAGCGCATCCCAGCGAAGCAATTTTCGTGATTGTCCAACTTGCAGGCAGGGCAGACCCAATCGTAATACGATAAATATTGCCGCCAGTATCGGCTGCATAGGCGTAATCAGCCAATCCGGTAATCGTGTTGGGCACCACCGTCACATCGCCCGCCACACTCCGGTCGGTTGAAAATGTTTTCAGTAATGCGCCGCTATTGGCATCCAGCACAAAAATCTTGTTTCCTTTGGGGGCGGTACAGGTATTCAAATCACTCCCGCCTTGCCCATCCTCACAGGTATCGTAACCACCTCCAAGGATAAGCATGGGCAGCGGTGTTGATCCTGAAACATAGCCGGATGACTTTAAACTGATAGCTGCAGACCAGGTCTGTCCAATACCACTGAAATCGGCTGAAGTACATCCTGTGTCATCAGCTGAATGAGGGCAACCCTGACGCCATTTTAAGCTTGGGCTGGTGGGAGTACTGGCATCAAAAGCATAAACCATTCGCCCGCCGCGCCGTTGCGTCGCATAAACCCAAACCGTGCTGCCATCTTTATAGGCTGTTATACGTCCATCAAAGAAATAAGGTTTTGCTGTCGCATCACCCACACTGGGTAATGTAAGGGCCGGGCTGTTGTCATAAATGCGTTTAATCCGGTCATAGTGCTCTGGCGCCACAAATGACCACAATTCACTGCCCGGCGCATAAGTGCCAATGCTGGTTGACTGATTGCCATTAATGGCGTGCAGCATGCCGCCACCGGCACCATAAAATACAACCACTCCCGTGTTTCCGCCATAATCAACAGCGACGGGCCGGGAATGCACAATATCTCCATGCGCCGATGGCCGCATCTCGGCAGTATTTCCATTAATATTCTCGTCTTTTACATCCATCCCTCGCACCCAATTAATTAGATTGGTGCGTTCGGTACTATTGGCCGCATTCAGTAATACCTGCGTAATTGAAGTATTGGCATCATCAAAATTGGTAAATCCACTACAACTGGCCGGATCACAGGTTTTAACGGCGCGTAATGCAGGATCAATGGCTCTCAGCATAAAGCCTGCCGCACCTTTTTCTACAATATCGCCATCCGGCGTATTGGATTGTTCTGAATCAGCAATTGCCACACATAAGCCTTGAGGTGAGAAAGACCAGTAAGTGTCCATATTCGCTGTACTGGGCGTCCAGAAACTGCGAGCGCACTGTGTAAGAAATCCAGTGTTTTTATTGATTGCCAGAACATCATCAGCATCCACCAGATTTAATTCCAGTTTGTTGTTCGTCAGACTCGCTTTAAATTGATATTGCTTAAGATTACCCGTCCACCGGGGACTCGCATTGACATCCGGGCGAAACATGCCCACAAATACCTGATTAAGATAAGTGCCTTGCGTATTAACGCTCACCGGGAGGCTTGTGGAAGCGAATACGCTGTTCACCGCCTGTATTTCAGAAAAAATATGATTCAGTGCTTCCGAAATCTGTGATCCATTGTTGACTGAAGAATTAACTGAAAAATATTTGCCCTTACCCTGCGTCGCCATACTTTTTAACAATGCAGTAAACCCAGGCCCCTGCCCCGTAGTAATCGGGTCGACATCGACCGTGTAAGTGGTTATCTTGGGATAACTGGAAGCCGCCATAAAACGCGCCCATTCATCCCCGGCTCCCGATTGCGAACCGCTGGGGGATAGTGCAATTTCCGATACTTTCCCTCCTGCAGCAGCCAGCTTTGTATTCGCTAAAGCCGTATCAGAGCTGTTATCCTGTACAGGGCCATTACTGATATAAATAATAAAATTCTTCTGGCAACCCGAATTCACCGGACTTTCATAAGCGGTATCGCTCGCTGACGACAATGCGTTGCCACTTAACGCATAAACCGCATTGGATGCTGAAGTCCCTGATGTATTACCGGCATAATCCCGTTCGGCTTTATTGTGTCCTGCATAAGCACTCTGACCGGCAAAATAGTAATATGCTTCCGCCATCGTCAGGCCCAGCTTGCCGTTATTTGATTTATCTCCCAGCACATTCAAACTGTTCACCAGATTCTGATAAGCCGGTTTGCTGGTGGCATCCATCAAACGGAGTGCGGCACGCACATAGCCGCCATCCGGATTCCCATTCCCTGACCCGGTTTCGCTGAACATCATTAAACCCACTCTAAACTTGTTGACGGTCAAGCTATTGATTACCGAAGATAAAGCCGCTATCTCATTAACAAATGCATTATTCCAGTTTGCAGTATTATCCAATATAATTAATACATTAGGAACATCCGTAGAATCGGGAGGAGTAGCCCCGGTAAACAGATCAATATCTTCTGCTGTTGAAGTTGTACTCATAGCCGCTAGAATTATGGCGGCTAACAGATATTTCCTTAACGATATCAACATTTATCCTCCTGTCCTGGAATCTTGACGTTTAGCATGTGGATAATAGATACTCACTCAGCGTCAACTGCTTGCTGATCCCTTGCTTGGCCATTACCGATGCCCCTGTTGCCTGACTCTGAGCTGTCGCCTCAATTTCCCATAACGTCAGATAATCTGACGAATTGGCTACGGTGGAATTCACGCCGCTACTAGCCAGAGGATCAACCGGCGCTAACGTAGCCTTCAAACATAAAGGCGCCTTAATTGTCACCACATAGTCCGTTGTATTATCTTGATCAATATCGATATTTACAGTTGCGGGATAGTTTGCCGGATCAATCGCTGCAAAGTTGATATTGATAGTCTGCTCAATAGCCATATTGGCCGCCGCGATGGCTTCATTTCGAAATTGCATGTTGCCAACCACTTTCAGATTCCCGCCACTGAGCGAAAAAGCGGATATCATCAGCAAAGTGACAGCCACCAGTATAATGAGCCCAACCACTAAAGTAGCGCCCCTTTGCTTTGAAAGCATACTTTCATTTCTCATGGCCTTTCCCTCCTGCCTGCGGGATTCACCAAATGAACATAACTGGTATAAGCATGCCGCATGAAACCATCATTAAAAGGCCCTAATGCCGTTGCCCCAAGCTGATAGGTTTTATTCTCAACGTAACCTGAAGAAGGTTCCAGGTTACGGGCCAGCACATGCATTCGCACCGCCACGACATTCGCCCAATCTAATGCGGCACAAGATGAACAATCATCAAAAATATCGGCGGTACCATCTTCATCAGTATCTTGCCCATATTCAAATTTGATACTTTGAATGCCCTCTATGACCGGTTGTGCTGATTGCATGACGACACTCCCGCCACTCAAATCCAGATCAGCACGCATGAGGGTTGGAATACCGTCATTTGAAGCTGCAGAATAATTCCGCACATAAAAAATAGATGTTATTAATTTCCGGCGATCGGCGGGTGTCATACAGTCTTTTTTATATACTACTGTAGCTCCAGATATATCCAGTACAGGCGCAGATTCCGCACTCACCACATAATTGCCATGACCCGTATCTCCACAAGTCTGGGTTTGTAAATACAGTTTACCTGCACTATAGTTTTCACAATTTGCCGCGCCAGCGGCACAGGTTGCGGCATACCGGACTATCAATACATCAGAATTTGGCTGTCGATTGGTCACAATACCGGAACACTCGGTGGGCAAAGAAGCGCCTGCTGCATAGCCTTGGACTGGAATAGGGTATAAATTGGCAATATAAGCGGCATCCCAACTGGAAAATCCGATGCAAGGATTAGGTATTGCGGTGGGGGGAGTGATTGATGGCAAAGGAGGCATATAAATATCCCAGAAACCTGCGCGCCATAGCTCTTGCTGCAAGAGCTGCAAGGTGAACCGTCCATTTTCAATCTGCCGGTTCATTTTCGCCAGCTCGGCATTGCTCCTGGATAAATCCAGATATAGCGCAAGCACACCGGTCATGATCAACAACCCTAGCGTAATTGAGACCATTAATTCAATCAGAGAAAAACCACCTTGCTGTTTACGTATCCGGCAACCCGGTCTGACAACAGTCAGCTTTGCGCTATGCCCGCTCATGGTGATGCCAGGTTAGCGACACTTATAATCGTACTCATGGTACGCCGGCACAAATCATCAACACATTTTGTTCCTGCATCATCATAAAGCCCGGCGCCACAATTTGAAGCCGGGGCTGAAATCGGAGTCAGGCTCTGCCAAACCACTGTAATCATGAATTGATCACCTGTTCCAAGATCCTCAACACAACCGCGGGCCCCTATCATTGCACCTACATTTCCTGAGGATGATTGTTCGCTGACACCCTTTAGCGCATTGCTCCATTGGCAGGCATCAAGGCTCTGTCCATTACCCGCACATGAAGCCGGCTGGCCATCTCCCGTTCCCAAAGGATCTGATGCGGTAACGTATGCTGCCGCATTCTTACGGTTGGCAGACAACCTGCCGGCCATATCGTCAAGCAGGATCAATGCATGTGTACGTTGATAGGATTCGATTTCGGATGCTTGCAGGCGCATTTGCAAACCGGCCAATCCCAATAATCCGATGGCCAGAATAACCATGGTAACAAGAACCTCAATCAGCGACACACCACGCATTAAAGGCATAGCATTTGGATAGGATAAAAGATCTGTTGCTTCGTTTACCATTTATCAGCGGGAGTCTTGACTCCCTCGCTGTTAATCACCAGATTCCCATCACTTGCCTGTGATCCGCCGGGTGTGAACGTGAGCGTATAAGAAGGTACTGCCCCGGCTCCAACAACAATCGCATAGCTGTATTTACTGCTGACATCAGAAGGAAGCGCATAACCGCTCGCTTCCAAAGTTGCCTTGCTGGCATAGCTTCTATTAGCCAGCAAAAACTGTTGCTGCCGGTTAGCGATATCCATCATCTCTGCCTGAGCTGCCGTCCGATTGGCTCTTATCATGTATTGCGTATAGGAGGGATAAGCGATAGCCGCCAGAATGCCAATAATGGCTACTGTGATCATCAACTCAATCAGTGTAAAGCCATGCTGACTTAGTCTCTTTCTTTCTATAACCGGCTTCTTTTCCATATAAAATTCCAAAGAAATTCATTCTTGATTCTAATCGACCTCATTGGGCTTTAACAAAAACGGCCACTATGCCCGTTAACTTTAGCGTTGAAATGCAATTTGTCTCTTCATACGGCTTTCTGATTCAACGCAAACCTTTATATGAACGGCTTGAGTTACAATCAGACCTATCAATTAGAAAAGCCTTCCTCAATACTTTATAAGCACCCAAACAGGTAATCAGTCCATCATGAAACAGGATGTGATCGTAATTGGCGCAGGAATCATTGGGCTTGCGACAGCGGAGCGCCTTTTAATGCAAGGTGCAAAAGTGACAATACTCGAGCGTAATAAAACGGGGCAAGAATCTTCCTGGGCAGGTGGAGGTATTCTTTCTCCGCTTTGTCCATGGGATTATTCTGATGAGGTCACACGTCTCACAAGTTACAGTGCTGATCAATTCCCAGCCTGGGTCTCAGTTTTGCACAACATGTCTGGAATTGATCCGGAATACGAAATATCCGGCATGCGGATACTGCCGCCTTACAACATGGAAATTGCGCAGCAGTGGTGTTCAGCGCGAGGAATTAAAATAGGGCAGGATGCAATTTCCGGCACTGTTTCAGCCAGAAGCAACCTCGAAATTCATACCAACGAGGCGCACAGCCATGCTTTGTTCATGCCGGATATTGCCCAAGTCCGTAATCCAAGATTATTACGCGCATTACAGCGCCGGGTGATGCAATTGGGCGGGGAAATTATGGAAAATTGCATGGTCAATCGCCTTAAAACCGTGCATCAGCGAATACAAGCCATCACTTCGTCCTGCGGTGAACTGGTTGCTGATCACTATATTGTTAGTGCAGGAGCCTGGAGCAAAGAAATATTGGGAGCACATGCCCCCAAACTGGATATCAAGCCGATCAGAGGGCAAATGCTGTTATTCAAGTTTGAAACACCGCCAGCACACAATATCCTGATTAAAAATGATTTATATATCATCCCTCGTCGGGATGGCCATCTGCTCATTGGCAGCACATTAGAAGATGTGGGATTTGACAAACAAACAACGGCATCAGCGCGTGATCATCTGTTGACGCGTGCACAGGCAATTCTGCCGTCACTCTACAAAATACCTATCAAGCGACACTGGTCAGGACTACGCCCGGCTTCACCGGACAATATACCCACTATGGGTCAACATCCGATTATTCGCAACTTATGGATCAATAGTGGCCATTTTCGCTATGGCGTCACCATGGCACCAGCCAGTGCTGAAATTCTGGTGAATGAAATGACTGGAGCGCCTCAACCATTGGATATCACTCCGTATCAAACGGGATGGAATACTGATTAGGTAATCAAGCCTTGGGCAATGGAAACACAACCGATTCAACCACACCACTTAACTCCTCTATCATCACATCTTCACCAATTTGCTCGGCTCCGATTTGTTTGAGACGTGATATCACTTGCTGCACCAGTATTTCCGGAGCGGAAGCACCCGCAGTGATGCCAATGATTTTCTTTCCGGCAAACCACTCTTCTTGTAATTGTGCAGCGCGATCCACCATATAGGCTTCCACATTGGCATTTCTCGCCACTTCGCATAACCGGTTAGAATTCGAGCTGTTGGGGGATCCCACAACAATCACTAAGTCACATTGATTCACCATTTGCTTGACAGCATCTTGACGATTCTGTGTGGCATAGCAAATATCATCTTTCTTGGGGCCGGTAATCATGGGAAAGCGCCGCTTCAATGCGTTGACAATGCGTGCGGCATCATCAACTGACAGGGTTGTTTGTGTCACATAAGCCAAATTAGTGACATCTTTAACTTTTAAGGTTTCAACATCCATCTCGGTTTCAACAAGATACATGCCTTTGTCTTCACCTTCAATCTGCCCCATCGTGCCTTCAACCTCCGGGTGTCCCTGGTGGCCGATCATAATAATTTCTTTTCCATCCTTGCGCATCTTGGCTACTTCTACATGAACCTTGGTAACCAGCGGGCAGGTTGCATCAAACACTTTCAATTTACGGTCTGCCGCTTCGCGCCGTACTGCATGAGATACGCCATGCGCACTGAAAATCAAGATACTGTCTTGAGGCACTTCATCCAGATTTTCTACAAAAACGGCTCCCTTCTTCTCCAGATTCTCAACTACAAAACGGTTATGCACAACTTCATGACGCACATAAATGGGCGCGCCATGCATGGTCAGCGCCCGTTCAACAATTTCTATCGCACGATCCACACCGGCACAGAAGCCTCTTGGATTTGAAAGTAGTACTTTGATCATTTATTTATTCTCCAACAATGGGTATTTTGCTTATACTCAATTCAGTGATCAAACATTTCGTACCCAACTTTACAAACAGCAGGTACTGAAATCTTGACAGCGTTTTATGCTTCCCGATAACGTTCAGCCAATGCAACACGTTTCTCATAAGCTTCTCGTGCAATCTGGATATCTTCCAGAAATTGCGGCAGCTCTTTCATCAGCAGCGCTTGCGGGCCATCAACCAGCGCTTTGTTCGGTGCCGGATGGAAGTCGGCCAATACCATATTGGCGCCAGCAACGATGCCCTGCGCTGTCACATGCATAATATCCAGGATGCCATCCGCCGAGCTTGCACGAGTCCCCACTGAATGCGAAGGATCAATACAAACGGGCATGCGGGTCAAACGTTTGACAACAGGCACATGCGAGAAATCGACAAAATTACGATGCGGATCGCCCATATTTGTCTTCATGCCGCGCAACCCAAAAACCACTTTGCGATTTCCCTCTGAAGCCAGATATTCTGCAGCATTCAGAGATTCATCCAGAGTAATGCCAAAACCTCGTTTGATCAGTACCGGGAAGTTCTGCTGACGTCCTACAATTTTCAACAATTCAAAATTCTGTGTATTCCTTGTTCCAATCTGCAGCATGACGCCGGTTGCGTTTCCCGTTTGATACAGCGCATTGCGTATTTCTTCCAGATGGGATTCATGCGTTATCTCCATGGCGATCACTTTGATACCGTATTTCCCTGCCAGATCGAATACATAAGGAAGGCAGGTTTTACCATGTCCTTGAAATGAATAAGGGCTGGTTCGCGGCTTGTACGCGCCCATGCGCGTACAAACCTGCCCGTGGTCGCGCAACGCCTTCATCATCATTTCAACATGTTCAATGGTATCTACTGCACACAGCCCGGCGAATACATTCAATGTGTCCTGACCAAAACGAACGCCGTTATAATCAAAAAAAGTTGGACGGTCATCATTCTTATGCCGCCCTAAAACACGATATTCTTCAGAAACCCGCACAACCCGATCCACACAAGGAAGGGAGCTGGCATCTTCAATTGACAATATTTTCGTGTTACCAATCAAGTAGATCTCTGTCAACGTTTGTTCAGCGCCAATCTCAGTATGTACGCGCGTTGATATGCCTGAGAAATTGGCTAAATGCGCCAACAACTGTTTATATTCCGGGCTGTCAAGCCCGGTATTCGGAACAAGGATAAGAATCATAAAATAATTTCAAAAAGATAATGCTAATTCATTGGCATAAGATAAAATGGCTCACGATTCTAACCGAAAAAACTGTCAGTGACCATGATTCCGGCAAATGTTCATTCCGACGTTTCTATCACAGACCAGACTTTCCCGCATAAAATGATTTTGCTATTTTAATGCTACTCAACTAACCCTGAGACAATTTGTCGCATAGCCATACAAGAAAATTTAAGTTAACGTTCTACAGGAAAATCAACTGAAAAATTTACAGCAACCCTTCATAATGTTTAGCGACCTCAGTCAATCGCCGCTCAGTAAAAATTTACAACGCCTATTTCTGCTCCGAAACATTGCCATCGTTGCCCAATGCCTGACTTTTGCTTTAGTGTACTGGACCATTGACATTGTCATTCCATGGACTCAGATGATTTTGGTTGTTGCACTACTCGCCCTGTTAAACCTGCTGACATGGCTACGACTGCACCGCAAATGGCCGGTATCCCACACGGAGTTTTTTTTGCAGCTACTGATAGACGTCCTGGCACTCAGCACGTTATTGTATTTCAGCGGCGGATCAACCAATCCATTTATTTCATTATTTTTACTGCCCCTGACCATCGCTGCCGCCACATTGCCTTGGCGTTATACATGGGTCATGGCTATCATCACGATTGGCTGTTATACGCTGTTATTATTCAACTATGTGCCATTACCTCACGATCACAACAATCATCTGATTGAATTTACGTTACATGTTTCGGGCATGTGGCTGGCATTCGTATTAAGTACCGTCATCATCGCATGGTTTGTCGTCAGAATGAGTTCCTCTATTCGAGATCGGGACCGGGATCTGGCCAAAGCACGGGAACACGCATTGCGCAATGAACAGATTATTGCCTTGGGAACACTGGCAGCCGGTGCTGCACATGAACTCGGCACACCGCTTTCAACCATGGCGGTTGTCGCGGGAGAATTACAACAAGAATACACACACGATGTTGAATTCCAGAATAATATCCATATCCTGCGTGATCAGATTGCCCATTGCAAACAAACCTTAACCCAATTACTGGCAAAAGCGGGGCAAGCCCGGGCTGAGCACGGCAGTGAACTCCCCGTCGATGAGTTTCTTCATCAAGTTCTGGATAAATGGAAACTGATACGCCCTTCCGTTAAATTTACGTATCAAGGTGCAGGCACACAACCTGCGCCCAGAATTATGGATAATCAATTATTGAGCCAATCCTTGCTCAATTTGCTCAATAACGCTGCAGATGCATCCTCAGAATGCATTGAGATCAAGAGTAACTGGGATAATCTGGCACTACATCTTGAAATCATTGATGACGGCAAAGGACTATCTGCGGAAGCGTTGCAACGCGCAGGTGAAGCTTTCTTTTCCAGTAAAGCGCCAGGACAGGGTTTCGGAATCGGCTTGTTTCTGGCCAATGCAAACATTGAGCGGTTTGGCGGCAGTGTTCGTTTGTTTAATCTTGAAAATGGCGGTGCCTGCACACAGGTTTTTTTACCATTGATAGGATAGGTGCCATGACTGAATCTTTGACAACGGATACTAACGAATATCCCAGTTTACTCATTGTCGATGACGATACCGTCTTTTGTGATGTGCTGGCCAAAGCAATGACAAAACGCGGTTTCAGTGTAGCCTGCGCACACACTATTGAAAATGCATTAAAACTGGCTGAAGCTTCAACACCTGAATATGCCATTGTTGACCTGAAATTATCCAGTGAGTCCGGGTTGGTTCTGGTTGAGCAATTGAAAACCCTCGATCCTGGCACCCGGATCGTTATGTTGACCGGTTATGCCAGTATTGCCACAGCGGTTGAAGCCATCAAACTCGGCGCTACGCACTACCTCGCAAAACCAGTCGATGCTGATGAGATCATGGCTGCTTTTGAACGCACCATGGGTGAATCCGGCATACCCATCAGCGCACATCCTTTATCGGTAGGCCGGCTTGAATGGGAGTACATTCATCGCATCCTCACTGAGAACGACAATAATATCTCGGTCACTGCAAGAATACTCAACATGCATCGCCGCACATTACAGCGCAAGCTTGCTAAGAAACCCCATCGCGAATAAAGCATACGATCTTATAGACACTTTGCAATCACCCGGATATCTCGCCCGATCATGCGTAAATCCATAATTTCAAGTGCTTTCTTTTGCTCAAGATTAACTAATTCCGGCAATTTAATCATCCCTTGCGCATCGTCACCGAGTAAATGAGGCGCAAGAAAAATAATCATCTCATCGACCAGTCCGGCTTTAACTAAAGCGCCATTCAGTCCACATCCGGCTTCTACCAATAACTCGTTCATTCCAAGATTAGCCAGCACTGTCATCATTTCCCCCAAGTCAACAGCACCTACTGCAACGGGTAAAACAATGACCTGAGCACCCATTCTACTGAGCGCTGCTTTTTTCTCCTGATTTTCAGTATTGGCCGTAAAAATAAATACTTCTTCACCTTGCAGTAATCGAGCATCCAATGGAATAGCCAAATGACTGTCCACGACTATTTTTTTCGGCTGACGGTGTGTTGCGACATGACGTACTGTCAATTGAGGATTATCTGATTTTACTGTACCGATACCTGTTAGGATGGCGCATGATCGTGCCCGCCACCGATGTCCGTCCTGCCGTGCGGCTTCGCCCGTAATCCACTGACTGGTTCCGTTATTCAACGCGGTTTTACCATCCAGGCTTGCTGCAGTTTTTAGCCTGACCCATGGCCTGTTATGAATCATACGGGTGACAAAACCCACATTCAGCGCATGCGCTTCTGTTTGTAATAAACCGGTTTGTACTGTAATACCCGCCCGTTCCAATAATGCGCAACCACGGCCTGATACCATTGGATTGGGATCTTCCATGGCGATAATGACCTTGGCAATACCCGCATCAATCAAAGCATCCGCACAAGGCGGCGTACGTCCATAATGACTACAGGGTTCCAATGTGACATAGGCTGTCGCTCCACGCGCCGCCTCACCCGCTAAGTTCAATGCGTTAATCTCCGCATGCGGCTGCCCTGCCCGCTCATGCCAGCCACTTCCAACGATCTGCTCATTTTGCGTAATCACACAACCAACACGCGGGTTCGGTGCCGTGCTATAGAGCCCTTTCTCAGCCAAACGCAAAGCGGTTGACATGAAAGCATAATCAGCCGGAGAAAACATATAGATAAAGCTTAATATAGATTCAGAGAGTCTACCTGGCATCGGCTAGGCTATACAGCCGTCGATAAAACAACGATCAGGTTTACCTCCTAAGATACTTTCTTTGATTGCGGTTGTTGATGTGGTTTTTGCACTTCCTTGATAGCATCGCGAAAATCATCCACATCCTGGAAGCTTTTATAAACCGATGCAAAACGAATGTAGGCCACTTCATCAAGTTTATAAAGCTCTTGCATAACACTCTCACCGATACTACGTGATGAAACCTCACGCTCCCCCATAAATTTTTGCACGATACGGTCTATTGCTGCATCCACGTAACTGGTGGGGACAGGGCGTTTATGAAGCGCACGCTTAAAGCCTGTCAGCAATTTATTGCGGTCAAACTCGGTCCGGCTGCCATCATGTTTAACAACTTGAGGCAATCGTAATTCGACTGTTTCATACGTCGTGAAACGTTTATCACAAGCTTGGCAACGCCGGCGACGCCGTATTTTGTGACCGTCCTCACTCACACGAGAATCCATCACGCTGGTATCATCGGCATTGCAAAAAGGACATTTCATACTGGCTTAAAATTGCGTTAATTAAACTAACCGGATGAATATGTTTAATATCCACCCGGTTTGAAGAATCTATCCATACACCGGAAATTTTGCACACAACCGTTTTGCCTCAGTAGCCACACGTGACAAAACAGCCGAATCCAAAGGTGCGGCCAATACATCGGCGATCAAATTGGCCAGTTGTTCCGTTTCCAGTTCTTTGAAACCACGCGTGGTTATTGCTGGTGAGCCGACACGAATACCGCTGGTAACAAATGGTTTCTGCGGATCATTGGGAATGGCATTCTTGTTAACTGTAATATGCGCCAGCTCAAGCGATTCTTCCGCTTGCTTACCCGTCAGATTCATTGCGCGCAAATCGACCAGAAACATATGGCAATCCGTTTGCCCCGACACTATCCGTAATCCGCGTTGCTGCAATACCTTTGCCATTACACGGGCATTCTCAATGACTTGTTCCTGATAATCCTTGAATTCCTTAGTGGCAGCTTCCTTAAATGCGACCGCTTTAGCTGCAATCACATGCATCAGAGGCCCCCCTTGAGTCTGGGGGAAAATGGCCGAGTTCAGTGCTTTCTCATGTTCCGGTTTGGCCATGATGATGCCGCCACGCGGTCCACGTAACGTTTTATGTGTGGTGCTCGTAACGAAATCCGCTATTCCAACGGGATTAGGATAAAACCCGGCAGCTACCAGTCCGGCATAATGAGCCATATCGACAAATAAATACGCGCCAACTGCATCGGCGATCTTGCGGAAACGTTTCCAATCGATGACTCGCGCATAAGAGGAAGCGCCCGCAACAATCATTTTTGGCTTATGTTCATGAGCTAATCGCTCCACCTCGTCATAATCCAGTACTTCAGTGTCCGGATGCAAACCATAAGAAATCGAATTAAAAATCTTTCCGCTCATATTAACGCTAGAACCATGTGTTAAATGACCTCCGTGCGCTAAAGACATTCCCAGCAGGGTGTCACCAGGCTTTAATGCTGAGAGATAAACTGCGGCATTGGCTTGGGAACCTGAATGCGGTTGTACATTGACATACTCCGCACCAAAGAGCGCTTTTAATCGATCGATAGCCAGTTGCTCGACCTTGTCGGCATACATGCAACCACCGTAATAGCGTTTGGCCGGATAACCTTCTGCATATTTGTTGGTTAGAACGGAACCCTGAGCCTGCATCACAGCCGGACTTGCATAATTCTCTGATGCGATTAATTCGATATATTCTTCCTGGCGTTGTATCTCACCCTTAATGGCTTGCCATAATTCCGGATCGACACTTTCTATTGTTTGTTTCTGAGAATACATGGTGATACCAGTCCTTTGAAATTTTTAGAAACTGAGAAAATGCGTATATTACCATTACCTGCTGGAGCACCGATAGCTGATCACAAAACAGTGGAATGAAAGAAAAAAATCCTAGTCTAGGAGACGCTGTCGGACTCAAGTGGTCGTAGCGAGCAAAATAGGAGAGGGAGAGCAGATTGGCCGGATTTTGAAGCACATATTCATTTCATGCAACGAAAAATCGGAGTAATATGAACCCGCCTCTCCCATTTGCACGGCCGATCAACCTTGAGTCCAGCCGATTCCAGGAATCGGCTATCCATCAAATGACTACAGCTTCTTCCTCAAACAAAAGAATAACTTTGTCATTACTGTCTATATCAACAGTTACCTTGCCGCCATTGACCAGACGCCCGAATAGCAATTCATCGGCTAATGCGCTACGAATGGTATCCTGGATGAGACGCTCCATAGGGCGCGCGCCCATCAGTGGATCAAAACCATTCTTTGCCAGATAATTATGCAATTCTTCAGTAAATGTTGCTTCAACTTTCTTTTCATGCAGTTGTGTTTCGAGTTGAATCAGGAACTTATCAGTTACCCGCAGAATAACTTCCCGATCTAAAGGAGCAAATGAAATCATCGCATCCAGCCGGTTACGAAATTCGGGAGTGAATAATTTTTTGATATCAGCCAGTTCATCACCTGCAAATTTTGCTTGTGTAAATCCAATCGAAGCCTTGGTGAGAGATTCAGCGCCTGCATTTGTTGTCATGATAATGATTACATTACGAAAATCTGCTTTGCGTCCATTATTGTCTGTCAGCGTGCCGTAATCCATGACCTGTAACAGAATATTAAAAATATCGGTGTGCGCTTTTTCAATTTCATCCAGTAATAAAACTGAGTAAGGATGTTTAATCACTGTTTCCGTCAATAATCCACCCTGATCATAACCCACATACCCTGGCGGTGCGCCAATCAAGCGGGACACCGCGTGGCGTTCCATATATTCAGACATATCGAAGCGATGCAAGTGAATACCCAATGCATAAGCCAACTGTTTCGCAACTTCCGTTTTCCCAACTCCTGTTGGGCCTGAAAAAAGAAAAGAACCCACCGGTTTTTGTGGATTGCCTAACCCGCTTCTCGCCATTTTGATGGCTGCAGTCAGTGAATTAATTGCATTATCCTGCCCAAAAACAATGGCTTTCATATCACGGCCCAGTGTTTTCAACTTGTTGCGATCATCCGTGGAAATATTCTGTGGAGGAATTCGTGCAATCTTGGCGACTACATTCTCAATTTCACTTTTACCAATAATTTTACGTTTCTTCGATTTTGGCAATATGCGCTGAGCAGCGCCCGCCTCATCCAGCACGTCAATTGCCTTGTCTGGTAAATGCCTATCATTAATATAACGCTCTGATAATTCTGCCGCAGAGATCAGTGCACTGGCCGTATATTTAACTTTATGATGCTGCTCATAGCGTGACTTCAGGCCGCGTAAAATAGCTATCGTTTCATCCACGCTGGGTTCGTTAACTTCAATCTGCTGAAAACGCCTTGACAAGGCATGATCTTTTTCAAAGATCCCGCGATATTCACTAAAAGTGGTTGCGCCAATACATCTTAATTGCCCAGTACTCAGAACCGGCTTCAAAAGATTTGACGCATCCAGAACACCACCCGAGGCAGCTCCAGCACCAATCAATGTATGAATTTCATCGATAAACAGAATAGCTGATGGATTATCAGCTAATTGTTTTAATAGTGTTTTTAAACGTTGCTCAAAATCTCCCCGATATTTGGTACCAGCCAGCAATGCCCCCATATCCAGCGCATAAATCTGATGCTTCAACAGTAATTCAGGGACATCTTCTTCCACAATGCGTTTTGCCAAACCTTCTGCAATTGCAGTTTTCCCGACACCCGCTTCACCAACCAACAAGGGGTTATTTTTACGCCGCCGGCATAAGGTTTGTATAACACGCTCAATCTCCTTTTCACGGCCTACCAAAGGATCAATTTTATTATTCAGTGCCAAGTGATTAAGATTTACCGTGTAATTCTCGAGCAGGCCACCAGAATTGGATTCTGGTTCACCATCCCCTTCATTTCCGGTTTTGGCATCATTTTCGTGCGGCACTTTCCGGATATTATGGGAAATATAGTTCACCACATCCAGCCGCGTTACACCCCGCTGATTCAGGAAATAAACTGCGTGCGAGTCTTTCTCACCAAATATTGATACCAGCACATTAGCACCAGTAACTTCTTTCTTTCCTGAGGACTGAACATGCAATATGGCTCGCTGAATAACGCGTTGAAAACCTAATGTCGGCTGTGTATCAACTTCTTCATGACCATTAATCACCGGTGTATGGTGCGCTATATGGTCCAGTAATACGGATCGCAAATCTTCGATATCCACCAAGCAAGCATTTAACACTTCAGCAGCACTTGCGTTATCGAGCATTGCCAACAGTAAGTGCTCTACTGTAATGAATTCATAGCGTTTTTGTCTGGACTCCACAAATGCCATATGCAAACTGACTTCTAAATCTGGAGCAATCATTTCAGTTTTCCTCCATTACACACCTGAGCGGGTGCTGATTTATTCGCGCAAACTTAACTACCTGACTAACCTTGGTATTTGCAATATCACTCGGGTATATACCACACACACCGACTCCCTCCGTATGCACTTTTAACATTATTCGTGTTGCCTGTTCTTGATTCATGGAAAAAAATATCTTTAACACCTCAATAACAAATTCCATCGGTGTAAAATCATCATTCAATAATAAGATTTTATACATTGGAGGAGATTTCTGCTTAATCTTCTCCTGCGTGAGAATAACGGCCTCTGAGCCACTTTTAGTCATCACCATTTTCCCTACTACTATCTATTCATAAAACCATATTAATACAGAATACTCTCTCTGCTATCGACATATTTGACGATTACGACAAAATTTTCAAGTATCTTGAGGCAATTACTCAATTCTTGCATACAAATATAGTGTAACCGCTTGACTTTAACCCCGGATTTGCGTAAAACAGTATGTGGCGTTTGGCTTCAAGTTCTCTGCGGTACCAGTTTTATCCGTTAATGGTCTTGAAATTCAAATAGTGTTAGGGTTTCCGGCCCAGTTTCTTAATATAGGAAGTAGAAATGGCAACAGGTACAGTAAAATGGTTCAATGATTCCAAAGGTTTTGGTTTTATTACTCCTGACGATGGTAGCGAAGATTTATTTGCACACTTTTCGGCAATCAACATGTCTGGATTTAAAACCCTTAAAGAAGGTCAAAAAGTGAGCTTTGATGTCACTCAAGGCCCGAAAGGAAAACAAGCCTCTAATATCCAATCCGCTTAACTGTTTGTTCAGAAAACTGGCGTAGACTTATTGACACAGTAAGATCATAAAGATATATAGCAGTCTATACCCCTTGTCACCACGACAAGGGGTTTTTGTGTTTCTTATCAATTCAAGCGCTCAATCATTGCATTGCCAAACATAGAGCAAGAAACTTGCTTGGCATCAGTCATTTGTCGTGCAAAATCATAAGTGACTATCTTGTCTTGGATAGTTACCTCCATTGCCCTGATAATCATGTCGGCCGCCTCCACCCAGCCCAAATGCCGCAACATCATCTCTGCCGACAAAATAATTGAACCTGGATTTACCTGATCTTTTCCGGCGTATTTAGGTGCTGTACCATGGGTTGCTTCAAAGATTGCAACAGAATCACTCAGATTAGCTCCTGGTGCAATCCCTATCCCACCAACTTGTGCCGCCAGCGCATCAGAAATGTAATCGCCATTCAAGTTCAAAGTCGCCACTACATCATATTCTTCCGGGCGTAGTAAAATTTGCTGTAAGAAAGCATCAGCAATTACATCTTTAATAATAACCCCGCCATTTTCTACCGGCAATTTCATCCAGGGGCCTCCATCCAGCAGCTCCGCCCCGAATTCCCCAGCAGCTAAAGCATAACCCCATTTCTTGAATGCCCCTTCAGTAAACTTCATGATATTACCTTTATGCACCAAAGTAACCGATTGACGCTGATTATCTATTGCATATTGAATTGCCTTCCGAACTAAACGCTCCGTACCCTCTTTTGAAACCGGTTTGATACCAATACCAGCAGTTTGAGGAAAGCGTATACTGGTTACTCCCATATCTTTAATCAGAAAATCAATTACTTTCCTGGCAGATTCTGACTCCGCTTCCCACTCTATACCTGCATAGATATCCTCAGAATTTTCCCGGAAAATCACCATATCCGTTTTCTCTGGACTCTTTACCGGACTTGGCACACCGCTAAAATAACGCACGGGACGCAAACAAATATATAAATCCAGTTGCTGACGTAGCGCTACGTTAATCGAACGAATACCACCACCAACCGGTGTTGTTAAAGGACCTTTAATTGAAACCACAAACTCTTTGGCTGCTTGCAAAGTCTCTTCCGGCAGCCATACATCAGGCCCGTAAATCTGTGTTGCTTTCTCACCTGCATAGATCTCCATCCATGAAATCCTGCGCCGCCCTCCATAAGCCTTCTCAACCGCCGAATCGACAACTCTCTGCATTACCGGAGTAATGTCAATACCAATACCATCCCCTTCAATAAAAGGAATAATGGGGTTATCGGGCACCTTTAATGAACGATCATCCTTGACCTGAATTTTCTTACCATCAGGGGGTATTCTTATATGCTGATACATGGCAGCTCCAACTGTTGGAATATCAAATGCAATTTATAAAACATAACTGGTTTATTTCAACTCCTACTGACTGATACAGACTGATTAATATTAATTCAAACTTCCATACTGCAGTATGAGCCAGTAAAACCGAGTAATTATCCTCTAATTCGAGAAAAACAGAGAACGGCAGAACCCGCTAAACCTCCGTGAAAGCTATATCACATTGAGAAATTACGACGCATAGTCTCTCTAGCCAGAACATCCTGCACAAGCATTATTATGAAAAAGCGGTATCTTCCCTCGCTCATTACAAGATGAATCATCTCAACCTGAAATAAACTTCAGATATTTCTAATTATATTATTATACGTACAAATAGGATGTCTTTCCATGATGACCGGTAAGCTCGCCAATTACTGTTTGCCTGTTCAATCAAATATTAAAAACACGAACATGATTATTTAACCAGGAAATTCTTGAGCTGCATAACGTAAACTGTAATATTGCATTTCATTTAATTGCCAGAATCACTTATATAGTAGCCGCATTATGACAATGAATTTAAGTCTTCTCATTCCCGATCTATTTTGGCCTGATATATCACAATCAGAAATTTATAATAATCTATCGATGCCATCTTTAGAAATACTGTTATCAAAAAGTATTTCTACCCGGAATCAGTCACAAGACATGGAATCATGGCTATGCAACGCATTTAATGTAGCAAAACAACAAAATAACTGGCCTATCGCACCCATAATGTTACATGCCGACGGATCCGGCCTGATGAGAGCCGGTAAAGATTTCTGGATGCGTGCCGATCCCGTGCATCTGCGCATTGAACAAAACCATATCATGTTAGCTGACAGTCAAGCTTTTCCGATTTCCAGAGAAGAAGCCGAACTCATCGTGCAAGATCTGAATCTTAATTTAAGCGATTACAATTTATCTTTCTTGCCATTATGCTCTGATCGCTGGTATATCCAAATGCCCAGAGCGCCGGAAATACAGACACACACACTCAGTCAGGTTACGTGCATGAACATTAATCATTTCTTGCCAACCGGCAATGAAAGCGTTATTTGGCATAAAATTTTTAATGAAATTCAGATGTTACTTCATGAACACCCAGTTAACCAAGCGCGTGAATCTCGTGGAGAATTGGCTATCAATAGTGTTTGGTTCTGGGGGGGCGGGAATATGCCCCAATTTATACAATCCCCGTATACCCATGTATGGAGCAATGATGACCTGTCTCGCTCACTGACATTAGCCAACAACACAAATCATTCAAAGCTCCCTCTCAACGCTAATGAATGGCTACAAACTGAATTATCTGGAAATCATCTTGTGGTATTGGATGCATTACCTGGGAAAGCCAAATATAGAAATGCCTATGGCTGGCGTGAAACACTGAAGGACATGGAACACAGTTGGTTCTCTCCGCTCCATGCGGCACTTAAAAAAGGGGAAATCAATCAACTGACCCTTACAATTCTCAATGAAACTTCATCTCAGGATTTTGTGATCACGCGCTCTAACTTATGGAAATTCTGGCTAGTCACGAAATCGCTTTCTTCTTATGCAATAAAACACTAGCCGAATGAACAAACATCACAATGTTATTTTATGTACGACAATGACGCACATTAAGAATCTCAGATATCAGGAATAAGGAATCATCGTGCAAAAAACATCTCTGTTCAATATTGTCAAACCTTATCTGGCAGCTTGTATTGCTCTAATACTTGCACTTACTCTCATAGCTGACAGATATTTTGTCAGTGGAATCGCATTACACTGGTTAGCCGTATTAGAGCTTTCCTTAATCTCTGCACTGCTACTCACCATTATCCAAATAGCGCGTACAGAAAAAAATATCAAAAGCTACTCGGATCAATTATCAGTTAGCAAGGAAAGGCTTGCAAATGAGATTAAACATCGGTTATGGGCTGAGAAAACAACCTCTGAAAGCAAAGTAAAATCACAGTTTATCGATGAAAATATTCCCGTCATGCTGGCCTATTTTAATATTGATCTACGTTGCCGTTACCATAATCGAATATTTCGTCGATGGTTTGGATTAAAGCCAGACCAGATAGATGGGCAATTTCTAAAAGAATTCTCAAGCGAAGAATTTTCTTCTGGTATTGAAGATTGTGTCGAAGATGTCCTGGCTGGAAAAACAGTACATAACGAACGCATTCTTAAATCGACCAAAGGCTTCCCCTATATTTTCACGGAGCAATATATTCCACATCTCGACAACAAGGGGAAAACTATCGGCTTCTATACGCTACACACTCCTCGCGCACAAGAAAAGAACCGTCTCTCATCAAAAAATAAAGCGGCGAACCCGGTTAAACCAGAGCCTCAGAAACAAAACGAAACATCTGCTACAAACCTCCGGGGTGTCCAGGCATCGAAAGCAGGAGTTACAGCCGCACGTATTGTGCAAGCAATTGAAGGGGGGGAATTTAATCTTTACTGCCAGAAAATAAGCCCTATTAAATCTACCGCCATCTCATCCTCGTATTATGAGATTCTGATTCGCATGAATGAAGAAGAAAACAACCTGATGCCCCCAGGTTCATTCTTACCCTTCGTCGATCAATTCAAAATGATGCCGCAACTGGATCGATGGGTAGTCAATCATATCGCACAATGGCTATCAGTTCGCCCAAGAGCTGATTCGATATTTTGTCTTAATGTAGCCAGAGACACTTTAAGTGATCATACCTTCCCTGGTTTTATTCAAGATCAATTACAGAAATTGAATGTAGCTGCTTCAAATCTTTGCTTTGAGGTCGAAGCTTCGGATGCGGAAACCAATCCGGCAGACACTCTTATTTTCACGCAAAAGATTCGTGAACTAGGCTGCCTGGTCTCATTATGCAGCTTTAGTCATAGCCCTGGCTCATTAGACCTGCTCGATAAAATGAGAATGGATTACTTGAAGATTGATGGAAGTCTGATTTGCAATATTCTTCGTGATGAAGATGACCTGGAAAAAGTAACAACCCTCAATCAACTGGCCCACAAAGCTAAGATTAAAACAATCGCTGAATTAGTTGAAACTGACGATATCATCGCAAAATTACATGAGATCGGCGTCGATTATGCCCAAGGTTTTGGTATTGCAAAACCTCATCCGCTTAAAGAGCTCGAGTTATAAATCACATCAATCCATACTCAATAAAAAAAGAAGCAATCTCTTTAAATAATTGCTTCTTTTTTCAGAACCTGCCTGCAAATCTAACCGATCATCGTGTCATAGCGCTTTGACCATATGTTCAACGACCTTCTTGGCATCTCCAAATATCATCATGGTCTTATCCATATAGAACAAATCATTATCCAGACCAGCGTAGCCAACGGCCATACTGCGTTTAACCACCATCACCGTACGCGCCTTATGCGCATCCAGTATAGGCATGCCATAGATTGGACTACCGGGAACATTGGCTGCCGGATTCACCACATCATTTGCACCCAATACCAACACCACATCAGTATTCGAAAAGTCACTGTTGATCTCTTCCATTTCCAGAACTTGTTCATAAGGAATCTCGGCTTCTGCCAACAACACATTCATGTGCCCTGGCATACGCCCGGCTACCGGATGAATCGCAAAACGCACATTAACCCCTTTTTCATGCAATAACTCAGCCAATTCTTTGACAGCATGTTGCGCCCTGGCTACCGCCAGACCATATCCTGGAACAATAATGACACTATCGGCATTACCCATCAAGAAAGCAGCATCTTCGGCACTCCCGCTACGGTATGTCTTCTGCACACCATCATCTACAACCGCCGTACCACCATCACTGCCAAAGCCGCCCAGTATGACGGATAGAAAGGGCCGATTCATGGCTTTACACATAATATAGGAAAGAATTGCACCCGAACTGCCCACCAATGATCCCGCGATAATCAGCATCGGATTACCCAATGAGAAACCAATACCAGCCGCAGCCCAGCCAGAATATGAGTTAAGCATGGATATCACTACCGGCATATCGGCACCGCCAATAGGAATAATAATCAGGAATCCCAGGATGAAAGCGATGGCAGTCATTGCAATAAATGCAGTCCAGTTTGTTGTTTCACTGAAGAAAAACCACAAACCAAATCCAACCATGAAGACTGCCAACAACAGATTAATCATATGCTGACCACTAAAAACTATCGGCGTACCGCTCATACGTCCGGATAATTTCAAAAACGCAATGACTGAACCCGACCATGTCATGGCACCGATAAAGGTACCCAGGAATAACTCCAGCTTACTGCCTGCCGGTAGAATCTCCGGCAGACCGAATGAAACCGGATTATTAACCGCTGCAATCGCAATAAATACGGCGGCCAAACCCACCAGTGAATGCATGAACGCCACCAGCTCCGGCATTGCTGTCATTTGCACACGTTGCGCAACCAGTGCGCCTATAACGCCACCCACCGCGATACAACCCAGAATCAACGGCCAGTTCACGGTAAGTGTCAGGGTTGTGGCGACAGCAATCGCCATACCCACCATCCCGAACAAATTTCCACGGCGCGCAGATTCGGGAGAGCTTAGGCCCTTTAGTGCCAGTATAAAAAATACTGAAGCCACTAAATATGCAAGTGCTACCATATTTGCTGACATTTACGCATTTCCTTTTTTTTCTTTTTTCTTGAACATTTCCAGCATACGCTGACTCACCAGAAATCCACCAAAAACATTAATCGCGGCCAGTGTGACTGCAACAGCACCTAACCAGACTCCCCAGTCCGTTTCAGCCGGACCGGCCGCTAACATCGCACCTACAAGAATAATGCCGGAAATTGCATTAGTCACTGACATCAAAGGTGTGTGCAAAGCGGGCGTAACATTCCATACGACATGATAGCCAACAAAAATTGCCAGCACAAAAACTGTTAGATTGATAATAACTGGATCAATTTCACCAATCATGATTACTCCTTTAAAATTCGTTAGCTGTCCGTTCTAAACGTAACAATTGAATAGCACGATATTTTGCTTAAACTTGCCGTCAATTATGATTGACTGACAATTTCCCCGCCCGTGCAAACCAATGTTCCGGCAACAATCTCATCTCCATGGTCTACTTTCAATTCACCACTTTCTGGATCAAGCATCAAGTTGAGAAAATTCATCAAATTTCGCGCATACAGCGTACTGGAATCTGCTGCCACCAGCCCTGGAATATTTGCAATACCAACCAGATGCACGCCATGTTTAACCACAGTTTTGTTCAACTCTGATAAAGGACAGTTACCACCCGCTTCAACCGCCATGTCTACAATCACCGAGCCCGGTTTCATCGCCTGTACGGTTTCCTCTTTGATCAAAACAGGCGCCGGACGCCCAGGAATTAAAGCGGTAGTAATAATGATATCTGCTGCGATTGCACGCTCATGCACCAGTTCGCCCTGACGACGCTTGTAATCATCCGACATTTCAGTCGCGTACCCACCCGCTGTTTCAGCTTTTGCCTTTTCTTCATCACTGAGAGGCACTTCCACAAATTTAGCCCCCAGACTTTCTACCTGTTCTTTTGCCGCTGGCCGCACATCAAACGCTTCGACTACAGCGCCCAGTCTTTTCGCTGTCGCAATCGCTTGCAATCCAGCAACACCTGCGCCCAGGACCAGAACTCGCGCTGCTTTCACAGTGCCTGCTGCCGTCATCAGCATGGGGAAGAATCTTTGATAAACGTTTGCGGCCATAATCACAGCTTTATAGCCCGCAATATTCGCTTGTGATGACAGAACATCCATATTCTGCGCTCGAGAAATACGCGGCAGCTTCTCCATTGCAAATGCAGTTAGCCCATGCTGAGCTAATGTTGCTATGCCATCTTTCTGATGGGGTGACAGCAGGCCCAGCAACACCGCATCCTTACGCATCATCGCTAATTCACTGGATTCTGGACCTCGCACCTTGAGCACAATTTCTGATTGCGCATACAACTCAGCCACATCAGTGACTATCATCGCACCTGCCTCTTGATATGCTGAATCCGGTATACTGGCGCCTGCACCCGCTCCTGACTGTACTGATACTTGATGCTTAACAGCAAATTTCTTCACAGTCTCCGGTGTAGCAGCTACGCGCGTTTCTCCCCCGCGAATCTCTGCGGGTATGCCTATATGCATTGATGATCTCCCTTTTCTTGCCAACCTGCTTGCAAATAAAAATAAAAGTTGTACTACACTTCATTCTTTTAATGAACTGTGAATTATAAATCAATTTGCACGCAATGCATTATCTGGTTCAGGAAAAACTTGATCCGGCTTGATTTTCTGACTGCGTGAGCAATCAATTAAGCTGGTAATGTCCATTCTGACTATAACCAGGAGCCTGCCGGATTAAGGCTGATCGACTGTGCAAATGGGAGAAGCGGGTCCATATTACCTTGATTTTTCATTGCATAATACGTATTGATTTCAACCCGACAGGCAAATCCCCTGATTCGGGCATATGATTATTGCCCTACTTTCCGGTTAGTCATAATTCAGTACGCTCATTCAATGATCTTGACTATCCATTTGCACAAACTCTTTCTCTAACTGCCGCGCGATCTGTTCCAATACCGCCGGAATCACTACCAGCAATGATTCTGCATCAGACCAGTTATTGTTGATACCGGCTCTCTCAAGATCTTCACATAAATCAGCAAAACCCAAGGCACCAATTGTTCTGGCAGAAGATTTTAATTTATGGCCTAAACGACCCAGCTCTGGCAGAGCTTTATCAGCTTGCGCAGCTCTCATTTCTGCCACTGTATCAGTGGCAACTTCAATAAATTTAAGTCCGAATTTACGCACCAAGGCCGTATTGTTAGGAAACATTTGCTGCAGAATTGCGATATCAACCGGCAACGGCTCATCCGGTAACGATCCTTTTCCTACATCCCTAATCACTTTTGTTCATACTCCGGTTTTTAAACAACGATCAATCCAACGGCTTGTCAATTTTTCTTGCACAGTATTCTGGCGCAAACGGGTTGCCAAGCCGGCAAAATCAACCTGATCCAGCGGCTGATCCTGATTAAAACAGGAAAATACATAAGTGACTTTTCCGGTTTCCGGGTCCTGGTGCGGTTGCAGGCACTGCGCGCAGATTTCCTTCATCATGCATTGCATCGGAGAGTTAATCGAACCAATGGCAAAATGATCTGCTTTTAAATAAGATTTCAGTTGGTTATGGCGAGCCACACCCACAGCGGCCATCATACGGTCTGAACCAATCGCAATAATATGATCCGCATCCGCCAATGCAACGGGCTGAGCGCCGAGTTCACCGCTGGCATAAGCCACCATGGCTTGCACGATATTCCCCACATAGCTTTTATCCTGCGGGCGCGTGGCTGCAAAGCCCGGCGATTCATCACAACACCACACCACGATATCTGCGGCTGCCTCAATTTCTGCCACTTTGTAGCGGTCCACCAATTTTTTATAGCCTGCAAAATACAAGACTCTGGATCCGGCTGCACGCGCCGCCGCACCGATAGAAAACAGCACCGCGTTGCCCAAACCTCCGCCCGCCAGCACCACTGTTTCACCGGAGGGAATCTCTGTCGGCGCTCCAGTGGGACCCATCAGCACAACCGGTTCACCCGGTTTCAGCATCGCGCACAGATTAGAAGATCCGCCCATTTCCAGAACAATGAGTGAAACCAATCCACGCGCGATATCCACTGATGCGCCGGTTAACGCGAGCCCTTCCATGGCTAACCGGGTATCCCCGGCAGTTGTGGCCAGGGTTGCATAATTCTGGAAACGGTAAAACTGGCCCGGTTGAAAATGTTCTGCGGCCATCGGAGCATGTACAACCACTTCGATAATATTAGGGGCCAGTCTTTCCACTTTATAGACGGTTGGACGCAGTTGATTGTTCAGGCCTGCAAAAAACTGCTGCGCCGGCTGATCCGATTTTGGCTTAACACGTTCCAGAACCCGGTTCACCACGGGATAGCCCTGCTTGGCACTGGACATCGCTTTTACCACGTTACCTGAATAAGATGGATGCAGGTCGCCAAAGAAGCTGATGAAACGGCCATCCTGACTATCCTTGTAACGGCTGAGCAGCACCATCGCCGTGTCCGGTTTTGGATTGGCATATGGGGGTTGCACCGGATTGCCTTCTTCGTCGCAAGCCGTAAAATAACGGCCATTGAGTTTAAACAGTTTCTCGTCCTCTCGCGCCAGCACTGTATTGGGCTGAGTGCCTGCAGCAACCAGCAAAGCGCGCGCGGATAATTCAACTTCACCGGCATCCTGCCATTGCCCGGTTTCATCCTGTTTTTGTACCGCAAATTTTACCGATCGGATATGCTCCCATGGATCAACATTGACGCGCACAGGCGTCAAGCCTTCGGCAAACCAGATGCCTTCTTCCAACGCCTTTTCAACTTCTTCATGATTCAGCGTATAAGAGGGGCTGTCTGCCAGACGCTTACGATAAGCGATGGTTGCCCCACCCCAGGATTGCAATAACCCAATGATGCGCGGAGCACGTTCTTCCCGCTCAGCAGCCTGACGTTCTGCGCGGATTGCGCGCGCATGACCAAGAAACTCATCGGCGATCTCTTTTTCTTCCTCATCCCATACTTCACGGACGGCAGCCTCCCCTTGCACAGCGGTGAGAATTTCATACCGCTTTAAAAACTTTTCAACCTGTACCGGGTAATAGGCCAATGCTTCGGTCGCCGTATCAATGGCTGTCAATCCGCCGCCAATCACGACCACGGGTAGACGCAACTGCATATTCGCAATGGAATCACTCTGCGCCGCGCCGGTTAATTGCAATGCCATCAGGAAATCAGAGGCCGCACGCACCCCGCGTGCCAATCCATTCGGTAAATTCAGCACGGTAGGGCGTCCGGCGCCTGCTGCCAGAGCTACATGATCAAACCCTATGGCAAATGCATCATCGGTCGTCAATGTGCCGCCAAAACGCACGCCCCCAAACAAAGCAAACTCTTCTCTGCGCTCCAATAACAGGCGAATCAGTTTCAGGAAGTTTTTATTCCAGCGTACAGTGATGCCATATTCCGCTACGCCCCCGAAACCGGCCGGCATACGCTGATTCAGATTTTCTTCCAACTCACTGGCAAGTCGAATCGCTTTAAAGGGCACCCGCTCACCCTGCTGATTCACGCCCGAAATCTCTTCCGGCAGAGGTTCGATCTTAAGTCCATCAATGCCCACTACTGTGTGGCCTTCATTCATCAAATGATGCGCCAGTGTATAGCCAGCCGGTCCCATACCCACCACCAACACCTTACGCCCGGATGCTGGTTTCGGGACAGGCCGGCGCAGATTCAATGGATTCCAACGCGTCAGTAGGCTATAAATCTCAAATCCCCAAGGGAGCGCCAATACATCTTTCAGAGTCCGTGTCTCGGCTTGAGGGATATCCACAGGCTCCTGTTTCTGATAAATGCAGGATTTCATGCAGTCATTACAAATCCGGTGCCCGGTGCCCGCACACATCGGATTATCCAGCGCGATCATCGCCAGACTGCCCACTGCGACACCTTGCGTTTTGAGTTTATGAAATTCGGAAATACGTTCTTCCAGTGGGCAGCCTGTCAACAGAGCACCCAATTCACTTTTCTTGAATGTGAGTGGCTCATCCGGTAACTTGGATTTCTGTATCATGCCTTTTGAGCATGAGTCCTTGCCCTGCTCATGACACCAGATACAATAGTTGGCTTCGTCCAATGCGCCCATCAGGTCGGTTCCCGCATCGGTCAGCTCAAAACCATTACGCTCCCGCAAATGCCCAAGCCGATGCACGGGGTATCCTGCGGAATCATCGGTATCGAGTGTCAATAAATGCTGGAAATCCAGTTTGGCGGGCGACTTGAATAAAATACCCTGCTGCGTATGTTGCTGTCCGGCAGGCGTTCTCAATGCCCAGGCCGCATAGTGCAACGCCTTGTTCAGGCGTGATTCATTTTCTGCTTCCGCTTCCATCCATTGCGTCACTTTAGTGGCAAAAACCAGTTCAGAGAAAGCTTCATCAAATTCCGCCGCCAATTCTTTTTCAAGCCTCAGGCCATCAATTGTGTCCAATTCTGCATCCCTGACTTTTCCTTTGGCCCGGCGCTGGACAAATTGCCGCTTGCAGAAATAAAGCGGGGCCAGCTCATGATGCCTTGCAGCCAATTGCTGCACTTCATTTTCAATATTGAATAGCCGGGCAATAAAATCTTCCAGCCAGGGTGCAATCTCAATCAATAGCGCAGAATCATCTTTGGCCGGCAATTCATCAGGATACGCACGCGCGTGCTCGAGCCTTTTACACAGCACCTCATCGCCGGTACGGAGAAAATCCAGAAATATCTGATCCAGTTTAACCAAACCACTGCGACGATAGAGATCGGTAATTGTGAGCCCGAAATTAAAATCCGGTGAAGCGGTCATTGCTTCTTGTTGAACGTACAACGTTTTATCCAAGTTTTTCATAATCAATTATTTATTTAACGTTTTATTATTCTGCATAACTATCTGATACACAATCAATGATACCCTGCGCTAGGAGCCTGCCGGACTTAAGCAATCGTCACGAGCCAAGTGGGAGAACGAGTACGGATTTTCTTAATTTTGAGGCGCATAGCTAGACTATGCAACGAAAAATTGAGGAAATATGAACCGTTATCCCATTGGTGCGGTAGATTAGTCTTAATTCCGGCAGGCTCCTAGTTCCAAAAATACTCATTACTGATTCTTCTCATAATCAGATAACCACTGGACAAATTCATCAGGCAGCATGGGTTTTGCAATAAAATACCCCTGTATTTCATCGCACCCAAGCTCTGCGGCCAATTCGTAGTCTGCCTGAGTTTCAATACCTTCTACGACTACATTCAGGCCAAAAACCTTGCCTAATTTTATACTCAACTCAAGAATTGCACGAGCGGATGCGTCCTTGGTAGCCCCGTGCGCAAAGATCCGGTCTATTTTGAGTTCAGTAAACGGCATATATTTGAGTGTTTCCATGGTCGCATAACCTGTGCCAAAATCATCAATGGATAATCCAAATCCTTTAAGCCTTATTCGCGTCAAAATGTCCAAGCTTCTTGCAAAATCTTCCCCCAATTTACTTTCAGTAATTTCCAGAATGACCCGGTCAATTGGTACATTACAGCCGCGCACCGCTTCTTCATAAATTTCCGGCAAATTAAACCGATCCAGATTCTGCATTGAAACATTGACGGAAATTTTCAAATCCAATCCCTGCTGTAACCATAAATCCAACTGTTGCGCGGATTTTTTTAAAATATTCCGTGTAAAATCATTGATCAAACCACTTTGTTCGATAATTGAAATAAAATTGTCAGGAGAAATATAACCATATTGCGCATGCCGCCAACGCGCCAAACATTCAACACTCGTTACACGAGCGCTGGCAGCGGAAATTTTGGGTTGATAGAACATATCGATGTGGTCATCAATCAGCGCTTGCCTGATTTCTTCCACATCAAAAATTTGTCTTATTCTGGAAGGATCCACATTTGCTCGAATCGGCAACGAAAGCTGCTCCAGTATCGCCGCCAGAGCGCCGACCGTAACAGGCTTCGCCAATGTTCCAATGACATTCAATCCACGTACAACGGCCAACCGTTCGGTTGCTTTGAGCAAACCAGCATCCACACCTGAGAATAATACAATTTTGCCACCATATTTTTGGTCCGCAATATTACGCAGAAACTCAATGCCATCCATACCCGGCATTTCAATATCAAAGATCAGCAGATCCACAATGGCGACTTGAGCAGACAACACAAACAAACCCGCTTTACCATCTTCGGCAACAAGCACTTCACTGACACCCAGCTCCCTGAGCAAATGACTGACAAAATTAAGCATAAATTTGTCGTCATCGAGCACCAGTACACGTATATTTCTTTCTTTGTTCATCCGGGCAATTTAATCAAACACTCGTATATAACATCATCAACTGGTTCGGAGAATTACCCGTTCATTATAAAAACAGCAGCTTATATTAACGTGTTTTAAGAAAAACAGGTGCCGGTCTCGTAATCAGAAGTCTTCTCGCAACTCCAATTATCTTATTTATTCCGGATTGATTTCTGTTGCCTGTTTTATGGGTATCAACCATTTCAGAATAGTATTGACCAGCAAATCAGGATCAACCGGTTTAGCTAGAAAATCGTTCATACCCGCAGTTTCTTTTCCATGCTGAACCATAGCGGCAACAGCACCTGAGCATTCCAGAATTTCCTTGACAACCTGCTGATTCATTTCATTATCCTCAGCCACCAGAATAATAATCCCTTTTAGTTCCTGATGATTATTTCGCATCAAAGTTTAACTATCCTGCCGTTTCCTGGATTCTCGTTTATTCCTCAGCAGGGGAAATCATACCGGCTGCCACCGTATTATTACTGCTTTCATCAATGACAATAAAGCACCCGGTTGAACGGTTGCGTGCATAGTCGTCACATACAAGGGGCTGCTGCACTTTCAATCCGACATGGGCTATATCATTCATTTTCAATGTATTTGTTGCCTCATGAGCCATAGTATTGACATCGACTCGATAATCAATGCGGCTTATGACCGCTTTGACCATGCGGGTCGATTGCTTGATCAGGTACTTCCGGTTAGGATCGAGTGGTTGCTCAGAAAGCCAGCACAACATCGCATCAAATGCTTTGGTAACCCGTGGGGTTTCACCGGTCTTTACCAGCACATCCCCTCGGGAAATATCCAGATGATCTTCAATGGTCAACGTGACGGATTGTGGAGCGATCGCTTCATTAATGGGGCCTTCATACAGGATAATCTCCTTGATGCGCGAGGTCAGACCCGATGGGAGCACCGTAATATTGTCTCCAACGTGTATGGAACCGGATTCAATACGTCCCATGTATCCACGAAAATCATGCAGTTCCTTGGTTTGTGGCCGGCACACCCATTGCACAGGAAAACGAAAGTCCTCATGATTAATATCATCTTCAATGGAGACATTTTCCAGCAAATCTATCAGGGTGGAACCTTGATACCAGTTAAGCTGATCCCCACGCTCGACCACCATGTCCCCATTGAGCGCAGACATCGGAATATATTCGATATTACGTAGATTAAGCTTTTCTGCAAAAGCCGCGAAATCCTGACAGATCTTTTCAAAAACCGGCTGCGAATAATCCACCAGATCCATTTTGTTGACCGCCACTACCAGATGAGGAATACCCACCAGACTTGCCAGATAAGCGTGACGGCGTGATTGTGTGAGCACGCCCTTGCGCGCATCAATCAAAATAATCGCCAGATTGGCGGTCGATGCACCTGTGACCATATTGCGCGTATATTGCTCATGGCCCGGTGTATCCGCAATAATAAATTTGCGCTTGGGTGTGGCGAAATAACGATACGCCACATCAATAGTAATCCCCTGCTCGCGCTCAGCTTGCAATCCATCTGTCAGCAAGGACAGATCCACGCCTTGCATACCGCGCTTACGTGTCGTGTTGGTAATCGACGTTAATTGATCCTCAAAAATAGACTTTGAGTCATGCAGCAGGCGACCAATCAAAGTGCTTTTGCCGTCATCCACACTGCCTGCGGTAATGAAGCGTAATAACCCGGTTTGATCAAACGAAATTTTTTCAATTGCCGACATCTGGAAACCTTTTGGAAATTCGTATCACCGCAAAATTTAGAAGCAAATTGTTAGGAATGGGCAGAGGCAGGATTTATTCCCCTGACTGAATGCGGTGTTTACTCAGTCATTTTCACTGCTCATGCATTCATTTTAGAAATAGCCTTCTTTCTTGCGTAGCTCCATGGAAGCATCCGATGTTTGGTCATCCATACGAGTGGCGCCTCTTTCAGTAATACGCGTCATGGCAGTTTCAGCAATGATTTCTTCAACATTGGCTGCATCTGATTCCACCGGACAGGTGCAACTCATATCCCCTACCGTTCGGAAGCGCACAATCATTTGCTCCATTTTCTCGCCCTCTTGCGGCTGCACCAGATGAGAAACCGGCAGCAAACCCGCAGCACGGCGAATCACGGCACGCTGATGCGCGAAATAGATCCTGGGTACTTCCAGTTTCTCGCGCGCGATATATTCCCAAACATCCAACTCAGTCCAATTACTGATTGGAAATACACGGATATTCTCGCCAGGATGTGTCCGGGTATTATAAATATCCCATAATTCCGGGCGCTGATTTTTTGGATCCCATTGCCCGAATTCATCGCGGAAAGAAAAAATCCGCTCTTTGGCGCGCGCTTTTTCCTCATCCCGGCGTGCGCCACCGATACAGGCATCAAATTTGAATTCTGCAATGGCATCCAGCAGCGTCACTGATTGGAAAGCATTACGGCTCTGATTCTCCGAGCGCAGCACCACTCTGCCTTTTTTGATGGAATCTTCCATACTGCGCACGATCAATCGCTCACCCAATTCCTTGACGCGTTGATCACGAAACTCGATCACCTCGGGAAAGTTATGCTCCGTATCAATATGCATGAGTGGAAATGGAAAGCGCCCGGGGCGGAATGCCTTCTCAGCCAAGCGCAGTAAAACGATCGAATCCTTACCACCGGAGAACAGCAGAACCGGATTGGCGCATTCCGCCGCCACTTCGCGCATAATATGGATCGCTTCACTTTCCAGCGCATCGAGATGGGTAAAGGGAGGGTTATTCATTTTCTTTCTCTCAACATACAAAAAATTAAGCAAGCCTCGAACAGGCCGCTTCCAAAAAAATTACGGGTGGCATTGCTATCAATAGCATCTATTTTAGCGGGATGATCTTGCCGGTATGCAACCCGCATTCTTTAGTTTCCGGCGCTTCCCACCACCAACGTCCGGAGCGGATATCTTCTCCCGGTGTAACTGCACGCGTGCAGGGTGCACAACCGATACTGGGGTAAAATCTATCATGCAGCTTGTTATAAGGCACTTCATATTGTTTAAGGTAGCTCCAAACTTCTGTATTGGACCATTCAAGCAGCGGATTAACCTTCTGCATGCGATTGCCCATATCGTAAGCAGACACTTTCAAATCCAACCGGGTGGATGCCTGCTCACGCCTTATTCCTGTTACCCAAGCGCGTTTGCCATATAAGGCGCGGCGTAATGGTTCCACTTTACGGATATGGCAACACTCCTTGCGCAAATCAATGCTTGCATAAAAACCATTGACGCCATTCTTGGCCACATAGGCCTCAATCTGTTTCACATTGGGAAAATAAATGCGTAATGGCGTTTTGTACCGCTCCCTCACCGTCTGCATCAAGTCATAGGTTTCTTGAGGCAAGCGTCCGGTATCCAGACTGAACATATCAATATTAAGCAGGTAACGGTCGATGATATCGGTCAACACCATATCTTCGGCACCCAGGCTGTTGGCAAATGTAACCGGCGCATAATCACGTATTGTTTCGACCAGAATAGTGACAACCTGCTCAATTTTTTCTTGCAGTTCACTCATTGATTAAACCTGCTGTCGAATTTCCCTTGCGCGGCGCCCGCCGGAATAATGGCAGTTTTTGATCAAAAGAAGCCTGATAAACTTCAGAGAAATCCGTTAATGCTTTTAAAGCGTCCCCAATTTTACGATCCGGGCGTGGTGCAAAGGCATCAAAACCCACGCGCTGCATATAGAATAACTGATCACGCAATACGTCGCCGATCGCGCGCAGTTCTCCGGTATAACCCAGGCGCGCGCGCAAGTTATAGGCAATGGAATAACCCCGGCCATCCGAGAATTTCGGAAAATCAACCGCGATCACAGAAAATTTATGGATATCGCCTTGCAAATCCTCCGGGCGCTCATCACTGGCCAGCCATACGCCTATTTCAGTACGTTGTTGCAATGCATCGCGTTGTGCCAGCCATACTTTCAGAGGAACAATCATTTTACCTGCTGCAACAACTACGTTCCCGGCGGATTCCTGCTCATTTAATCGCAGAACAGTCCAGTCATCCTCAATGATCGCTTTATTTTTTATAATCATCTTGATTAGAACCTTGGAGAATAATAAGGAACCGAATATTGCGCAGGAATGACAGCATGCTTGTCGACGGACTCTTCTTCCTCTCCATCAAAATCTGTTGCATACACATGTTCCTTAAAGGGCGTATGACCCATGCGGCGTACCGTATCAATAAAACTTTCGGCTTCTATCCGTTCACGCAAATAAACCTGTAACAGGCGATTGATCACTTCAGGTACCTGATTAAAAGTAAAGGACGGGCCGATAATCTTGCCGATCGCACTGTGATTGCCTTCAGCGCCACCCAATGATACCTGATACCATTCATCATGATCCTTTTTCTCAACCCCGGTAATGCCGATATTGCCGATATGATGTTGCCCGCATGCATTCACACACCCTGAGATATTGATGTCGATTTCACCGATATCGTGCTGAAAATCCAGATCCTCAAAGCGCTTGGCAATGGATATTGCCAGCGGTATGGAACGCGCATTGGCCAAAGTGCAGAATTCCGCGCCAGGGCAACTGATCATGTCTGTCAACAAACCAATATTGGGTGCAGTCAACTCATGTGCAGTCGCTTCCTGCCATAAACGAATCAGATCTTTCTGCCTGACATCAGCCAACACCAGATTCTGTTTATGGGTAACGCGTAATTCTCCCAAACTATAACGATCAGCCAAATCCGCAACTACCTCCATTTGCTCAGCCGTCGCATCGCCCGGTGCATTGCCCGGTTTCTTCAATGACAAAACGACAATCGCATAACCGGGAACACGATGCGGTTTAACATTGCGCGACATCCAGTTGGAAAATGAACGGCTATCCGCTTGGAATGCATTCAGTTGCGAATCATGATCCGCCAGTATTTCATAGGCTGGATCCGTAAAGAAACTGGCCACGCGATTGACTTCTTCAACGGTTAAAGTGCCTGGACCGTCCTTAAGATCCGCCCAATCGGCTTCAACCTGACGCCTGAACTCATCAATCCCCAGAGCTTTTACCAGTATCTTGATACGCGCTTTATATTTATTATCACGGCGGCCATACTGGTTATAGACTCGCAGTATGGACTCCACATAGGTCAAAACATGCTGCCAGGGCAGGAATTCGCATATTTCACTGCCAATGATGGGGGTACGTCCCAGCCCGCCTCCCACCAGAACACGAAAACCGGTTTTGCCTTGGGCATTTTTAGTCACCGACAAGCCGATATCATGTGCGCTGATAGCGGCGCGATCTTCCTTGCCCCCGCTGATTGCGATCTTGAATTTACGCGGCAAATAGGCAAACTCCGGATGAAAAGTGCTCCATTGACGCAAAATCTCGGCATAGGGACGCGGATCAACCACTTCATCCCATGCAACACCGGCGAATTCATCCGATGTAATATTGCGCACACAGTTACCGGATGTCTGGATGGCGTGCATCTCGACCGAAGCCAGATCAGCCAGGATATCCGGCGTTTCTTCCAACTTAAGCCAATTAAACTGAATGTTCTGTCGTGTCGTAAAATGACCATAACCACGATCATATTTCCGCGCAATATGCGCAAACATGCGCATCTGCCTTGAAGATATCAGACCATAGGGCACGGCAATGCGTAACATATACCCATGTATTTGCATATACAAGCCATTTTGCAAACGCAGAGGCAGAAATTCCTCTTCCGTCAATTCACCGGAAAGACGCCGACGTACCTGATCACGGTACTGCTTCACACGCTCATCCACTATTTGCTGATCATATTCATCATAGCGATACATATTTAATTTCCCCGCACACTCATTCAACGATGCTCAGTATGATATGCAATAAATTCAATGATATTGGACTATCTTTATTAACCAGAAATTCAACCTGTCTAAATACTCTAAGATTCCGTCTTGCTATAAAATTTCGATACCGGCAATAATAATGCAGCATCCAGCGGAAATTTGGCGCCATACTGCATAATATGATTGACATCAGCATCTTCGTCATGCCTTAAGGCCATACCGATATAGGCATGTTCACCGCTCTCGCCCACCACAATCCCAATGCGTCCTCCACAACCATTAAACCACGTGACCTGTTTCGGCTTATTCTCAATATTTGTACTCATCAATCAATCCTTTGTTTCATTACCGGAAAATTACTGAAACCTGTCAATGAATCAGCAAGTTACCATCACAGCTATTTATCATCGTGGCATACAGAACAATTGCTTCATTGTCGCCTTAAATGTATTGCCCATTCAGTATACTGCCCGGCTTTTGTTTGAACACTTAAAAATCAGTTTGATACATGCCATTACTGTTGCCGGTAGCATATCGCAATCTCGCTATTCTACCAAAAAACCAAACGGTGATCGTCGCATGCGCACTAACCACATATGAAACACAATACATTCATTCCATACAAAAAAGATCAACGCAAGACGGTATCGCCAGAGAAACTGGCAAGTCATACCTTGCAATTGATTCCATTTATTTTTTTGTTTGGCTTTTTTAGCTGGCGGCATCATAGCAATACATTTTTATAATTCAAAATAATATTATGTTAGATTTATATAACCATTTATTATTAGCAGGTGTTATTTATGAAACTGCAACAACTTCGCTATTTATGTGAAACCGCCTATCAGGATATGAATTTATCCAAAGCGGCAAAAAATCTGCACACCTCTCAGCCCGCCATCAGCAAACAGATACAGATGCTTGAGGATGAATTGGGTGTGGATGTTTTTGTACGCAATGGTAAACGCATTGTACAGGTGACTCCGCCCGGGAAAATGATCATAAAAATTGCTGCCCGGATGCTTCGCGATGCCGATAATCTCAAAAAAATTGCCCAGGAATTTACCAATGAAGCCGGCGGCACGCTGACCATCGCCACGACGCATACACAGGCACGATACGCCCTGCCTCCTGTAATCAAACGCTTTACCGAACGCTACCCAAAAGTCAAACTCATCCTGCGGCAAGGCAGTCCAACGCAAATCTCAGCCTTAGTCACTTCGGGTGAAGCGGATATTGCTATCGCCACTGAAGCGATCGAGCAATTTCAGGAGCTGATCATGTTGCCGTGTTATCAGTGGAACCGATGCGTCGTTGTACCACCTAAGCACCCGCTCCTGAAATTAAAAAAACTGACATTGGAAGCGATTAACCAGTATCCCATCATTACTTATGATTTTGCTTTTACCGGCCGTTCAAAAATCAATCAGGCATTTGAAAACCGGGGGCTGGAGCCTAACGTGGTACTGACCGCAATAGATTCTGATGTGATAAAAACTTATGTGGAACTGGGATTAGGAGTCGGCATACTGGCAAACATGGCTTTTGATGCCAAACGAGACAAGAATCTTCGGTCCATCGATGCCGGTCATTTGTTTGAACCCAGCACGACACGCATTGGCATCAGCCGCAACAGTTATTTACGCGGCTACATATTTGATTTTATAGAAATGTTTGCACCGCATCTTGATCAAGCAAGTGTCCAGGCCAAGCTGGAAAGCAGCAAAATGTGAGGATTCAAAAATGTAAATTGATTCCCTCTCAAATTAAAAGTACCATGGCACGGTAAACTCGTTACTTATCATTGAAGGTAAAAACCAAATCATTTGTTGAGGCCGGAAAATGAAAAAGATCTTCAGTCTGTTATTGGTGTCATTCATACTGGTAGTCATCGCTCTCGGATCCGGCGCTTACAATATGGCAGCTACGGAAAAACACTGGATTATCACTGAAAAGATCATCGAATGGGTGCGTGAGAGCTCCATTGAAGCACGCGCCAAGGATCTGGAGGTACCTCCACTGGATGGCGCAGAACTGCTCTTGAAAGGCGCCCACCACTACCATGCCATGTGCACGGCTTGCCATTTAGCTCCCGGTCTGGAACCGACAGAACTCTCGATAGGTCTTTATCCACAAGCGCCGGTATTCTATCAACGGAAACCAGATAACGATCACACCGAAAAATTGAACCGTGCCAAAGCCTATTTCTGGGTTATCAAAAATGGCTTGAAAATGACTGCCATGCCAGCCTGGGGTCTGAGTCACGATGACAATACTATCTGGGCCATGGTGGCCTTTGTCCTCAATATGGGCAATATGACACCTGAGCAATATGAGAATCTCACCCATTCAAGCAAAAATCACACACATGGCCATGAACAAAGCGATCATTAATTTGCTCGAGATTCAAATGACTCTATTTCCAGAAGATACTGTTTACTAAGGAATGATTGTTTGATCCAATCAACCCTCTCTGAAAATCTTGTTACCAGTTACCTCGGCGCAAATTATCAGATCGGCA
The DNA here is from genome assembly GCA_919902625.1 of Nitrosomonadaceae bacterium. Taxonomy (GTDB): domain Bacteria; phylum Pseudomonadota; class Gammaproteobacteria; order Burkholderiales; family Nitrosomonadaceae; genus Nitrosomonas. Next base: position 43,512 of record CAKKRO010000170.1, read on the forward strand.
CCGACACCGGCTCAATTTCCTTGCAAATCAATCAATACTCAGAACCGCTGGCAAGACTTCTAACCGCATCAAAACAACCTTGCGCTGCAATTATCAGCGCATATAATCCATTCAGCCGACTTCTGAACGATAAAGAAAATCGGGCCTTACACGAATCACTCATGCATTTCTTAAGTAGTTGTTCATACGCAATGATTGAAAGCTTAAATACTGATTCAGCCGAAGTATGGCCTGCAGAAAAAAGTTTTTTTGTGCTTGGTCTGGATCTGAATACCTCCAAATCGTTGGGGCAGCGATTTAATCAGAACGCCATTGTGTGGATAGATAACGATGCGATCCCCCGACTGATCTTGCTGCGCTAAATACATAGCAGAAACTGACGCGAATCATTCAAGATATTTCTGCTAAAAATTCAATATAGCTGCCAACGCAAACCCAATGCTATACTTAATAATTTAACAACAGGTTGGGAGACGACTATGAAGAAAACACTTATCCTTCTGACTTTAGCTATCTTCAGCTTTGGATTGATTGCCTTTGATGCAGATGCCAAGCGTATGGGTGGCGGCAAGAATATCGGCAAGCAACGCCCATCGGTTAACCAGCAAGCCGCGCCTAATCCACAACAATCACCTTCCGCTGCACCCGCGCCGGCATCTGCAGGTGGAAGCAAATGGGCCGGACCACTGGCCGGCCTTGCAGCCGGTGGCTTACTGGCCGCCCTGTTTATGGGCGGTGCATTTGAAAATATCAACATGATGGATATTGTCATCCTGGTATTACTCATGGGCGCTGTTTTCTTTGTCATCCGCATGCTGCGAAAACCTCGACCCGGAGAATCCATGCCTTCCATGCAATATTCCGGCGCAAATACAGGCACTCAGAATCGATTTAACACACCACCCTTTACCAATAATACCGCATCAACTGACAACAGCGGCACAGCCTATCGTCAACCCAATATCCCGGCAGATTTCAAGGTAGAACCCTTTATACGCAATGCAAAGGTTTCATTCATACGTTTGCAAGCCGCGCACGATGCGGGTGATATTAACGATATCCGCGAATACACTACGCCGGAAATGCTAGCAGAAATCAGTATGCAGATTAATGAACGCGGCAACACCCAGCAAAAAACGGAAGTTATGTTCATTGATGCAAACCTGTTGGATATTGAAACCACCGATGAGATGGCGATAGCAAGTGTGCGCTTTACCGGTCAACTACGCGATGCCCCCGATGGTACGCCGGAAGCATTTGATGAAATCTGGCATGTCCAGAAAAATCTTAAGGATCCTGATGCCACTTGGTTATTGGCTGGCATCCAGCAAACTTCCTGATCCTCTATTACATCATCAGTCCGGCCTGAACCTTAGAACTTTGCCAAACGATCAGGCTGGACGCTAAACGTACCATCAGAAGCTCTTCTTTTTATCCCGTTGATCATGTATACGCGATTATCAAAAGTTGTATTAGTCCTGGCTATCGCTCTTTATACCTCACTAGTGGCATTCAACAACCTGACCGACTACGACTCAAATTTCACAATCGTCAATCATGTCCTTAAGATGGATACCACTTTTCCCGATAACAAAGGACTCTGGCGAGCCATTGAGTCTCCAGTGATTCATCATATGATTTATGGTTTGATTATTTTTATTGAAATCGTTATTGCAGCGCTCTGCTGGCTGGGTGGCTTTCATTTATACAGAAACATCAAATATCCCGCACAATTCAATCAAGCAAAAAGAATGGCAATTCTGGGATTAACACTCGGTTTTATACTATGGTTTACAGGATTTATGACCGTTGGTGGAGAATGGTTCTTGATGTGGCAATCGGAAATCGCCAATGGACAGCAAGCAGCATTCCGGTTAGTCATGATTATTGGCATTATTCTCATCTATCTGGCACAAACTGATGAGGAAAAACATGCCTGATTGCACCCTTACAATCACCCGAATATAAATCAACCGTTACCGCTATCAGGATAGCCACGCTCCAAGCTATCCCAATAGCCATATAAATTCTTAACAATCAGATTCAAACGAATTGAGACAAATCAAGAGCGATTGGTGTGCCCACTATAGATGCGATTTCATTGGTATTGAGTTCGTTCAGGGCTGCGAAAGCAAACAAATCCCCTTGTGTCGCGAATGTCTTGCCCGGACCGATGAGCGCATTGAATGCATCCACATCAGCCTGTGATGGGGTAGTGCCAACAACAGTCTGGAATAAGTGTGTAATCAAGACCTCATTTGAAACACCCGGTGCATAGGTGTTGATCATCTCCTGGGCTAAAGTCGCCAGATTTTTCCCATCCATTCCTTCCTTAACCCACTCACTGAGCAGACTGGCAGAAGGCGCTGCATTGAATGCAGCCTCCAATAAGGCATAAATATTATAGGTTGCATCACCCACATTGGTATTGAACGCGAACAGATCATTATCAAACAATCCAAATTCTATATCGACAAGACTGTCTTTTCCATCAGTACCTGAAATCGTATTGTCGGTAAACAATTTGCTGAAATCATAAGTAGAAAAATTCCCGCTGAAGATAGCCGCATCAAATCCATCACCGCCATCCAAAACATCATCGCCCTTGCCACCAAATACATTATCGTTACCGCCGCCCAGATCAAAGAATTCATTAAAATCGAAACCTTGAACCAAGGGATCATCCGATTCAGAACCTTTAGTATCCAGCGCCAACCCTGATCCGGAAAATGCTACGGCATGCAAATCCCCAATGAAAAGTCCCGAGTCGTAAATCTGATCCCCTGTATCTGAAATGGCAACCTTGATCTTATTGACACCCACGTTTACCGGTGCAATAACCGTCAGCAAATTGGAGATGCCATCATATTCAAGAGATACAGTGCCGCCTGCATTATCCCTGAAATTTCCGGCCGCCAAATTAGCGCTTAGAATACTCAGCGGCTGATCAGCCCGGTTATTGAACAATGCATAGTTGACACCATTGATATACACACCGGCAATATCGACAAAGCTGCTATCTTTAAACTCAGGAAATTCATCGGATCCAAAGACAAGATTAAATTTGACACTGGTTAAAGCCGGATCACTGACGGTAAAACTGAACTCAAGCACAGTGGCATCCTCAACATCACCCGCCGCTGAAAAAGCACCATGAACCGTTGTATTCAGATCGGAATCCGTCTCAGAAGGCGTCAGCGATACGCCATAGCTGCCGGCGGTATTGGTTACCGGAGGATCTCCATCGCCTGAGGTAAGAAAAAGACCGGAGCCGATTCCAAGACCCGGAATAGTGCCGTCATAGAAAGCAATGGATGAAGTGCTCGTTGTTGTACCACCTGAAGAAAAATCGGAGCTGGTTCCATATTTCAGCGTGATAGAACCCGCGCTGATTGTGACGCCTGATGCTGCCGATAACAAGGCTGAAGCCAAGCTTGAGGTCGTATGTGTTGGTGGATTGTATAAAGTAAAAGCTGACATTTGTGTACCCTCCGTTTCTAGTATTTAAGTTTTCAACGCTGTTAACTCACGGTAAATAAAGCATCATAAAACTACAACTGACTTGAGATACTCAGGTTTAAGCTACCCATGCATCAATGCCGGCCTGGGCAATCTGCGCATCCTGAAATGACCGTACACCACTGACGCCAATTGCGCCGACAAATTGATTGCTCACCGTAATCGGCAACCCTCCTTCAATGGGCAATGTACCCGGCAAATTCAAATAACGCATGCGTCCTTCTGCGATATTCTCTTCCCATATCTTGGTCGGGCGGCGAAAAGCAATCGCGGCACGCGCCTTCTCAATCGCCACATTGATACTACCGAACTGGGCGTTATCAAGGCGTTGCAGGTAGAGCAAATGCCCGCCATCATCCACAATTACAATGACAACCGGCCACCCATTCCGATACGCTTCAGCCTCCGCACCCACAGCGATTTTCTTGGCATCATCCAACGTAAGAATTATTTTGTTAATAGTCATAGCCACCTCATCAAACAAACTAACACTTTTCAAATAATGCCATGTCTTGATCCGCTCTGTACAACTTAAATTTATAACCTATTTTTAAACATATCAAGAAATCGGATGAATCCATTTGATCCATAACAATGTTATATCAATTAAATCCCGGCGCCACCTTCAAACATTTCCTGGCGCATCTGCGCCTGTGAAATATTACTACCGGGAGGTACGCTGCGTGTCAACCACACATTACCGCCGATCGTCGATCCCCGTCCGATGGTAATGCGCCCCAATATCGTTGCCCCTGCGTAGATCACCACATCGTCTTCTACAATGGGATGACGCAAATTACCCTTCACCAGCGTGCCATTCTCATCCACCGGGAAACGTTTGGCGCCCAGGGTAACGGCTTGGTAGAGGCGTACATTCTGGCCAATCACGGCCGTTTCACCAATCACCACGCCAGTGCCATGATCAATGAAGAAACTGCCGCCGATCTGCGCCCCCGGATGGATTTCTATCCCGGTTGCTGAATGTGCAATTTCTGAAATCATGCGCGCTATCAGCGGTACGCCCAATCCATGCAGAACATGCGCCAGCCGGTAGTGCGTAATGGCCATGATGCCCGGATAACAAACCAGCACCTCATCCACATTACGCGCCGCCGGATCACCCTCATAAGCCGCAATAATATCGCTTTCCAGCAGGCTTCTGACTTCCGGCAAACGTTTGGCGAACGCCTGGGTAATGACTACCGATTGCTCACGATCCTCATTACTGAGCGTCTCCAGCCCGGAGTTATAATGCAATTCATGCTGAATCTGCACCATCAACTCCCGCAATGTCATATTCAGCGTATGCCCGACGTAATGATCAATGCCCTCATCCGCCAATTCCGACGAACCCAGCCGGTTAGGAAACAACGCCGCACTCAAGCCTTCAGCCACTCCAGCCAGAATCCTGCGTGACGGCAGTTTGGGCGGCCTGTCATGCCGATTGCGGCTCTCCAGCGAAGCTACGCGTAAAGCACGCAACTCATCCACAATGCTATCCACATCCAGAAAAGTGCTGCGCAAAAGAAGGTCTCTTGTTCTTTTGGTATTGTTCACTCTATTGTCAAACCCTGTTCATCAAACAATCCTTCAAAAAGAATACTGCTCAGATAACGCTCAGCGGAATCCGGCAAAATAACCACAATGGTTTTTCCTGTATTCTCCGGCCTTTTGGCCTGGCGCACCGCAGCCGCAACCGCTGCGCCGCAGGAAATACCCGCCAGAATGCCTTCTTCCCGCGCCAGTCGCCGCGCATAAAGAATCGCTTCTTCATTACTGATTTGCTCGACTTCATCCACCAATGCAAGATCCAGATTATCGGGTACAAAGCCTGCGCCAATGCCTTGTATTTTATGCGGCCCGGGTGTCAGTGACACACCGGCACGTTTCTGTGACAGCACCGGACTGGCCGCCGGTTCAACCGCCACCGAGGTGATGGCCTTGCCCTTGGTTTGCTTGATATAACGGGAAACTCCCGTAATTGTGCCGCCTGTTCCCACGCCGGCTACAAAAATATCGATGGCTCCGTCCGTATCATCCCAGATTTCCGGCCCGGTGGTTTTTTCATGTATCGCCGGATTGGACGGGTTCTTGAACTGTTGCAGCAGCACATAGCGCCCCGGATCGGAAGCAACAATCTCTTCCGCCTTGGCCAATGCCCCGTTCATGCCGCGCGCCCCTTCGGTTAATTCCAGCTTGGCACCCAATGCCGCCAGTAATTTACGCCGTTCCAGACTCATCGTTTCCGGCATCGTCAAGGTCAGCGGAATCCCTCTGGCTGCCGCCACAAAAGCCAGCGCAATGCCGGTATTACCGCTGGTCGGCTCGACAATCTCTTTTCCGGGCCCAAGCAATCCTCTGCGCTCAGCATCGTCGATCATCGCCACGCCAATGCGGCACTTCACCGAATACGCCGGATTACGTCCTTCAATTTTTCCCAATACCAGTGCCGCTGCTCCATCAGTCACCCGATTAAGCCGCACCAGTGGAGTATGTCCAATCGATAACGAATTATCTTCAAACCAATTTGCCATGAATTTTCCTTTTTGTGTGTGATGCTTGTTTCAGGCGCGCCACGAACGTAATCAACACACTGCCGTCCGTTCTGAGCTTGTCGAAAGGCTTAATCAGCGCCTCCTTAACCAAATGTCACGCCAGAACCTGAAGATTTCACTATAGCGCATTCATTCCCAAGCTGAAAGTGTATATATCGGAATCTCATAAATTCAGGGGCTCACATTAAAATTAACCACTTGCTTCGTACAATTTCCAGGCACTACTGTCTTATCCCGCAGTTTAGTTTTACCGCAAAGTCTCTGAACGAAAAATCAAAGCAAAGGAACAAGTCTCGATTGCTCGCATTCTTCAAATTCATTTGATCACGCTAAAATAAAATCTAAATCCCGCAGAGTAATCGAGTCTGAACATCCCGCTAGAATTTTCAAGTATTTTTGTTACTACCTAATCGAATTTCATAGACACAATTCTGCTTAAGCATTCTGAATATGAAACGTTAAACTCCATATTTGAAAGCACATCTCAGATATAGAAACTGATATTCTTCATAGAATCCACCAATTAACTTTATATTTTAATAAATCTGGTCGACGATAATCTTACATTTTCTTATCATGTTGATTTATAGATTGGATATTTATAATGATTACCGAATTCAAAAAAATTGATTCTCTCTCGCCGTCTGACTTTGAATTTTTTGTCCGCGATGTGTTTGTTGCCGCTGGCTGGAGTGATGCCATCATTACAAAAATCGGACAAGAATTTCAGCACGGTGACGGCGGTGTTGATATTTTTGCCTATAAAAATAAACGCAAATTTGCTATCGAAGTTAAACAAAGAACAGCGGGAACAACAGTTGATGTTAAAGCCTTAAATCAGTTAGTCACGGGTGCAAAACTCACTAATGTCGTCAATATGATTTTAGTGACCAATTCGTATTTCACCTCTGAGGTGAAAGTACGAGCGTTAAGACTTGGAGTCGAGCTACTTGATCGTGACGGTTTACAGAACTTGTGGATTGAAAAGCATTCTGAAATCGGACGGCAAATCCAGCCCAGAACATACCAAGAAACCGTTATTCAAGACAGCTTGACGCGCTTTAACGCAGGGCAGATTCGTTTGTTAATCGAAATGGCAACAGGGTTGGGGAAAACCTACACCGTTGCCCATTTGTTAAAGCAGATATTGCAACAGGGCAAAGTTAAGCGTGTGCTGTTCTTGGCGCATCAGGTCGAAATACTATTGCAATCGGTTACCGCCTTCAAAAACGTTTTGGGTATTGGCACTTACTCGTTTTCGGCCTGTTTTGGTGGGGCTGACCCAGAGCAAACCGATTTTGTGTTTGGAAGTTTCGATACGCTATTTAGCAAAATCTCCACGCTGGAAAAAGAAACTTTTGACGTGATAGTAGTTGATGAAGCTCATCACACCCCAGCCAGAACTTATGCCACAGTCGTCGAGCATTTTCATCCAAAATTATTGATAGGCCTGACCGCAACGCCATTTCGTGAGGATAACAAAGACGTACTAGCATTTTTTGGTGGTGCAGCAGGGCATGTGGGCAAGTATGATTTAGCATGGGCATTGCGCCATAACAAACTGGCATTTCCAAAGTATTTGGTTTTGCTCGATGACTTGGATCAATCGCGTATAGACCAACTGAATCATGGCATGTCGATTAGCGATTTAGACCAACGACTTTTTCTGCATAAAAAAGATGAAGAGGTTGTCCGCATCATAGAAAAAACTGTACACGACAAACAAATCCCCAATCTCAAGGGTATTGTTTTTTGTCGCAGCATCCAACACATAACTTATCTGATCCAGTTTTTCCCGCCGGGCAGCGCGACTTTTGTGCATTCTCAAATGAGTGATTCACAACGCTGGCAAAACATCCGCGATTTTCGTGAAGGAAATTATCGTTATATTCTGGTGCGAGATTTATTCAACGAAGGTATTGATATTCCAGAAACCAATCTGCTGGTTTTTATGCGCTACACGGGATCACATACGATATGGTTGCAACAACTAGGCCGGGGGCTACGCAAAACACCCAACAAAGATTACGTTCATGTATTGGATTTTGTTGGTTCATTGGAGCGTCTAAACGAAGTGCATCAACTCAGCAAAAGCGTAAAGCACATTCCCATTGAAAAAGAAAATTGGGAGCCGCGCGATAAAAAAGAAACCGTGCATAACTCTTCGTTGGAAGTGAGCTATAGCCAATCTGCCGCGCAAGTTTTGCAACTTATAGAAGAGTTGCAATATCGATTGAAATCACGAATGCAGGTAATTGAGGTGCTACGAAGATACTACGAGGAAAACAATCGTATCCCCGAATTGAATGAGATAGAGAGCGCATTGATTGATGTTACCGCTGACCAAATCGCTACACATTTTGATTCGTATTTTGGCTATTTGGAATCAGCATTAACTGGTCAATATGATCAAGGGGAATTTCGTGCCTTATGCTTGGATTACGCGCGACATTTTTATCAACAAGATCGCATCTGCCCCAGCTATCGAGCGATTAGCTTTGCCAAGCAGCATAACGGCTTGCTTGCCTGCACCGAGGCTGAAATTAAATTTTTGTTGGGCGACGAAAGAAAGTTGGAAAGTCTTTTATCCCAAAATACCATTCACCACGATCAACAAGCCGCATCCAAACTTGCCGATACAATGCTGACCATTAACGCACCGCTTGCTGAAATCAATGAAGAATCATTACTCATTGATAAATATGTCAACATTGTTAAAACGCGACAAGATTTATTGAGCCTTTCTCCTGAAGAGCGGGCAGAAATTAAACGTATATTTAATTCAGAATTTCGTTTTCTCAGTTGTTTGCAAAAAACAGCAAAGTAATTTAGATCAACGCAAATGAATGATGATCCCGAAGTAGATATTTCAGAATATACCGAAGTGCTTCTGTCCAGTCTCATTCTGCCAGATCATTACGTAAAACTGATTAAGCGAATGAACAGTGCTTTCAACTACTCAGGATATGCAGGCGCTTCTTTTACGGTAGAAACAGTGGGGAATATTTTGCAACTTGCACCGCATCAAGTTGCAAAATATCCGGGGGTCGGGAAAAAATACGTTGATACATTGATTGCGTTTAAAAAAGAATTGCCATCGTTTCTGAACATCACAAAACAAAAGGCAGCGATTATAGAATTGCCCCCGTTAATTACGCTTTTACCAACACAACTAGAAACACCAATAGCACAGTTGGCGTTTCCAGCACAATATCAAAAGCTCATAAAAAGAATTTCAGTGGTAGCAGTCCACGTAGTCACGGTTCAAGACCTCATTAACCTCGACCCAACTAGCTTTGCAGAATTACCTACTGTAGGTAAGCTCTATGTTCAGAATTTGATTGAGCTGAAAAAACAATTACCTGACCTGTTGCGGGCGCAAGCGAAAAAATTCGAATCATTCAACTCAATTGAATTGAATGAGATAGACAATATCCTCATTGAAGATATTGAAAGGTATTTATGGACATTAGATGAAAGGAAAATAGACATTGCGCTTTCTCGCTGGGGATTTAATCACAAACATGAGACCCTCCAAGAAGTGGCCAACCGATATGACATCGAAAGGGAGCGAATACGCCAAATCGAAAAGCCTATTAATACCCAATTGGCACTGCATTTGACAATACAGCCTAAAGCTTTATGGGCAAATATCCGTGCAAATATGGCCGAAGATTTAACAATGTTGTTGCCTAACTTAGCCAAATGTTTTGCTACAGATAAACTATTCTACGCCTTTATTGAATTATGTTGCCAAGTTGAAGCAGGCAGCATTAGCAAGATATTCCTTACCAAAATTCGTTCTGAAATTATCGACTTGCTGTTTTGCTCTACTCCTTCCCCTGTTGCACAAGAAATTATCATCAATGAACTGATGTCGAATTACGGATACGACAAGGCATCGGCAATACACGGCATTAAGCAACTCGAGAAATCCAAGAACATTAAGGTAACCGAACAAGGCATTTATCCAATGAAACTTGCTAGAGCCGAGGCCGTGGCTCATATCTTAGCTTCTCATCCCGAAGGTTTGCCTTGGAAAGATATTGCCAAAATAGTCAATGCAAAGGGATGCTCATCAACACAAATGGATGAGACAAGATCAACTCATGGGTTCAATGATTCCGAATATATTTATCTATGTGCAAAGGGGACATACCGAAATCTACTCTTTCTTAACCTTGAACAGTTTGACATCCTTGAAATCATGCAACATCTGATTGATTATTTACAACAGAAACAAATAACTGCTTCGCATTTGCACGATTATTACTATCAAACAAAAGGTCAACGCTGCGAAATAGAATACTTTACCTTGCGTCATCTTGTCAGAACGTATGGCGAAGAGTACGGAATCTACTTTGAGGGTAAATCAAATGTGGATAGTGTAAGCCTTGATCCTGATTCAAGCCATATCACCCAAGCCGATGTCATTATCAAAGTGCTTAATGAATCCAAAGTAGCCATGACCAAGCAAGAAATAGCTGAGCGCTTAAAGAGCAAAAGCGTGGGACATGCCAGTTTCTACCTAAACAATTTGAGAGAAGAAGGCAAGGTAGTACGCGTTGATAAAATGGTCTACACCACACCTGAAAAAGCCTTCAGCAATATCGACACCAATGCAGTCATGCAGGTTATACGGGAGATTTTAAACGTAAAGAATGTCATCGTTGAGGCAGACGTATTTCGGGAATACGTCAATATGGAACTGAATTTAAGCTACTCAAAATACATCTATGCCGCCCTACTCGACACCCAGTTAAAAGAATTGGGATGGTATCGCCATAACATGTTATTCAGCAAAAGCCCGATACCATACAAAAACTTGTTGGATATGTGTAAACAATTATGTAATCCGAAGTTGCCCAATGACGAGAACGCTAAAATTCTTCAACAAGCAGTGTGGTTGAGTGATGCAGTAACCACAACGGTAATTCAACAGTGGAGACGGCATTTAATGACACATGTACCAGATTGATTTTGAGCCTGTCGTAGCCGAAAGTGTCAGTTTCGATTTTAAATTTCCTGCGTCTGACATCTACCCATTTTTGCCAGTCTCAAAGTTAAGATACCAATCTTACCTAGTAAGCCGTTATGTTATAAAGCATCAAAGGAGCATCAAAACTGTCAGATTCGATTGATTTACAAGATTCCGCCACCTTTCATCTCATCAAACAAACGAGAAGAGTGA
>CAKKRO010000171.1 GCA_919902625.1 Nitrosomonadaceae bacterium
AGGCAAATTCATTACGCTGGAAGGCATTGACGGCGCGGGTAAATCGACCCAGCTTGCCTGGATCATTGAGTTATTGCAACGTGCAGGATTGACTGCCGTGGTTACCCGGGAGCCGGGTGGAACGCCCCTGGGCGAGCAATTACGTGCATTATTGCTGGATAAATCCATCACCATGCATCCAGAAACAGAGGCATTGTTGATGTTCGCCGCACGCCGTGAACACCTGGATAAAGTGATCTTGCCCGCATTAGCGCAAGGCCGGTGGGTGATATCGGATCGCTTTGCCGACGCCAGCTTTGCCTATCAAGGCGGAGGCAGGGGTCTGGCTAGCGATAAACTGGCTGTCCTGGAGCAATGGACGCAAGGCGCATTGCAACCTGATTTGACACTTTATTTTGATGTGCCGGTGGCATTGGGTCAGCAGCGTGTCAGCCAGATAAAGGCTGCCGACCGGTTTGAAAAAGAGCAAGCCGGTTTTTTTCAGCGGGTGCGTGCCGCTTATCTGGACAGAGCCGGGCAATTTCCTGATCGAATAAAATGCATTGACAGCAGCCAGTCTTTAATGGAAGTCAAGGCTGCGGTTGAACAGACATTAAAACCCTTATTGAATCATGAATACTATTTATAGCTGGCAACAGGAAATCTGGCAAAAATTGACACAAAGCCATGACTTTCGAAGCCATGCATTGCTGTTAAAAGGAAAGCAGGGGATAGGCAAATATGAATTTGCGCGTCATCTGGCCAAATCGCTGCTATGCACGGCGTCCGTAACGAAACAGGAAGCTTGTGGTAAGTGCCTGAGCTGCGGATGGTTTGAGCAGCATGGGCATCCCAATTTTTATCAGGTGGCGCCGGAAGCGTTATCGGTCAATCCGGGTGAAAATAGCGAAAAAGAGGAAAATGAGGAAAAACCCAATAGCCCTGCGACAAAGAAAAACGCCAGCCAGCAGATCAGTATTGAACAAATCCGTAAATTGACCGATTTTGTCTATATGACCGGGCATCAGGGCGGTTACAAGATTATCCTGATTTATCCCGTTGAAACGATGAACAGCGCGGCAGCCAATGCACTGTTAAAGAAACTGGAGGAACCGCCGGCAGACGTCTTGTTCATTCTGGTGACCCATCAAGCGCAGCGCTTGTTGCCAACCATACGCAGCCGCTGTCAGCAGATTGCCATGCCGGCGCCGGATGTTGAAACCTCAGTGGCGTGGTTAAAGCAGCAAGCGGTGAGTGATCCTGAAGCCTGCCTGGCAGTCGCCGGTTTTTCTCCTTTATCGGCATTGTTGTTTGATAAAGGCGAGAATGCGGCGCACTATCAACAATTCATACAGCAAATCAGCGAACCCGCCCGGCTGGAGCCGATGGCACTGGCTGAAGCCATGCAACCGGTGAGCTTGCCGGTCGTCGTCAATTGGTTGCAAAAATGGTGTTATGACCTGATCAGTTATCGCGCCACCGGAAAGAATCGTTACTACTTGAACCAGTTGGCTGCCATTCAGGCACTAAGCGGGCAAATTGATTTGCTCGAATGTATTACTTTTGCCCGGGCTTTAAATTCAAAACGGCAGTTGTCTCATCATCCGCTAAATCCTCGCTTGTTTCTGGAGGAGCTATTCATTGCCTATGGTTTGATGATGAATGGAAGATAATCACTTTTTCTCATAAGTTTCATCCGCTTTCAAGACTTTCAATGCAGCGCTGGCGCATACTTCATCAAATTCAATTCCCGGAGCGCCGCCCACACCGATGCCACCGACCACTTCACCCCCGATCTTGACCGGAAAGCCGCCGCCCAATAAAAGGATGTTTTCGTTTAACCGGGTCAAGCTCTGCAATTCGGGTTTCTGGGTAACCAGTACGGCGTATTTCTGTGTCGAATCACGCAAGCTATTAGCCGTGTAGGCTTTGCGGCGGCTGCTATCCAGCGTGTGCGGTCCGGCGCCATCCGCTTTTAACTGCACTTTGAGTAAGCCGGATTGATCAACAATGGCCACGCTGACCTTGAATCCATCGTCATGGCATTTTTTGATTGCCGCCATTGCCGCCTGGGCTGATAATTCCAGCGGAAGAACCTTTTGGGTGGGAAAATCCTGTGCCCAGGCGAGACTGGACAATACGCAGAGTGATAGTGTTGCAATACTGGTTGCAAATGGTTTAAGTATGTTGGTCATAATCAAGTCCTTTGGGTTAATTTTTATGGAGTTATAATAAGACACGCAGTGAGATTATCACTACTTTCAAGTAAAGGTGACAACATGATTACAAAAATGATCGATTATCAGGATGGCAGCCGGCAATTGGAAGGCTATCTGGCCTATCACGAAACAGATCAACCCAAACCCGCTGTGCTGATAGCGCACGACTGGAGCGGGCGGCGTGAATTTGCCTGCAAAGCGGCGGAAAGAATCGCTGATATGGGCTATATCGGGTTTGCACTGGATATGTATGGCAAAGGTATTTTTGGAGCCGACGGCGATGCTGAGAAAAATGGCGCGTTAATGAGTCCGTTTGCAACAGACCGGGCGTTACTCCGGCGCAGAATCAACGCCGCACTGCATGCCGTGCGGCAACTGCCGCAAGTCGATGCCACCAAGGTGGCCGCAATGGGTTACTGTTTTGGAGGCATGTGCGTACTGGAACTGGCTCGTTCCGGGGCAGATGTACGCGGTGTCATCAGTATCCATGGCATTTTTGCGCCTGGAAAAGTTGCCAATGAAAAAATAACGGCTAAAGTGCTTTGCCTGCACGGCCAGGACGATCCGATGGTGCCGCCGGAGCAAGTGCTTGCGTTTGAAACTGAAATGACAAAGGCCGGTGTGGATTGGCAAATGCATGTTTACGGCGGCACGATGCACGCTTTCACCAACCCGAAAGCCAATAATCCCAGCTTTGGAACGGTATATAAGGAAGTGGCAGCGAATCGGGCTTATCAGTCGATAGCTAATTTCTTGGGTGAGGTGTTTGAGTGAGATTTGTGAGCATTCATTTTTGACTCAGGGCTAAATTTAATCTCTGCGAGTTCAATTCCCCACTGCTCGCGGCAGAGTGCTTTGTTGAAGGAAACATTATAGCTCATCACCACCGGTAATACGGGCCATAGAATCCTCCCCGGTAAAAGGGATAATAACCCGGATAGCCAAAATATGGGTAGGGACCATAGCTACGGTAGTCATAGTGATCGTGATAGACCGGCCAGAGATAAATAGCTGTGGCGGATAACAGTGGCACCCGGATCATTCTTTTGCCAACGGTACGTTCGATATCCCCTTCAATCACTCCGGCAACGGTGATTTCTTTGTCCTTGGCATAAACAGCCGGATCAAGGAACTCGGGGCTTTTGATCACAAAACGGCCTTCACCCGGTTTGTGTAACTGTGGGCGGCCACTATAATCGAGAGGGTAGGATAACACCTGTATCAGGCTGGAATGCGCTTCATTTTCCACGTCAATAATCACGCCGCCCCACCGCACAGGAGCATCCTTATAACTATGGATGTCGCGGCTGGCCTGGTAATAAGAGACATCCACCGCTGGTGCGTCTCTGACGGCTGATGGCAGACCTGCACAGGCACTTACTAGCAAACAGGATAGTAATAGGTAAGGTCTCATAGTTCCTCCTGCGATGTATTTACAACTTGCCCGGTAGTGCTCCAAAGCTTCAGTTTCGATTATTTTACTGCAAGCAAAACGAGCGAAAATTATGTAGCCTGAAAAGCAATTGGATTCAGGATACTGCTAAAAATTCAAAGTTTGCGAGTAACAAAGTGGGCAATTCGCATAGTGGATACTCGCAAATTCGGATCTTCAAAGTTGATCTTTATCCGTTTCTTCCTGCTGCTGTAATTCCCACATATGCGCATAAGTGCCGTTGAATGCCAATAATTGCGGGTGGTTGCCGCATTCAATGATGCGGCCATGATCCATCACCAGAATCTGGTCGGCATCGGCGATGGTGGAAAGCCGGTGAGCAATGGTCAATGTCGTACGGTTCTTTGCGATGCGTTTTAATTCAGCCTGGATGTATTTCTCGGATTTTGAATCCAGTGCGGAGGTGGCTTCGTCAAAGATCAGAATTTCCGGGTTCTTTAAAATGGTGCGGGCGATGGCGACGCGTTGTTTTTCACCCCCGGACAGCTTCAAGCCGCGCTCGCCGACGACCGTGTCATATTTTTCCGGAAGGCTTTGAATGAAATCATGGATATGGGCTGATTGAGCGGATGCATGGACTTCTTCCTGCGTTGCATCCGGTCGTCCATAAGCAATGTTGTAATAAATGCTGTCGTTAAATAACACGGTATCTTGCGGGACGATGCCCATGGTTGCGCGCAGGCTTTGCTGGGTGACGTCACGGATATCCTGATGATTAATGAGGATACAGCCCGATTGCACGTCATAAAAACGAAACAGCAGCCGTGCCAGAGTGGATTTGCCGGAGCCGCTTTGTCCGACGATAGCAATGTTGTGTCCGGCGGGGATGTCAAAGCTGACATCAAACAGTATCTGACGATTGGGTTCATAGCCGAAATTGACATGATTAAAGCTTATGGTCGCATTTTGTGAGTCAAGTATCTGGGCATCCGGTTTGTCCTGAATCTCCTTGTTTTCTCCCAGCAAGGTGAACATGCGTTCCATATCAGCCAGAGAATGCTTGATTTCACGATAAACAAAACCCAGAAAATGCAATGGCATGTAAAGTTGCAGCATAAAGGCATTCACCAGCACCAGATCGCCCAGTGACATGCTGCCTTCGATGACTTTACCGGCAGCAAGAAACATCAGCAGTGTGACACCCGCAGCAATGATGGCGCTTTGTCCGGCATTCAGCGATGCGAGTGAAGTCTGGTTGCGGATGGCGGCTTTTTCCCAGGATTGCAGATGCTCATCGTAACGCCGGGCTTCCCAGGCTTCATTACCAAAGTATTTCACCGTTTCGTAGTTCAACAGGCTGTCTATCGCCTGAGTGTTGGCTTTTGAGTCCATGGTGTTCATGGTGCGGCGAAATATCATGCGCCATTCGGTCACAATCAGCGTGAGCGCAATATAGGCCAGCAAGGTCAGAATGATAATGATCGCAAACCAGATATCATATT
Organism: Nitrosomonadaceae bacterium; assembly: GCA_919902625.1. Taxonomy (GTDB): domain Bacteria; phylum Pseudomonadota; class Gammaproteobacteria; order Burkholderiales; family Nitrosomonadaceae; genus Nitrosomonas. Next base: position 5,094 of record CAKKRO010000171.1, read on the forward strand.
GGCTGATCAAAATTGCCAGTACCAGACCGATTTCCAGCAGGGTGGGCAGGATATTGAACAGCATGAAATTCATCAGGAATGAGATGCCGCGAGATCCGCGTTCGATATCGCGCGAGACGCCACCGGTTTGGCGTTCCAGATGAAAGCGTAAGGAAAGTGTATGTAAATGAACAAATACTTTATTGGCAACGCGCCGGATGGCCCGCTGGGTCACTTTGGCGAAGATCGCATCGCGTAATTCTCCAAATAATGTGCTGCACAGGCGTAGCGCGCCATAGCTGATTAATAAGAAGGCAGGAAGTACCAGGATAGCGTTGGATTGATTCAGGGCGTCGACAATTTCCTTCAAAACCAGCGGCACCGAGACATTGGCCAGTTTGGCCAGTACCAGCAGGCTGAGCGCCAGGATGACCCTGCCTTTGAATTCCCATAAATAGGGCAGCAGGGCGGCTATCGTTCTCAGATTGTTGTGTGTGACTGAAGGTTTCTCAAGACGAGCGGATTGCATCAAGATCTATAAAGAGCTCAAATCAAAGTAACAAGTAACTGATTGAACAACCCGACAAAGCAGCCACTCCCAGCCAACACCAGATAAACATGATTTTCCCAGGGCGATGCTGATCAGATATGTCTTTACTGAACATTGCCTGCATGTTTAATATCGCCAGGACAGGCGCGGCTACAAATGCAACGATAGTGGCCATTTTCACCATTTCCCCCATGGATGTCATATAAAAGAACAATATCAATAATGTTCCAATGATGGTGATCAACAGCCAGACTAAATAGGTTTGTTCATTTTTGCGATGTGAGATTCGATTGGGAAACAGCAATTCCAGTGAAATACCGATGGTCCGGGGGAAAGCATCCAGTACAGTCAGCGTGGTGCTCAACATGGTTGTCAATGCAGCAATGGCAACAATCGGATAGGCCCAGTGACCGAGTGCTTGCTGATACATGTTCATCAACTGGCCTGCAAAGGCTGCCCCCCCAGCGGCAAAGGTTTCACCACTGCCATACATCACGAGTGCGCCTAATAACAGAAAACATACGGCCAACAATGCAGTTCCGATATAACCTACTCTGAAATCGAACAAAGCCTCCTTCATACTGGTCTGCTTGCCGTCGCTCTCATTCTTGCTTTCCGACCAGATGGAATGCCACACGGAGAGATCCAGCGGAGCAGGCATCCAGCCCAGCAGCGTCACCAGAAAGACTAAATGTACCGTATCAGAGAAAGAGAAAAAAACAGTGGCCGATTGATAGTGGCCCGGATTATCAAATAGCAGCATGATCACAGCAGCGACAGAAGTTACCGAGAGAGTCAGGATAATGATTTTCATCAGCTTATCCAGCAATGCATAATGACCGCCGACCAGTAAAGAAAATGAGAATAGGAGTAATGCGCTACTGATGATGGCTGCAACCATTTGTGGTTCATATCCACCCAATCCATCCAGTCCGAAAATGTTAGTGACCAGACCGGCGGTTACCACCGTAATGGCTGCCTGAACGATGAACATGGTTGACAGGGTCATCAGCAGATAAATCCAGATAGCCCATTTTCCGAGTTTCTTGTAGCCGTGCAATATATTCTGCCCGGTTGCTGCGGTATAGCGTGGTCCAAATTCAAAGAAGGGATATTTGACCAGATGGATAATAATGATAGCGATAATCAGCTCAAATCCGAACATCCCGCCGGCGCGCGTGGATTGCACCAAATGAGACACGCCCACAGCGGCGCCCGCATACAATAACCCAGGGCCCAGGCGTGAGAGAAAGTGACTGAACAGTTTGTTAATAGACATATTTCTTAATTCTTATGGAGATTGTTCAAATGGTAAACCAAGCCGATTCATAGATGCTTCTTACGGTATTACGTAACCACAATAATGGCGCTCTTGAATTTTCAGTGCAACCGCAGTAAGGTGAACCGGTTTCTTGCACTGGAATTTTAAAATATTTTGTTGGATCAGCTATGGAAATCACCTGTTATCGGGATCCCGAAATTAACCGTGAAACGAGATACTTGCCCGCAATTACCTATAATCTGGCAATTACCTTGCTGTCGCGCTGTGCTACCCGGCATTTATTTGTTCCTATTCGAAGTATGCAGTATATGGCGATTATTGATCACGAAGAATTTGTGTTTATTGATGGAGAACGCAAATGCTGGATCGACATCGCCTGGCAAAATTTTAAACCACAAGCCCGTGATGCTTTGGATCAACCCGTTGCCTATGAAGCTGTCTATTACAGTGAAAATATGTCATCGGTCATGATACGTTTGCAAAGTGAATTTCCGGCTGCATTGCAGGCACTGGTCAATAAGACGAAGCTGGACGGCCCGGCGCGGATTATCAATTTTCCATCGGTCGATTAGTCGTCATCTTTCAACTCATTATCCCAGCCTTTTTGCTTTGCCGTTGCAATCGCTTGTGAATATAACCGGGTATGCCGCTCGCGCAATTCATCCGGCAAGCGGCTGGGCAGGTGGGCATAAGGCTCCCAGGCGGCATAGACTTTTTCGTACAAAATTTGCATTTGTGTACTACCCCAACCCGCGCAGGTCTCTGTTTCGGGCAGAATATCAAATACCCAGGCATCACGCACGATGCGGCCCAGGTGAGTGAGTCCTTCATTTTGATCCTGATCGATACCCACATAAAATTGTTCAGTCATTGCGTTTATCTCATAAAAGTTTGAATAGGGCGGGTAGTTTTTAGTCTTTAAAAACCAGCTAGTTTTTTTGATGGGTGGGTTCGGATTTTGCATCAAAGCGTTGCAATATGTGATGAGTCATGCTCTTAGCAAGCTCTTCCTCGCCAAAGAATACTGTACCCATGTTGTCTTTGCGGAGTAATTGCGTTTCATCTTCACTGCGGGTACGCAGCACAATTTCAATTTCCGGATTCAGTGTGCGCGCGGTATCAATCATTTGGCGTACATTCAGAGGGTCCGGCGTTGCAACGACTAGCATTGCGGCATCCGTGATGTGCGCTTGTATCAGCACGGAAGGGTCCGTAGCATCACCGGATACCGCGTTTTTGCCTTGTTTGCGAAGATCTTGCACGAGTTCACGATTCTGCTCTGCTATGATATAGGGAATATCCTGTTCATTCAGAGCATCTGCAATGCGCTGGCCGACATGACCGTAACCCACGAGAACAACCTGGCCTTTAAGAAACTTGCGTTCTGTACTCATGGGCAGTTCGGCAAATGGGTCGTCGCGATTTTCATATCGGCGTGCCATTGCGGAATGTTTTAACATCCAGTTTCTGACCGGCGCAATGGCGGCAAATGCAATCGGATTAAAAGCGATAGAAATCAAAGCTCCTGCAAGCACCAAACTCATACCTTCCGCAGGCATCAATCCAAGCGATAAACCCAGCCCGGCCAGAATGAAAGAGAACTCGCCGATCTGTCCTAAACTGGCAGCCACGGTCATTGCGGTATTCAGTGGATAGCGAAGCATAAGAACCAGCAACATGGCCGCCATTGATTTGCCGACGATTATAATCGCCACAACACCTAAAACACGCAGGGGTTCTTCGATCAGAACGGCTGGGTCAAACAGCATGCCAACTGAAACAAAAAACAGAACAGCAAAAGCATCCCGCAACGGGAGAGATTCTTCAGCGGCGCGGTGACTGAATTTTGATTCCCGCATGACCATGCCGGCAAAGAAAGCCCCCAGTGCAAAAGACACATTAAAGAGTGCTGCAGCGCCATAAGCAATGCAGATAGCGAAGGCAACGACAGCCAGAGTAAATAGTTCGCGCGAGCCAGTCCGGGCAACCTGCCACAACAGCCAGGGCAATACGCGCTGCCCGACCACTAACATCAAGGCAATAAAAGCAGAAACCAGCAACAATGTATGTCCGATGGTGAGCCATAGCGGATTTGTTTCGCTGTCAGTTCCGTTTGATCCCCCCAACATGGTCGCAAACGAAGGTAAAAGCACTAGAATCAATACGGTTACAAGATCTTCAACAATCAACCAGCCGACGGCAATGCGCCCGTTCATGGATTCCAGAAAACCACGCGACTCAAGCGCTTTCAGCAATACCACCGTGCTGGCGCAAGATAACGATAACCCCAGAACCAATCCGGCACCAAAGCTCCAGCCCCACCAATTCGCCAGGGCCATGCCGAGAATGGTCGCAACCGCCATTTGAACGATTGCACCCGGTAGGGCAATCCGTTTGACCGCGAGCAGGTCGTTAAGTGAGAAATGCAATCCAACACCAAACATCAGGAGCATGACGCCGATCTCTGATAATTGCGAGGCAATGCCAATATCTGCAACAAATCCAGGGGTTGAAGGGCCGATAGCGATTCCGGCCAGCAGATAACCTACCAATGCAGGTGTTTTAAGCCGTTCTGCAATAAAGCCAAAAATCAGCGCCAGACCAAAACCGGCTGCAATCGTAGTAATCAGAGCAACGTTATGTTCCATCCAGATTCCTTTGTTTTTTCTTCATAGCGGTATTTTTGATTGATCGGGTTTGTTTCAACAGGATAACCGGATCGGTTTAGTGCGTTTCAACTTCGATGTCGCTGGGGTTCATATCGGACACAACGGGTGTGTTTAAAAATTTTTCAAATTCAATGCGTTCTTCTTCGATGGCTTCCAGAATCTGGCGCTTAAACTCATCGCGTGAGAATGCTTCTTCAAGCATCAGCAGCAGCTTTTCAACGGCCAGTCCAATGGTGATTCCACCGATAATGCCGCCGATGGCTGCACCGATCGCAGTGCCAATGCCGGGGATGATCGAGCCGACCGCCATGCCGGTGGCAGCTCCTGCCGCTGCGCCGCCCAAGGCGCTGACCGCCTTTCCGGCAGTTACCTTAATCAGGGCTTGAGCGCCGAGTTTAATAACACCCTTACCGGCAACCTTGGCAGTGATTTTACCAGCAATTGCACCGGTAATGGCACCAGCGGTACCAATGCCGCCGGAGATCAGCATGCGATTCTCAAGATTGACGATGACACTGTGTGCGGGAGGTTCTTTGAGCGCATTCAGTGAAGCATGCCTGACAATTTCAAGTTGCGAATCATGCGCCGGTTCAATGCGATTCTCAGCCAGTATCTGTTCAACTTTCTGCAAATGCTCAGCGCGTAACTGTTGGTTATTTTTAAGTACTTCTTCGATAGATTGCTGCACCGGGCCAAACGCATTCCCTTTCATCAGATAATTTTGCAGCTTCTCGGCCATCCAGTTTTCCAAAACACCGGTGGCCAATGCCACAATACGCTCATATTCGCCCGGCAAGCTGTAATACCAATCCAGGTAATCATCCACATTATCAGCCATCTGTTTGAAACCGGTATCGGTAGTTTCTCTTAATTTGCCAATGGATGCTTCCAACTGACTGAGACTGTCGAGATAAGCCTGTTCGATTTGCCCGGCTGTTCCAGGTTTATAGTATTCATTCCCGATCATTTCCACCGTTTGGATGACGGTTTGCTGGGATGCATGAATTTCGTTGATGGTCTCTGGATTGGAGCGCAACCATGCATCCACATAAACGGTCGATGGCACATAAATAAAGAATATAAAGAAAGTAGTGAATGCCGACGTGATCGCCCAGGCGAGTGGAGGGATCGGGGGAGGTTGATCGGTATCCTGGATACGGCCCAACACCCGGCGGTATTCCAGTAAGGGCACCATAAAGCTGGAGATACCGAGTGCCACATTATAAAAAAACAGCAAGCTGCCCAGGAAGACAACGCCTAAATAAAGCGCACCGTTGAGTGAATAAAGGTTGCTCAGTGCGTAACGCTTTAATCCTTCAATAAAACCCAGTAACCGGTTTGTCTCCAGGATCAGAATACTGTGGGTGGCGCCATCCAATTTTTGGCTTTCCATCGCTACAGCTTCCGCCAATGACGCATATTGACGGCTTTCACTTGAGCCGGATACAAACATAATAAAAAAAACCGCCATCACCAATGAAGTAACCCAGCGCGACCAGGCTAATGATTTATGCACGGCAATGTAAGGTTTATATTCACGTGCGGCAATCGGGAAGAACATCGCATACATGACGGCAAATACGGGAATGGCGGCAAAGAAGATAACCCATTCCTGCTTTTCAGCCGAACCGAGATAAAATAACAGCAAAAATGCAAAAATAACCGACCACAGCAACCACCCGATATACGCCAGAATCCGCCGCGTAAAAAGCCAATGCAGAATGCCCAGCTTTTGGAACTGACTGGAAAGATAAATTCTTTGAATGGTCACCGCATAGATCGCGGCAAAGTAAATAGGCAATCCGAACAAAAAGGTTACCAGCAAGGCAAACCACAATTGTCGATCGGGAATCAACCGCCCGAAATAGTAAGCAAACCCCAGCCAGCTTGCGGAAAACGCCAGATAACCAAGAATTCTTAAAAGGCTAAGGTTTTTAAGCGCTGAAAACAAGAAAATGATTCCTTCATGAGGGACAACCGGAGATAAATACAAGCGATAGCAGAATGGTCAAATAAACCAAAGCAGTTTGCTGATAGTAGACTTTATCTGGCTACCGGCTGTCAAGACATTGATTCATGAATTAATCGGTGCTGCTTGGGATTTCATGGGATTAATGAAGGTATTATTATGCTGAGCTACGCATGACTTTCATATTACTCATTGAAGGGGCATCATGAAACACTGGACTGATATCACATTACCTATCCCTGAATGGCTGAATGTCTGGGCTGCTGGAATCCCAGAGATCTTTCCTGAAATGAATCAGAGAATGGCATTGGTCATCGCCTTGGCTCATAGGAGCGTGGAAACTGGGGGAGGGCCATTCGGCGCAGCAGTTTTTGATCAACGCACCGGTGAACTGATTGCACCCGGAGTCAATTGGGTCGTTCCCGGCAAATCCTCATTGCTGCATGCCGAAGTGATGGCGCTGGCTTTGGCGGAACAAACGTTGGGTAGTTATGAACTGGCCAGTCATGGCTCGTTCGAGCTGGTGACCAGTGTGGAGCCTTGTTGCCAGTGTCTGGGGGTGTTGTTATGGACTGGCGTGGCATCGGTTGTTTGCGGTGCCCGCTCCGAAGATGCAGAGGCCGCCGGCTTTAATGAAGGCCCGCGTTCACCGCACTGGGAACAGGAATTAGTGCAAAGAGGCATCAGCGTCACCCGGGAGGTGATGCGCCCTCAGGCTGTCAAAGTCTTGCAAAGCTATACGGGTGAAATTTATAACAGCCATTTGCAAATATATGATCAAGCCGGGTAGCTTGCGCTGATTCACTTAAGAAATCACGCTACGAGACTGGGAATAATCGATTGAGAAAATGAGGGATTCGCATGAAACAGAAAATATTAGCGCACTGCATTTATTGTTTGATGATGTCGGCGACGATGACCGGTTGCGTTTCCGCCACAGTCACAGCAGTAAATCTTGGCTTCACCAGTGTTTTTATCAAAGAATGGCTCTATGCATGGAGCATTGCTTTTCCGGTCGGATTGGGTGTCTTGCTGGTACTGTCACCGGTTTTTAGGCGCATTGTGGAATCGATAGTGCGCTAACTGTTTATAAAACGAAGGCGAGTAAGATTTACGAGGTTAAAACAAACAACCACCGGTTGGGGCCGGTGATTGTTTGGGTACTGCTCAGAATCCTTTGCAGGATATGCTTACCTTACTACCGTGGAATCACGATCCAGATTGATCTTCGCCTTGTTGATGGGAGCAGCTTGTCCTGCTGCTATTTTTCTGTGAAGATCGGCATTGCTCAGGCTTTCTTTCAAAGCTTTTTCGTACTCGCGAATATTGGCAGTCGCATGTGATTGAAGATCCTGACCTTGCCTGCCATAGTAATAGGAATGGGCTTCGTATTCTTC
>CAKKRO010000172.1 GCA_919902625.1 Nitrosomonadaceae bacterium
CTGACGTACTACCCAAGACAGGCTGCTATACCGCTTGATGGTAATAGAGTAGGTTACGCAGCGATTTCCTTCAATACGTCAGGGCGGCGCTCGGCAATCGTAATCAATGTTTTAGCTGCACCACTAGGCTGGCGGCGGCCTTGTTCCCAGTCTTGCAGGGTGCGCACCGAGACACCTAGAAGTTTTGCAAAATCAATTTGTGACAAACCGGATTTAATACGCGCCGAGACAGCAGGAGAAACTTCAACTTGATGAATTCTTCCAGCACGTCCGGCTTTCATTTGACGCACAGATTCCAGTAATTCTGCACCAAGATCACGTTGGGCATCGCGTTTCTGTAATTCTTTTTCAGTCATCGGCATATTATTTCTTCCTTAATTACTTTCAAGATATGGGCTGGAATATTCTCGTGTTCATTTCTTGCATAGATCAATAGTAACCAGATGGTTCCATCTTCAAGTGTGTTGTAATAGATTACACGTACACCACCACTTTTGCCGCGACCTTTTTGATTCCAGCGCACTTTTCGACAACCACCCGAACCACGCACAATATCGCCCGCATCATAATGCTCTGCAATCCATACGGCAAATGCCGCACGTTCTTCTTCCGTCCAATAGTCGCTGACATAGCGGCTAAAAACTTCTGATTCTGCAATGGTGTACATTGGGCTTATATTACGGCAATGCCGTATCTTGTCAAGCTATTTGATAGCACTTCTTTTAGGCAGCTTAATAGCTTTTATTGACGGCTTCACGCCTGCACATTTGAGGATGTAGTCTGTAATTTTCTGCATGGGCTCTCTCAATCGCTCAACATCGGCAATGATGTATCCTGCGGTAATGTCATTGTTCATTTTGTGATTGGCCAAACGTTTCACCGCGTAGGCTGAAATATCTAGACTCTCAGCAATAGTCATGAAGGTGCGGCGTAAGTCGTGAATAGTAAAAGATACACCAGATTCTTTAATGACTTTGGCCATTTGTTTGCGTTGTTCGATGATGTGCCCAACTCCACCTGCTCGCTGAAAGACATATTCATTCACTGCATTGGCTTTTCTTTGTTCCAATAAATCGTAGAGAAAATTCGATAATGGCAAAGTATGATCTAAGTGATTCTTGGTATCGGTCACTTTCAGGGTTTTAGCTTGTAAATCGACATTATCCCAAGTCATGCTGGCGGCCTCCTCCCTTCTCAATCCAGTAAAAAGCACGAGCAGCAAATAATCACGGATTGTTTCGCGGTTCTGGCTGATTGCATCATTCTTTAAGTTCATGATTGCTTGAAACCAGGGTTCGAGTTCATGGGGTTTGATAACCGTTTGACGGCGTTCCACCCGATACCAGGCGCGAGTTTGAGAAAGGCGCTTGACCGGATTATCAGGAATCAGTGTTTGACCTTTGCTATCTTCATATTGCCCGGTAGCAAAATTAAACAACGCGCGTAAAAAGCGCATGGTCAGATTGGCTTGTGCCTGACTGGTTTCGCCTAGTTCAGTATGTCGCTTGGCGATCATGTCCTTGGTAATATCGGCAATGGCTTTGTTGTTCCAGGTAGCCAGATAGGTGCCCATGATGCGTTTGTAGTCGTAGATGGTGCGAGGTTTGAGTGCTTTACGTGCCGCCAGAAAATCTTGAAATACATGTTGCAATGTCATACTACGAGTTTTCTGTTCACGGGTTTCATCATTAGGATTAATTCCTTTGGACATCATGAGCAGAATTTCTTTGGCTTGGTTCCGTGCCTGCTCAGCCGTATAAATGCCATGTTTGCCAATGGTCACCCGAACACTTTTTCCATTAACTTTGCTTTCTGCAATATAAACTTTGCTGGTAGCACCAACACGTAAACCAAAGCCTTTTATTTCGCTGTCACGATAAAAAGTCTGCCCATTCCCAGGATATGGAATGGAATCTACAATTGTTTTGGTAAGCTTCTGGG
>CAKKRO010000173.1 GCA_919902625.1 Nitrosomonadaceae bacterium
ACTTCACCGTCCCGGTCCGTTTTGACCATGCCCCAGATCAAGAGCCGGTCTTCCAGCGGCAGCGCTTCCAGGATATGGGCAATATCAGCAGGGTGGAGCTGATCCAGCAAATGCTGTAGCTCGGTCAGATTTTGTTTCTGTACAGAGGATCCGGCCAGCGATTGATCCGGGGTATCCTGCAAATTAACCAGCCCTTCGACCAATTTGTATTTGCGCAGCAGATAAGTGACCTGCTGCAGCGGGGTCTGGGAATTCTCGTTGTCATTGTTATTATGGGTTTCGGTCATAACGGATTATCCGATAGCAAAACAGCCTGTATTATTTTGAGTAGATTCAATAGGGTTTATATACGGAACAGTTTGCGGTTTGATGACTGAAAAGTATAAACCTCAGTATTGTATCAATACCATTAAATTATCGGGTGGGCGATGAGATAATTTAAAATGGCTTGATAAAACTTCGGCAGAATGTCATTGCGTTAGAAGATCGTCTGCAAATACAGGACTGGACTCAGATCTGTGATTTCAGCAAGGCAATCACAGGCTTTGTCCGGGGTCTGATGCCGCGCCATAAAAAGAAGGATTCGGCCGCTTGTTCGACCAGCATGCCGATACCGTCCGCCAGATGACGTGCGCCGTTTTGTTGTGCGAATTTGAGAAAACGGGTGGGTTCATGGCTGTACATCATGTCGTAGGCGAGGGCATCAGCCGCAAAAATATGAGCCGGCAATTCGGGCAGTGCATTGTGCAGGCTGGCGGAGGTTGCATTGATGATGATGTCAAAGCGTTCATCCGGGAAACTCATGAAATCACCCGCCACAACATTCCCGCAGGAAACAAACTGTTGCTGTAATGCTTCTGCTTTATCGGGTGTGCGGTTGGCAATGGCCAGCATAAATGGTTTTTGCTGCAGCAGCGGCAGTATGACTCCGCGTGCTGCGCCGCCTGCGCCCATGAGCAGTATGCGTTTGGTGGCAAGGGGAATTCCCAGGTTCAATGTTATGTCGCGTACTAATCCTGCGCCGTCGGTGTTGTCACCGAGAATTTCATCGTTTTCAAATTTAAGGGTATTGACTGCCTGAGCGATGGTTGCGCGCTCGGTCAAGCGCGTGGATAGCTGGTAGGCTTCCAGCTTGAATGGCACCGTCACATTCAAACCCTTGCCGCCTTGTTGGCGGAAGTTTGAGACCGTTGTCTGAAAACCATCAAGCGGAGCCAGGATAGCGGCATATTGCATGGATTGATGGGTTTGTTGCGAGAAAGCGGTGTGAATGAGTGGTGACTTACTGTGTGAAATGGGATTGCCGATAACAGCGTAAGAATCAAGCATGGGTGGAAAGATTTTGGGTTGAGTTCGGGTTGAACATTGATTTCAATAAACCATGGGTCACTATTGACTCAGCAGCCTATCGGAAGGCGCAAATACCCAGGTGCGGGTAATATGCAAGATATCGGTATCTTCACTGATATTCGGCGGAAAAGGGGCAAATCCACCTTGCCCGGAGAGTTTCACAATGTTGATGGCGGCCTCATCCAGAATCTTTTCTCCAGAGGAACGATTGATTTCAATCGATTCCAGGCTGCCGTCCGACCGGATGCTGACCGTGAGCTGCAAATTGCCATAGAGCTTCCCTTTTCTGGCGGCTTCGGGATAATTCAAATTGCCGATGCGCTCGACTTTAATGCGCCAATCCTCTACATAACGGGCAAAGCGGTATTCTCTGGTACGCGCACCGACAAATTTTCTTTTGGGGCGCTTCTGGTAATTATCATGATCTTGATCGATTTGTGCGCTCAAACGGGCGATATCAAGGCTGCGTTGCAATAAATCAGCGGCATCCATGGTGATCAGTTTCTTTTCGGTTTCATTGTTTTGTGCGCTGGGTTGTTGGATTTGCTGTGTATTATCCAGAACAGTCATCAATTCTTGCGCTTCCAGTTCCAGTTGCTTGATTTTTTGTTGTGTTGTGCGGTCATCGGTCAATGGTTTGCTTTTGGGCAATACGGGGAACGGCGTTTTCGCGCGGCGATCATCATCCGTATTTCCACCGCCATCCAGATTATCCTGCGCAAGCAGCTCAGTCTTTGCCGGCTGGGTCTGGGTTTTGTTGTTAACCAGTACCACTTCCAGGGATGTGGCAATTTTGTCAAAATTGGGTTGCGGGAATTGAAAAGCCACGCCGAAAAGCAGGGTGAGATGCAAAAGCAGCGAAACGGCCATCGCTACAGACAGGCGATTGGCCAGAGGGTGTTGATAACTACTGGATACCGTAGGTGTAGTTTCGTATGTATGGGTAGTAACAGCCAAAGGATCAAGCCTTGAAAATTAAGTCTAAACTACTGGCTACAATCATATTATTGTAGGCAACAACTATCGACTTGTCACATGATTAATCAGGAATTCCTGGGAGATCGATTTATACCTCCTGTTTTTGCAGGAATTCCGCCAGCAAGCTGCGCTCAAACAGGTCTATTTCTGATAATTTCAGCTTAACGCAGGTGCCCGGCGGCATTTCCGGTAGCGAGGGTACCCGTGTTACGAGCGGGATGTGATCCAGTTTCACCAAATTTTCTTTAATGACCTGCGCATGGATGGTCTGAATCTTTTCCTGCAATAACCAGCGCAAACACCAATAGCGTTCCATCGCCCGCTGGAATTCACCATAGATACCGTAGGCAACTTCAAAGTTGCTCATCGCTATTAAAAGACTGCTGCTTTCCCTGGTATAAGGAGGCGCTTCATTACGCAGCAAGGCAATGATCTGCCGCTGGTTGATCAGATCAACATAGCGTCTCATGGGCGAACTGCTCCAGGCGTATTGTGAGACGCCGAGTCCTTGGTGGGGTGCGGGTGACGTGCTCATTTTCACTTTACCATTGGCCTGGCTGCGAAAGATGCCTGTGATATTGGCGTCGGTAAGCTGCCTGCCCCACTCCGTATTGACATAAATCATCAGCTCGGACACCACCTTATCAATGGGTGATCCCCGTCGCCGCTCGCTGATCGTGACGTGGTCATTTTTGATTTCAAAGCTATAATCAATTTTGTCATTATTGATATCGTTGGCTTTGCCGCGCTGATGTTCCATCTTGCAGGCGAATTGCCACAATAAGCGCAATTCCTTGCTAAAGGTGTGCTCAAAATCCCCTTTGCTTAATGTGGCCTCATTGAAATGCTGTTCCAGCAGGTTGTGACGCAAATTGGATGCAATTTTTACCTTTTCAATCCGGCTCTCGGTGCCTGTAACCGTGAAATCATCCGATACATCAAGATATAAAGAAAGCACCGGGCACAATTGGTTTTCAGCTAATGTGAAGTGATTGATAGCTGCGCCCGGCAGCATGGTGATTTTGTTTCCAGGCAGATAAACCGTTGACAGGCGCATAGCGGCGATTCTATCCAGTTCTGATTCAGGGTCGATCCCCAGCGCGGGTACGGCAATATGAATGCCAATCCGGAAACTGCCCAGCGCCAGGGGTGTTACAGAAAAGGCATCGTCAATTTCTGTCGTTGAAGCATCATCGATACTAAATGCAGCCACATCTGCAACGGGTAAGCCGGATAAGTCATTGGATATTTGTTGTGTATCCAGATCACCAAAACCGGTACCCTCAGGAAAATGTTCCCAGATAAATTGATTAAAATGATAATCGTGTGAGGATGGAATGGCTCCACAATTTTCCATCAGCCTTGCGACGGTGAGTTTTTTCTCTGTGCAGACGGCTTCGAGCGCTTTCCATTCGATTGAATTCTTATCCGGTTTATAGAGTAAGTTGGGTATATGCGGGTTAAATTCTTCGGGCAGAATAAATTGATTTAATTGATCAACATAGCGTGCTTGTTGCGCGGCCTTCAGGCGTTTTTTTTCCTGACCGGCTAAAGCCGATTTAAGTGCATCCGGCGGGGCTGCTTTGTAGCGGCCGTGTCCCTTTTTATAGAAATACATGGGAGCATTCTGAAGCAGCAGCAATGTGGCTGCAGCTTCAACCGGACTGGGTGCATGACCAAAGTAATCCGCAGCCAGGGCGTCGCTGGCAAATTCCGTATCATTCATACAGCATTCCCAGAGAAAATCCGGGTCCAGTTCATCGGCTACTTTTTGCACATGATTCATGAATTCGGATAAAGGCGGGGCGTCAAATCGAAACAACACGGATGCCGCTTTGATCTTCGAGCGCTTGCCATGCACCGCCTCTATTTGCAACGAGGTATTGTTGTCTGCAAGTATGGCGCCTACCTTAAAGGTTCCAGCTTCTTCATAAAAAACATTCATGAGATTGCTTTTATAATTACAGTTGGATAATTAGAACATAGTTGTTGCATTGAGAAAGATGGGTCTGTCATCGGAAAAATTAAGGGCTTTAATATACCCTTCGGGAAAATTGTTCTGTAATGGTTAAAGCCTATCGGGTACTACATTATATACGAGACGTTTGATGAAGATGAAAAAGGGTGGACAATTGTCACCAATAATAGTGCCAATATTTTTTCAATGATTTGGCCGCGCATGTTTATATGGCCTGGAACAGTAAGGCTCAATCAAAAAAGAGGAAGTTATGAGAGTTATTCGTGTTATTTTGTTTTTAGCCAGCGTATTTTTACTCCTCGGTGCATGCACTCCTAAAAAAATACCCTCAAATTCAGATCCGGCGGCAGATATCAAACATTGGGCGTTCAAAACGGGTGTGCCCTTGTTGACGGGTTTGGGTGACTATCACCATTCCGTAACGACTGACAATCCAGTAACGCAGCGCTATTTTGATCAAGGATTGGTGATGAGCTTTGCGTTTAACCATAGCGAATCCATACGTGCATTCCGGGCTGCCCGGATGCTTGATGAGCATTGCGCCATGTGCTACTGGGGCGAGGCTTTGGCGCTGGGGCCGAATATTAATGTGACCAGCAATGGACAGGTTGTTCTGGAAGAAGAAGCACATAACCAAGCTTACACAGCGATTCAAAAAGCAATCAGCTTAAATGCGAAAGTGAGTGAGAAAGAACGCGATTATATTGATGCATTGGCGGTGCGCTATAGCAATGATGCTTCAATACCCAGGAGTGATCTGGATGAAGCCTACCTGCAGGCGATGCGTCATCTTTTCCAGAAATATCCAGGAGATGATGACGTGGCTGCACTGTATGCCGAATCCATGATGAATACCATGCCTTGGAATTACTGGGTGAATCCTGAAACACCGAAAGCGTTGACGGTTGAAGTCATTGATGTTTTGGAAACCGTTCTGCAACGCTCACCACGGCATCCACTGGCCATTCATTTATACATTCACGCAGTCGAAGCCTCGTCAAAGCCTGAGCGCGCGGAACGTGCTGCGGATACATTGCGTGATCTGGTGCCGGGTGCCGGCCATTTGGTGCATATGCCCTCACATATTTATTGGCGTGTTGGACGCTATGGCGATGCATCGGAAGCAAATTTTAAGGCGGCTGCTATTGATGAAGCGTATATCGCTGCTTGTCATACACCAGGTTTTTATGCTGCCGCTTATTATCCTCATAATCTTCATTTTCTATGGGCGGCGTATAGTATGGAAGGCCGTAGTCAGGCGGCTATTGAGACAGCACAGAGGGTTGCTGCCAGTGTTTCACTTAAAATGATTGAGCATTATCCGGCGGTTGAGTTTTTTAAAACAATACCCTTACTGGCATTCATCAATTTTGGCCGGTGGCATGATGTACTGATGCAGCCGCCCCCGCCAGCCCATTTGGAATTCTCGAATGGCATCTGGCGCTATGCCCGTGCCATAGCGCATGCGAAACTGGGTGATCTGGATGCGGCGCGTGCAGAGTATTCGGTACTTGCGGCCATACGTGAAACGGCCAATCTGGCCTTGCTGGATACGAAGGATTATCCGGCAACTTTGCTATTACAAATCGCGGATCAATTGGTGCAAGGCGAAGTTTCTATGGCGCAAAGAGATTATGCAAAAGCGATCACTGCTTTTAAGGCGGCTGTCGTTTTCCAGAATCAATTGCCATACACTGAGCCGCCATTCTGGTACTACCCCACCCAGCTTTCATTGGGTAAGGCTTTGCTGGAATCAGGTGATTATGTTCAGGCTGAAACGGTATATCTCGACAATCTCAAGCATTATCCGCAGAATGGATGGGCGCTGTACGGATTGATACAGAGCTTACAGGCGCAGGATAAGGATTTCAGTCAAGTGCAGGAAGAATTTGACAGGGCATGGCAACATGCGGATGTTCACTTGACGGCATCAAGGTTCTGAAGGTATGCGTTAAACGGCCTGCAAGTGATTTAACCGTTCTGATGTTTCTTTAGAAATGAGTGAATGGTGTTTTTTAACTCGGAATCAGGCAGCGTTGCAGCAAATTGACTTAAACAATCTTTACCGGTTTGACTCAATTTTATTTTTTGCTGGGGATATCCTTTATCTGTCAGGGGTTTTGTGTTTTTTGCGAAGTAATGCGCTTGCACCAAAATTTGAATTGCAGTAACTTCCCATCCTAGTTCCTGAAATTTTAGCAGCAATGATGGGGAGATTTGCTTAAGTTTTGCAGCAATAGCGCCATTCTCAGCCAATATAGTCAATTTGCCATCCGAGATTCGCCCCAGGTTGCAATGCTGTGCCAAATGCGATGGAATAAGTTTAAGGAATATTAATTGATCTTCAACCAGTTGATGAGCTAATGAGAATAAGTTCTCGTATTCGGGTGTCTTGCCAAGAAGACTAAGATAAGAATTAACTTTATAAGAGGTCATGGTTATTTAAAAAATATCCAATGAATACACAATATGAATATTATTTTTATTTCTAATAAATCAGAGCGAGCGAGAAAACTGACATTAACAGGAAAACACATTACATTATTAATAAGTGCATTTCTATCAGTTATCGTAATATTGGCTTTGAGCTTGAATTTTGTTTCACTCCGTTATGCCGATCGAATTGATGCGCCGGTATTAAAAGCGGTACTGGTGAGTCCTCAAGAGGAAAGGCATCAAAAAATTCAGGCGCATCTGCAGGATAATTTAAATATCATGGCGAGTAAGCTGGGGCAAATGCAGGCGCAATTATTACGCCTGGATGCTTTAGGTGAACGCTTGGTAGAATCTTCCGGAATCAAATCACAAGATTTTTTATTTAATGAGGCACCAGGGCAAGGGGGCGCCTACACTGATTTTTCATCTGAGGAATTAACTTTTGGCGAGTTTAGCCATAGGCTCCAGGAGTTATCGAACATGTTGGATGAAAGAGCGGATAAGTTGGGCGCATTGGATTCCTTGTTGCGTTATGACAGGTTAACTAAGTATGTTCTGCCTTCCGAGATGCCTGTTGAAACAAATTGGTATTCTTCGGGATTTGGATACCGGATAGATCCATTTACAGGAAAAAGAGCATTTCATGAAGGCGTGGATTTTGCAGCAGAAGTAGGCACGCCAATAAAAGCAGCGGCTGGTGGTGTGGTGGTCTATTCGGGTCGTCACTCTGAATATGGTAATATGATCGAAATTGATCATGGAGATGATTTGGTGAGTCGCTATGCGCATGCGTCGAAGCGTTTGGTGGCGCTCGGGCAGGTTGTATTGCAGGGGCAGAAAATAGCTGAGGTAGGCAACACAGGGCGTTCTACAGGGCCACATTTGCATTTCGAGATTAGACATAAAGACAAACCGCAGAATCCATCCCGGTTTCTGAAAAAACCGAGTTAAGCTGAACTCAGGGACTGTTGATTTTCATGGATGAGCGTTTAATGTCGAATACTGTGCATTTCATTGTGGCCTGTCTTGTGCACAGATTAATTTTAAGCAATGATTTTCGGTTGGACCCGGGAAATTATAATTCACCGTTTCAGTGGGTTGGACTGAATCAATAATTCCTTAAGTATTTTTGTGGGGTGAGGTAAGAATCTCCCCCTTTATTTTTTGAACAAACTGGTTAAACAGAATTTTTAGAGACGTTATGCTAAGTAATCTACTTAAGAAGATTTTTGGTAGCCGTAATGACCGTATGGTTAAGCAGTACTCTCAAGCTGTGCGCATCATTAACGAAATGGAATCAGCTATCGCAGGATTGTCTGATGCTGATTTGCGTGCCAAGACCGATGAATTCAAGCTGCGTATCCACAATGGAGAAACGTTGGATGCGCTATTGCCAGAGGCATTTGCGGTGGTGCGTGAAGTCGGTAAACGAGTTCTGGGAATGCGTCATTTTGATGTACAACTTATCGGCGGCATGGTATTGCATGGGGGTAAGATCGCTGAAATGCGTACTGGAGAAGGCAAAACCCTTATGGCAACTTTGCCGGCATATCTGAACGCATTGTCAGGGATGGGTGTTCATGTTGTCACAGTGAATGATTATTTGGCGAAGCGTGATGCTGATTGGATGGGGAAGATTTATCAGTTTCTCGGGATTGGTGTGGGTGTGATTTATTCGCAAATGGGGCATAGTGATAAACAGGCTGCCTATGCCTCAGATATTACTTATGGCACTAATAACGAGTATGGCTTTGATTATCTGCGTGATAATATGGTGACGCACCCTTATGAGCGTGTGCAACGCTTACTCAATTTTGCGATTGTTGATGAGGTGGACTCGATCCTGATTGATGAAGCACGGACTCCGCTGATTATTTCCGGGCAGGCAGAAGGTGATACGGAAATATATGTGCGTATCAATGCGTTGATTCCAAAACTTACGCGTCAGGAAACAGAGGATAGCCCGGGTGATTACAGCGTGGATGAAAAATCTCATCAGGTTACTCTCAGTGAATCTGGTTTTGAGCATGCAGAAAAGCTGCTGGCTGGAGCCGGATTACTGAAATCCGGCTCCAGTCTTTATGATCCGGCCAATATCAATTTGATCCATCATCTGAATGCAGGCTTGCGCGCGCATAGCTTGTATTTTCTGGATCAGCATTATGTGGTGCAGGATGGTGAAGTCGTCATCGTTGATGAGTTTACCGGGCGCCTGATGTCAGGCCGGCGTTGGTCTGATGGATTGCATCAGGCCGTAGAAGCAAAAGAAGGTGTTGCCATTCAGAAGGAAAATCAAACACTCGCTTCGATTACTTTTCAGAATTATTTCCGTATGTATCAGAGATTGTCCGGTATGACAGGAACGGCTGACACAGAAGCGGCTGAGTTCCAGCAAATATACGGATTGGAGACGGTTATTATTCCGACTCATCGCCCAATGATTCGTGACGACCGTATGGATCAAATATTCCGTACAACGAAAGAGAAAAATGAAGCCATTATTCAGGACATTAAAGAATGTTACGAGCGTGGGCAACCTGTTCTGGTAGGTACAACATCCATTGAGAATAACGAATTGTTATCCGGGCTGCTTGATCGGGAGAAGTTGCCGCACCAGGTGCTGAATGCAAAACAGCATGCGAGTGAAGCTAATATTGTTGTTCAAGCCGGCCGCCCTAAAATGGTTACCATAGCAACCAATATGGCGGGTCGTGGAACTGATATTGTGCTGGGAGGTAATCCGGAACCGGAAATTGAGCGGATACGACATGATGAAAAATTGACTGAAGAGGCGAAAGAAAAGCGTGTTCATGAAGTCTATGAAAAATGGAAAGTGGTTCATGAAGAGGTTCTAAGTAAGGGCGGTTTGCATATTATTGGCACTGAACGGCATGAGTCACGTCGCGTGGATAATCAGTTACGCGGACGTTCGGGTAGGCAGGGCGATCCCGGTTCCAGTCGTTTCTATCTCTCACTGGAGGATCCATTGCTGCGAATATTTGCGTCTGATCGTGTCGCTAATATCATGACGCGCCTTAAAATGCCAGAAGGAGAAGCAATTGAGCATCCGTGGGTTACTCGTGCCATAGAGAATGCTCAGCGCAAGGTAGAAGCAAGAAATTTCGATATGCGCAAACAGTTGCTGGAATATGATGATGTGGCTAATGATCAGCGTCATGTGATTTATCAACAACGCAATGAATTATTGGAAGCGGAGCATGATATTTCGGAAACGATTACAGCGATACGTGAAAGTGTTTTAAGTAATTTATTCAGCTTGCATATTCCACCCCAGAGTGTTGAAGAGCAATGGGACGTGGCTGGTCTGGAGAAGGCGTTGGCAGCAGAGTATCAGTTGCAGTTTCCATTGCAAAAATGGCTTGAGAAAGAGCCAGAATTACATGAAGAAAATTTGTACGAGCGTATTATTGATCTTGCGAATGAACAATATCAAACCAAGGTCGAAAAAGTAGGTGCTGAAATTATGCATCAATATGAACGTGCCGTAATGTTGCAAAGTGTGGATTCGCATTGGCGGGAACATTTGGCTGCGTTGGATCACTTGCGTCAAGGCATACACCTGCGTGGTTATGCACAGAAGAATCCAAAGCAGGAATATAAACGCGAAGCTTTTGAGCTATTTACTAATATGCTCGAAGAAATCAAGAGTGAAGTCACGAAGATACTTTTGACCGTGCAGATAAGAAGTGAGCAACAGGTGGAAGCTGTGACGGAGACGTTGCGATCACCGGAAAATATACAATTTCATCATGCCGATTATCGTGAAGAATTGGCTGAAGAAGCGGAGCATAGTAAAAATCAAGATGAAAAAATACAACCTTTTGTGCGGCAAAATGACAAAGTAGGCCGGAATCAGCCCTGTCCATGCGGGTCAGGTAAAAAATATAAACAATGTCACGGTAAGATTAAGTAAATATCCACTGGTTGGTTTCATTGTATTTTATGGTTTCTAAGATTATTAGAGCACTTAAAAATACTTTTAAGTTATTCCCTATAATCCTGTAATGGTTATGATATACTGCGCGTTTTTATAGATTTCACTTTGAAATTTGTCAGCGAAGGTGGCGGAAATTAAAGTAAATTTGCCGTTTTATTGATGGTCTTACGTGAAAAATATTACTAATGGAATAGTTGAATATGGCAGATAGTTTCAGCATCAATGATGAAATGAGTGGCAGAAGGAAGTTTTTAGTCGCTGCAACTTCCGTGGCGGGCGGTATTGCGGGTGCTGCAATAGCAACCCCTTTTCTGTTGAGCATGATGCCTAGTGAGCGAGCTAAAGCAGCCGGAGCGCCGGTGGAAGTTGATATATCCAAGCTTGAACCCGGAATGCTGATAATGGTCGAGTGGCGTGGAAGAGTCGTATGGGTATTGAATCGTACGCCGGAAATGCTGGCTACTCTCAAGAAGGTAGAGGGGGAGTTGGCGGATCCAAACTCAGAGAAGGATCAGCAGCCGGAATATGCACGGAATTCTACGCGCTCAATTAAACCGGAAATTCTGGTTACCGAAGGTATTTGCACTCATTTAGGGTGCTCGCCTGTTTTCAGAAAAGATATTGCTCCTGCAGATCTAGGTCCTGATTGGCTAGGAGGGTTTTTCTGTCCGTGTCACGGCTCCAAATTTGATTTGGCTGGCCGCGTGTATAAAAGCGTGCCAGCTCCAACTAATATGGTTGTTCCTCCCCATGTTTATCTGAGTGACAATCGCCTTTTAATTGGGTCTGATAGCAAGGAATCTGCATAAATGAGCAATCGATTAAATTCAATGACTGAATGGATAGACAAACGTTTTCCATTAACTTCCAATTGGAAAGCACATCTTTCCGAATACTATGCACCAAAGAATTTTAATTTCTGGTATTACTTTGGCTCGTTAGCACTGCTGGTGCTGGTGAATCAGTTAATCACCGGGATTTTTCTCACCATGAACTATAAGCCGGATGCCAGTCTTGCCTTTGCTTCGGTTGAATATATCATGCGTGATGTGGATTATGGATGGCTGATTCGCTATATGCATTCCACTGGCGCATCCATGTTTTTTGTGGTTGTTTATTTGCATATGTTCCGTGGAATGATGTATGGCTCTTATCGGAAACCGCGCGAGTTATTGTGGTTAGTCGGTATGGCCATATTTTTTGTGCTGATGAGTTTGGCCTTTACCGGATATATCTTGCCTTGGGGACAAATGTCTTACTGGGGCGCGCAGGTGATCGTCAGTATGTTTGGAGCAATTCCTGTTATCGGCGATACACTTTCGCAATGGCTATTGGGTGATTTTACGCTTTCAGATGCTGCACTCAATCGTTTCTTTGCATATCACGTTGTCACACTGCCTTTGGTGTTGATAGTGCTTGTATTTGTGCACATACTGGCTTTACATGAAGTAGGTTCAAATAATCCAGATGGCATCGAAATAAAAGCCAATAAAAATCCCAAAACAGGCATTCCGGTTGATGGAATACCATTTCATCCTTATTACTCTGTTAAAGATATTGTTGGTGTGGTGGTATTTTTAATGGTGTTCTGCGGCATCATTTTCTTTGCGCCGGAAATGGGGGGGTACTTTCTGGAGCATAATAACTTTATCCCTGCCAATACACTGCAAACGCCTGATCACATTGCGCCAGTATGGTATTTCACGCCGTATTATTCGATGTTGAGAGCGGTGACAGTCAATTTTCTCTGGATAGATGCAAAGTTATGGGGCGTGATACTGATGGCGGCAGCGGTTGTTGTCTTTGCCTTTTTACCTTGGTTGGATCGAAGTCCTGTTAAGTCGATCAGATATAAAGGACCTATTTTCAAATTTGCCTTAACACTGTTTGTAATTAGTTTTCTAGTACTGGGTTGGTTAGGTATGAAATCACCTACTCCTTTGTATACCTTACTAGCACAAATATTTACAGTTATTTACTTTGCGTTCTTCCTGTTTATGCCATGGTATAGCAAGATAGATAAAACAAAACCTGAGCCAAAGAGAGTGAGCAAATGATGAAAATTAAAACCTTCCTTTTTATCGTGTGTATGGCCCCATTTATTGTATCGGCGGCTCCACTGGAAATGGAACTGGATAAAGCACCTGTTGATATCAGTGATAATGCATCCCTTCAACGTGGCGCGGAAAGCTTTGTTAATTATTGTTTGACTTGTCATGGCGCAAGTTTCATGCGCTATAATCGTCATCGTGATATCGGTTTCGATGAAAAGGAAATTCTTGAACGGCTGGTTCAAACGGGTCAGAAGGTTGGCGATCTGATGGAATCTGCCATGTGGAAAAAAGAAGGCGAAGAATGGTTTGGTGTCGTGCCGCCTGATTTGTCAGTGATAGCGCGTTCGCGAGGAGCGGATTGGCTATACACCTATTTACGTACATTTTATCGTGATGATTCTACTGTAACGGGTTGGAATAACTTGGTTTTTGATCGTGCAGCCATGCCGCATGTGTTGTATCAGCTACAAGGTGAGCAAAAGTTGGTGGTAAAAACAAGCGATAGCGGAGAGCAAAAGAGCCTGGTGCTTGATAAAAAGGGCGAATTGACTGCTGCTGAATATGATAAATTTGCAGGGGATTTGGTTAATTATCTAGTCTATTTAGGAGAACCACATGCTAATGCTCGCAAGAGTATAGGGTTAATGGTAATGATTTTCCTATTGGGCATGCTGGTATTATCTTATGCATTAAAGCGAGAATATTGGAAAGACATTCATTGATTATCATCAAACTTGCTGAACACACTGGTAATTAAATCAGAGAATAAAAGTTATGATGACATTATATTCAACAATTACTTGTCCCTATAGCCATCGTTGCCGGATTGTTTTGCACGAAAAGGATATGGATTTTCAAGTAATTGACGTCGATCCAAATAATAAATCAGAAGACTTGGCAGTAATGAGTCCCTATGGCAGGGCACCGGTGCTTGTGGAACGTGATCTCATATTGTATGAGTCAAATATTATCAATGAATATATTGATGATCGCTTTCCACATCCGCAGTTGATGCCTGCGGATCCAGTGATGCGTGCTCGCGCACGTTTACTGCTATATCGCTTTGAGCAGGAATTGTTCTGTCATATCGATGCATTTGATGATTCAGACCAGAAAGCAATAGACAAGGCGCGCGCGATAATAGCAGATAACCTGACGATAATTTCCCCGATCTTTGAGAAGCAGAAATTTATGTTGGGCGATGAGTTCTCAATGCTTGATGTTGCAATAGCACCTTTATTATGGCGTCTTGAATATTTTGGAATTCGCCTTCCTAAACAAGCGGCTCCATTGTTAAAATATTCAGAAAGGTTATTTAGCCGTCCATTATTTATTGATGCCTTGTCAGCTTCTGAAAAAGTAATGCGAAAATGAGCAGCAATTCAACAAAGCCATATCTAATTCGTTCTATCTATGATTGGTGTATTGACAGTGGTTTTACACCATTTATATCTGTAAAAGCCTATCCAGAATTGGACATGCCAATGGAGTATGTCAAGAATGATGAGATAATCTTTAATATAAGTGCAAATGCTGTGCATGACCTCATCATTAATAATGACATTGTTTGTTTTATGGCACGCTTTAATGGGGTAACAAGAAAACTGGAAATACCAATGAGTGCGGTTAAGGGGATCTTTGCAAAAGAAGTGAATCAAGGTATAGCATTTTCTCCTGAGAAAGAAGAAGAGAATCGGGAAGGAATGGCGAGTAATGAACAAAATAACCCAGTTTCTGATTCCCTGCCGTACCAATCAAAAGGCACAGTTAGGCCCACGCTAAGGATAGTCAAGTAAATTCCAATTAATCTAGATTCAGTCGTATTAAGTTGCCGGCATAGCTCAGATGGTAGAGCAGCTGATTTGTAATCAGAAGG
>CAKKRO010000174.1:0-1142 GCA_919902625.1 Nitrosomonadaceae bacterium
ACGTTTTGAGCAGGTTGATAAACGTTTTGAAGCGCTGACTTCCCGTATTGACCGGTTCATGATCTGGTCTTTTGCGACAACACTGACCGTGGGTGGTCTGATTGTTGCGGCCATCAAGTTTCTACCCTGACCGGAAGACAGGGTTAATTGACGCAGCATGCCGCGCCGTCCTCGAATCGACCTGCCCGGCGTTTCCCAACACGTCATTCAACGTGGTGTGGATCGTCAACCGGTATTCTTCTCTGACGAAGATTGCCAGTTTTTTCTTGACTGGTTGGGCAGGTATGCGAAAAAGCGCAACATTGCTGTGCACGCCTATTGCCTGATGACCAATCATGTGCATCTGTTGCTCTCCGCGCCTTCGGTTGGCGCCTTAGGAGGGCTGATGCAGGATATGGGCCGGCGCTACGTGCAGTATGTCAATCGCACCTATCGGCGTAGCGGCGGACTCTGGCAGGGCCGTTATAAAGCAAGCTACGTTCAGTCCGAGCACTATCTTTTGACCTGTATGCGCTACGTTGAATTTAATCCGGTACGCGCTGAAATGGTGCAGACGCCGGGGGGATATCAGTGGAGCAGTTACCGTGCCAATGCGCTGGGGAAGGAAGATCAATTGCTGACGCCTCACGATCAATATTCTGCACTGGGTTCGACTGCAGAAGCACGGCAACAGAGCTACCGGGATTTGTTCGTTAGCGAGGTGGATGAACCGGCTTGGAATTTGATACGCACCGCTACGCAGCAGGGCGTGGTGGTGGGAGATAGCTGCTTTGCTGATATGATCGAAAAGCGCGTGGGTCAAAGGGTGCGCCCCCAGCCTCGTGGCCGTCCACCCAAGGAAAATAAAGAAATATAAGGGGATTTCCTTATGTACTTATGAGCGGTGCTTATCAGCGTACCATGCAACCAATAACATGATAACTGCAAAAATGGCTAATCCAATCAAAGATTCAACCGCCATTGTTTGCTCCTTTACGCAAGATGTAGGAAACAATCAAAAATATGATTGCCAGAAAAATCAATATCAATATACCAATGATAGCCATTTTTTGATCGACAAGCCGCCTAATTTGTTCTTCTGTCAGGGTATAGTAAAAGCTGCTGGCTGCCATTATGATTGATGAAAGTTTTTCTTGATCCAT
>CAKKRO010000174.1:1242-11346 GCA_919902625.1 Nitrosomonadaceae bacterium
CCAGCAATTTTCCTTATGTTGCTTTGCCATATTGCAAAATGAAACCGCCTTATTACAATCTGCTTCAACAAGCTCAAACTTGCGCGCAATCGGCCAGATTTATAGAGATGCTGGCTATTGGCCGGCAGATAATTGAGAACTTCAGCAGTAGCGTTGATGCGGCTTTGGATGTGGGTGCTTTATTCCTGAATTTTGGTTATTTGACACATGCCCGGAGATGTTTTGAGCGTGCGCGGATGCTGGCTCCCAATGATTTACGCGCGATTGTGAATCTGGCAAATGTGGCACGTGATGCGGGCAATCATCATGAATCGAAGCAAGGGTATGCGGATTTGTTGAAGCAGGCGCCCAATCATCCGGTGATACGCCGTAATCTGTTGACCAGCCTGGAGTATGATCCGGCTTCATCGGATGCCGAGCGTTTAGCGCAAGCCCGTGCATGGGGCAGATGGGCTATCGATCGGGCGGGGGGAGTTCGTGTTCGTCCTGTCATGCCCGCCATCGAACAACGTCCGTTACGGATCGGTTATGTTTCTGCGGATTTTTGCCAGCATACGGTTGGGTTGTTCGTAAAGGATGTTATCACGACGCATGATCGTGAGCGGGTGATGGTTTTTGCCTACAGTGCAGGGCAGGTCAAAGATTGGGTGACGGATGCCATCATGGCCGCATGCCAGTTTCGCGATGTTGCTCATGTTGGCGATACGGATGTGGCCGCACTGATTCTCCAAGATAAGATAGATATTCTGGTGGATTTGTCAGGTCATACCGCAGGTTCCAGACTGACAGTATTTGCATACCGGCCGGCGCCGGTGTTGGTCAACTGGCTGGGTTATTTCGCCACGACGGGGTTGCCATGCATGGATGCCGTATTATTGGATGAGTGGCATGCACCAGAGGGCTTTGAGTCAAAGTTCACTGAGAGCATTATCCGGCTGGCAGCGGGCCGTTTTTGTTATCAACCGGTTCCGTATGCGCCAGAGATTGCATCTTCTCCCTGGCAACGAAACGGACATATCACTTTCGGATGCTTCAACAATACCGCCAAGCTGAATGAAGAGGTATTGGATGTGTGGGCGCGGATTCTGAGTGCCGTGCCGGATTCCCGCCTGATCCTGAAGTGGCGAACTTTCAATGACGATCACCTCCGCGAGCAGGTGACCGGAGCATTCGTAGAGCGCGGTATTGCCGCTCACCGTATCGAGTTGCGAGGCCCAAGCTTCCACGCCGATCTGCTCAAGGAATATGCGGACATCGATATCGCCCTCGATCCTTTTCCGTTTACCGGTGGATTGACCAGTTGTGAGGCATTGTGGATGGGGGTACCCATAGTGACCTGGCCGCAAAGCCGGGTGGTCAGCCGCCAGACCTTCGCCATTCTTTCCGCGATCGGTTTGCCGGAATTGGCAGCTATCGATGCTGATGATTATGTTCGCATTGCCGCCGATCTTGCCTGTAACCAGGGACAATTGCGCAGGTTGCGGGGTACCCTACGGGAGAAGATGCAACAATCGCCGCTTTGCGATGTTACCAGATTCACGCGCACCCTCGAAGAAGCCTTACATGCGCTCTATCATGAAATTGTTAGAAACCCGGAGGAATACCTTATGCAACAAACCAGTAAAACTTTACTTCACGTGGGGGCCGGTCATCCTGAAAGTGGAGCCAAGATTCCGTCTGCATTCCACACTCAGGAATGGAGGGAAGTACGCTTGGATATTGATCCTGTCAACGAACCGGATATCCTGGGTTCTATGCTTGATATGTCGGCCGTTGCCGACGAAAGTGTGGATGCGATTTTCTCCGCTCATAATATCGAGCATCTCTATCACAATGAGATTCCGGTTGCATTGAGGGAGTTTCTGAGAGTTTTAAGGCCGGATGGTTTTGTCGTCATTAATTGCCCTGATCTCCAAGCTGCGGCACAGATGATTGCCGAGGATCGGATGATGGATGTAGCCTACAATTCACCGGCAGGCCCTGTAACGCCATACGATATTGTTTTCTCACACAGGCTGTTCACCGGGAGAGACAAGCCTTTCATGGCACACCATAGTGGATTTACATTAAAAGTATTAATGGGTACGGTGGTGTCAAATGGCTTCCTATCTGTAGGGGGGAAGCGGCGGCCTGCGGCGTTTGATTTGTGGGTGGTGGCAACAAAAATGAAAATACCGGAAGAGCAATTAAGAGTATTAGCTGAGCAGGTGTTGCCAGCTTCTTGAGAATCCAGGGATTCGAAGTCTGATGGAGATAGATTAAGGAAGCTCTCAACAAGTTGATTGAGCTTATGGTTCATAACAAACCATCATCACAGTTGTAATCAACGATGTTATCGTTCATCCTGAGATTATCAAAGGGCTTAATCAGAATCTCTTCAATGTTTTCATCTCAATCTATTTGACATGGTAGTCATACCAATCAACAATAGTGTTTCCCTTGCCACAAGGCGCCAGTTTTGAATAACTTTCCCGGTTGATGGAAATACTGAATTCATGGTCACTACCGTTACTCATTATAGCGACCCGCGCAATCGTGCTTATCCAGGCGAGGGCTACGATGGTGTTGTTCGTATCAGCGTTGGCGGTAAGTCAGGCACGGGTGTGTTACTTTACGATGGCAAAGCTATTCTTACTGTGGCGCATCTCTTTTCTCAAAGTAGCTTGACGGCGAGCATCCTGTTTGAGACCACAAAGGGAACCCAGACATTGAGTTCGGATAAAGTCACCATCCATCCAAATTACGATGCAATCAATGAAAATAATGATCTTGCGCTCGTCTGGCTTTCCGCTGCAGCGCCTGTGGCGGCAGAACGCTATACACTTTACCGCAACAGCGATGAAACCGGTCAGACGATGACACTGGTGGGCTACGGCACTCCAGGCACGGGAAGCAGTGGAACGTTTGCTAATAACGGAAGTATATTACGCCTGAAAGCTAATAATCAGTTCGATGCAGATATCGGCACATTGAAGAATTCCTTGGGTGCTGCGATGGGGTGGATTCCGCTTGCCGGGACGCAACTGGTGGCGGATTTTGACGATGGTACGATTAGCCATGATGCGGTCGGCAATCTCATTAATCGAAGTGGTCTTGGATTGGGTAACAATGAGGGGTTGATTGCTCCAGGGGATAGTGGCGGTCCTGCTTTTATCAATGGGCAGGTGACCGGCGTTGCCAGCTATACTGCCAGTTTGGGTCTGGGCAATATTAATCCGGATATTGATTCTTTATCCAACAGCAGTTATGGAGAGATCGCTGCCTGGCAGCGAGTAAGTGTCTTTCAGCAATGGATTGATCAAAATTTGCGGGCGCAGTATCCGAATGTACCGGCAAAACCGGAAGAGGTACAGAAGCAAATCGGTGAAGGCAATAGCGGAACCAGCTATACCTATTTTTTATTACAGTTCACCGGAATGCGATCAGATCTCAATCAACTATTGAGCGTGGAGTATGCCACGCGTGATGGGACGGCAAATGCGGGTAGTGATTATCTTGCCGTGCAGGGGAAGCTGGTGCTCTATCCGAATGAGAGTCAGGCCGTGATACCGGTGGAGATTATCGGAGACACTGTTTCAGAATCCAATGAGACTTTTTATCTTGATGTAGTCAATCCAGTTGGAGGTAATTTTGCGGAAGAGGCTGTGAAATTGACCGCTATGCGTACTATCCTTAACGATGATGGCATCATATGGAGCTGATTGGTCGAAATAATATTGTTTGGGGCATGAGTATGTGTCCACGAGATGACAGGGATTCCGATTAACGGAGGAGGCTTATGTCTATCTTCTGCATAATACGGATTTGGTGGGAGTGTCTGCTCAGATTTTTTAATAAATGTGTTTTTGCAAGTATAGTAAAAGTACTTGCTTATTCTTTTTTCTGATTCCATAGAGGGGATTTATGAACGACTGGACTGCAGGCTATGTGGCTGATATCGGCTACACATTTGGTTACTATACTGAGCTTAATCCATTAAGGGTCAGGCAGATCTTTTTGCATGCCGGATTGAAATATCCTGATGTGGGAACTGCTTGTGAATTGGGTTTTGGTCAGGGAATGAGTGTCAATCTGCATGCGGCAGCTTCCATAACCGAATGGTATGGGACAGATTTTAATCCCTCGCAAGCAGGATTCGCCCAAGAGCTGGCTGCTGTTTCAGGTTCGGGTGCCCGGTTGTTCGATGATGCCTTTGCCAGTTTTGCACATCGAACTGATTTGCCGGATTTTGACTATATTGGGGTACATGGCATCTGGAGTTGGATCAGTGACGAGAACCGGGCGGTCATTGTCGATTTTGTCCGCCGTAAGCTGAAGGTGGGAGGGGTTCTGTATATCAGTTATAACACGTTGCCGGGTTGGGCAACATTTGCTCCCATGCGGCATCTGATGACTGAACATGTAGAAATCATGGGCTCTGAAGGGTACGGTATTATCAACCGCATTAATGGTGCGCTCGAATTCTCAGAGAAGCTGTTGACGATTAATCCGGTTTTTGCGCGCGCTAATCCGCAAATTGCAGAACGTATCAAGAAGGTTAAGGAACAGAACCGGCACTATCTGGCACATGAATATTTTAATCGTGATTGGCATCCCATGCACTTTGCAACCATGGCCGATGGGTTGTCTCCAGCCAAACTCAGCTATGCTTGCTCTGCGCATCATTTGGATCATATTGATGCGATTAATTTTACCGGCGAGCAGATGGCCTTTCTCAAGGATATTCCCGATGCCATGTTTCGTGAAACCGTGCGGGATTTTATCGTTAATCAGCAATTCCGCCGCGATTACTGGGTCAAGGGGGCGCGCAAGCTATCCGCATTGGAACAGGTTGAGTTGACGCGTGCACTTCGAGTGATCCTGACAGTGCACCGCGCGGATGTTTCTCTCAAAGTCAACGGTACGGTAGGAGAGGCTACATTAAATGATTCCGTTTATAATCCCATTCTGGATCTTCTGGCAGATCATAAAATTAAAACACTGGGTCAGATTGAGCAGGCAATGAAGGGAACTGAAATAACATTACCGCAGATCATACAATCGGTGATGGTGCTAGCCGGATCGGGCCAGATTGTGATGGTACAGGAAGAAAATGTAATCGCCAGAGCGAAAAAGACTACGGACAAGCTCAATAACCATATCATGAGCAAGGCTGCCGGAAGCGGAGACATTACTTACCTTGCCAGTCCGGTGACGGGAGGTGGAATAACGGTCGGACGTTTTCAGCAATTATTCTTGCTGGCGATGAGCAGAGGAAAGAGACAGCCGAGTGATTGCGCGCAGTTTGTCTGGCAGATTCTGGCAGCGCAGGGACAAAAAATCGTTAAAGAAGGAAAGCCATTGGAAACCGGAGAAGAGAATATCAAGGAGCTAACGGAACAAGCAGTTACATTTTTCGAAAAACAGTTGCCAATTCTGAAGGCTCTGCAGATTGCCTGACATCGTGTTGCAAGGTTACTGGCTAATAATGCAGTTGTGCGGAATAATCTTCATACCGCTAAACCGGATATTTCTGCATGGAGCTGTTGACATACCAGGAGCGGATCGGTTGCCTGGGTGATCGGCCTGCCGATGACTAAATAATCGGCTCCATTCTGGATGGCCTGCCGGGGTGTTGTGATTCTTTTCTGATCATCCGCCTGACCGCCGGATGGCCGGATGCCGGGCGTTACGAGGCAAAAATCCTTGCCTGTCTGTTGGCGCAGATTCGTGGCTTCTAAGGCGGAACAAACCACGCCATCCAGTTTGCAATCCTTGGCTAATTGCGCCAAGCGCTCGACGATCTGCTCAGGACTTCCTTGTAAGCCGATATCAGTTAGATCATCCTGATCCATGCTAGTCAATAAAGTGACTGCGATAAGCTTGGTTGATCCCTGCGTTATGGCGTTACGCGCAGCCATAAGCATTTTCCGTCCGCCCAGCGTATGTACGTTAACCATCCACACACCTAAACTGGCGGCTGCCTTGCAGGCACTGGCAACGGTATTGGGGATATCGTGAAATTTGAGGTCAAGAAACACATCGAAGCCTTTGCGCATCAACTTTTCAACCAGTTGGGGGCCTGCGGCGGTGAAAAGTTCTTTGCCCACTTTCAAGCGGCATAAGCGAGGCTCCAGCCGATTGACCAGCTTTAAAGCATCTTCAGCGCTGCTGAAGTCCAGCGCAACAATGATGCGAGGATCATTCATTGAGTGATGAGTCTATTTTTTTGGAGTACAGCAGCGTCGCGCAAATAATAGTGTAATCAAAATACCCAGTGTAAAAAACAGCAAAAGAACGGCACTTAAAGGCAGCTCGATTGATTTGTCCAGATAATATTGCAGCGTGACGGGCTGCGAGTTTTTAGAGGCAAATACAGCGAGAATGACAAAAACTACAATACGTAACAGCCATGTGATTAAGTTCATCATAATAATTTAGACCATACGGGTTGAGAGGTAGTTAATTATATATTTTAGAATAAACGATGACGTTCAGATCAATAAATGTCTGGGTAGTCAGTTAAAACATCATATTGGACTACCCAGATTAAAGCCGAGTCAATCTAGTCCGGCAACTTGCTATTTATTTTCTTTATAATCAACACGTTCGCGCATTTCTTTGCCCGCCTTGAAATGCGGAACATATTTCTCAGGCACTTTGACTTTCTCACCTGATTTGGGGTTACGTCCCATGCGCGGAGGCCTATAATTCAGGTCAAAACTACCAAAACCACGTATTTCAATACGCTGACCTTTGGACAGACTCTTTGCCATTGCGTCAATAATCATCTTGACAGAGAGTTCGGCATCTTTGGTAACCAGTTGCGGGAAACGTGCTGCAAGTCGAGTAATTAGTTCAGATTTCGTCATGAAATTTCCTTATTGCTCAGTATTTTTACTATCCATTTTTGCTTTCAGCAAAGCACCCAGACTGGTCGTTCCAGCGTTTGCAGGTGTTTTGATTTTTTGCATGGCGCTGGATTCATCCGATTTATCTTTCGCTTTGATCGAAAGATTAATAGCCCGGTTTTTGCGATCAACGTTGATGATCATGGTTTCGACTTTATCGCCTTCTTTTAAGTGGGTGCGAATGTCTTCAACGCGATCACGTGAAACTTCGGATGCCCGCAAATAACCTTCTACATCGTTGGTCAGCGCAATCACGGCGCCTTTGGCATCAATGGATTTCACAGTGCCTTCGATAATGCTGTTTTTATCGTGTTCTGCAACAAAACTGGTGAAAGGATCCCCTTCCATCTGTTTGATGCCCAGAGAAATACGTTCGCGTTCAACATCGATGGATAAGATCAGTGCTTCTATCTCATCACCTTTTTTGTAATTAAGAACCGCTTCTTCTCCAGGCTGATTCCAGGATAAATCGGATAAATGCACAAGACCATCAATGTTGCCGGGTAGCCCGATGAATACGCCAAAGTCTGTAATTGATTTGATCTGCCCGCTGACTTTGTCGCCTTTCTCATGAGTCGCCGCAAATTCTTCCCACGGGTTGGTCTGACATTGTTTCATGCCCAGCGAGATACGGCGGCGTTCTTCATCAATTTCAAGAATCATCACTTCGACTTCATCCCCTAACTGTACCATCTTGGATGGATAAACATTCTTGTTCGTCCAATCCATTTCAGAAACATGCACCAGTCCTTCAATACCTTGTTCGATTTCGATAAATGCACCGTAATCGGTTAGGTTAGTTACTTTACCAAACAGGCGGGTGCGTGCCGGATAACGTCGTGACAGGCCGACCCACGGATCCTCGCTGAGTTGCTTCATGCCTAAAGAAACGCGATTTTTTTCCTGATCAAACTTGAGTACCTTGGCGGTGACTTCATCGCCAATATTAACCACTTCTGAGGGATGCTTCACGCGGCGCCATGCCAGATCGGTAATATGTAACAGCCCATCAATACCACCCAGATCGACAAATGCGCCATAATCAGTGATATTTTTGACAACGCCCTGAACAATCGCACCTTCCTGCAGGCTGGACAATAAAGTTTCACGGTCAGCGCCTTGAGTCGCTTCCAGTACTGCGCGGCGTGAAACCACTACATTATTGCGTTTGCGATCCAGCTTGATTACCTTGAATTCCATTTCCTTATTTTCATAAGGTGTGGTGTCCTTAACCGGGCGAATATCCACCAGCGAACCCGGCAAAAACGCGCGAATGCCATTGATCATGGCAGTCAAGCCGCCTTTTACCTTGCCATTAACCATACCGGTCACAATCTTGCCGGTTTCCATGGCTTCTTCCAGATCATGCCAGGCGGTCAGGCGCTTGGCCTTGTCGCGTGAGAGGCGTGTTTCTCCATAACCATCTTCCAGAGATTCAATGGCAACACTGATAAAATCACCCGGCTTAACTTCAATTTCGCCACGGTCATTTTTAAATTCTTCGACAGGAATGAAACTTTCAGATTTGAGTCCGGCATTAACCACAACAATGTTGTAGTCAACACGAACCACTTCAGCGGTGATTACTTCACCAATGCGCATTTCCTGACGAGAGAGGCTTTCTTCAAAGAGCGCGGCAAAACTTTCGGGGGATTTCTGGGTTGCAGTGGAAGCTGTAGTCATTATAAAAAATACCTGATTTGTTGTCCCATCTGGATTTTCATCTAATGGGCCGGGTTAGTTAATAAAATGCTTGAAGCGATAAGTCTTTTTTCTGATACTAAGAAAAAGTGTCATTTCGCATTCAAACCTGAATTTTTTGCACAGATTTCATTATACCAGGAGAGAACAGTGTCTTGTACCTGGGATATGGTGAGTGAGGTCGTATCAAGCAATTTCGCATCGGCGCCTTGCTGTAAAGGCGCGGCGCTTCGATGGCTGTCACGTTCATCCCGTTTTTGGATATCCTGCAATAAGTCGGCGATATTAGCACTTATTCCTTTCTCTATCAACTGCTTATACCGCCGATGCGCACGAGTCTCTGCACTGGCGGTGAGAAATATTTTGAGAGTGGCATCGGGAAAGATAACAGATCCCATGTCACGTCCGTCCGTGACTAATCCGGGTGGTTGACAGAATGCACGCTGGCGTTCGGTCAATGCTTCTCGAACCTGCGGATAAGCCGCCAGTTGGGAAGCCAAAATACCGCATTGCTCAGCCCGGATATCGTCAGTCACAGTTTGGTTATCCAGGTAAACTTCTCCCTGGTTAAAAACGACATGCAGATCTCTGGCAATGCTGGCAAGTAAGTTTGTGTCGTGAATATTTGCGTGGGATTGCATCGTTTTTAAGGCGACCAGACGATAAAGCGCGCCACTATCCAGATAGTGAAATCCAAGTTTTTTAGCAACCAATTGAGCGATGGTGCCCTTGCCGGATGCTGATGGGCCATCAATGGCAATGACAGGAATTTTATGAATAGGCATTAAGCAAGCTCGTTATTTGGATTGAATAGCTAGGTAAAAATTATCTCATCTCAGGATGGACTATTTGTGAAAATTTTTCAAAATAACCGGGAAAAGTTTTTGATACACAATCAGGGTCATTGATGCGTACCGGCGCGCCCAGGGATGCGAGTGAGAAGCACATGGCCATGCGATGATCATCATAGGTATCAATCGCTGCATGCGGAATCAGTCCATTGACAGGCGGGGTGATGCGCAAGTAATCCGCGCCTTCTTCGACCATCGCGCCCAACTTGCGCAGTTCATGCGACATGGCGGCGAGGCGATCCGTTTCTTTCAGGCGCCAGCTGGCAATGTTGCGAAGGGTTGTCATGCCTTCTGCAAACAATGCGGTGACCGCAAGCGTCATGGCGGCATCTGGAATATGGTTGCAGTCCAGATCAATGGCGCGCAGAAATTTTCCGGTTTGATTGGATGCTGCTCCACTGGCTTCAATCCAGTTCTCAGCCATTGTGATTTGTGCTCCCATCATTTCCAGTGCTGCGGCAAAATGAACATCGCCTTGGGTACTGTCGCGGCCGACTCCCTGAACACGTACCGGGCCGCCGCCGATAGCGCCCGCTGCCAGAAAATATGAAGCTGAGGATGCGTCACCTTCAACGATGATATGACCTGGACTAAGATAATGCTGTTGAGCCGGTATTATAAATTGTTGCCAGTCCGTGTGGTTGACTTGTACGCCAAAACGC
>CAKKRO010000175.1:0-2194 GCA_919902625.1 Nitrosomonadaceae bacterium
GTAAGGCGCATGATGAGCATGCCAAATTGGCGCGTACCCAGTTCAAAGGCAGTGGGTGGCGGCTTCTTTTCAAGACTGCCGGCAATTTGCCCTAACGCTGTCGCCTGACCGGTGCGGCCGATTTGTACACGAGCCGATCCGGTAATCACACTACTACCCATGAATACGGCAGCTTTTTCTTCTAAGTCCCAGGGATCATCAGCGCTGGCGGATGCATCGGCGCGTTTTTCAACGGGGTATGGTTCGCCGGTCAGTTGAGATTGATTGACGAAAAGATCTTTTGCTTCCAGCAATTGACCATCTGCCGGCACCAGATCGCCCGCAGACAAGAAAACGATGTCGCCAGGCACTACCTGTACAACCGGTATCTCGCATGTTTTGCCGTCACGCAATACAGTGGCAGTGATGGCTACTTGAGCGGCAAGCCTCGCAGCAGACTGACCGGCACGATACTCCTGAATAAAATCGAGCGTGACACTCATGAGTATGATGAGACCGATAATGAGCGCACTGATTTCATCACCGTTCAGTGCTGAAATGCCGATAGCAACGAGTAGCACCAGTACGAGAGGATTATGGAAATGGGCAAGAAACTGCAATACGATAGTGCGTTGTTTGATTGGTTTAATCTCGTTGGGCCCGCATTGCCTTAGCAGGATTGCCGCCTCAGCATTACTTAAACCAATACCGGTTTGTTCGTTATCCATTTTTCTCACACTGATTCATTCAGAGTTGATTACAGGCACTCCAATCTATTGTCTTTACGTAAGAATATCAATGGCAATCGGTTGAAATACCAATAACTTACCAGCAAGCTCACCCTAAAATGATAGTCTCAATTAAGTCTGATAATCCCAATTGTTCGATTTCAGCTCCAATATTCAATCACCCACCCCCGCCTTTTGCCTGGAAGCATAAACATAGCCGCCGATCGCACCCATAATCACGCCTAAGGGCGCTGCGATAAATATTCCGATCAATGGCCCCTGGCTGGTGTCTCTGACGAAAGCCATGGGTCCTAGAAATCCAACGGTAAAACATAAGCCGCCCAGCATTAATGCGCCGCTGATGACCGACACACTGACGCCCACCCTCTCCCCGGAAACCAGCTTCCAGGTATACCATCCTGCCAATGCGGCGCAAGCCAGCGAAAAAGTGGTACTCAGCCAGCCTGGATATTCCGTTGTGATCGACAAAATCGTTCTAATAAAAAATAGCACGATCAGAAACATCAACAAAACAATTACCGGTCTAAGTATTTGAATCATCGCAGAACACTTCCATTGATTGTTATTCGGCATCATTGCAACATAAACTATTGCCAGCATTGTAATATATCTCCATCCATAAAACCGGAATCTCCCTGTCTATAAGGTTATATTCAGAATGAAGCCATTTGACGTACGACGACGCAGGCTTTTGCAGTATGGCTTTATCGGGCTGGGTGCTTTTGTGGGTAACAGCTTACTGCCAAGGACTATCCAGGCAGCATCCTTGTCACGCGTATCGCTCGGCGGACTGCTGCCGCCGGATCAGAATGGCGTGCGCCTGCCCGCCGGTTTTACTTCCCGCATTGTGGCGCGTTCCGGTCAAATGATCTCCGGTTATCGCTGGCATGCGGCGCCGGATGGCGGTGCTACCTTTGCCACTGATGAGAGTGGCTGGATTTATGTTTCCAATAGCGAGCTTGATAATAAAACAGGGGGCGTGAGCGCTTTACGCTTTAATCAGCAAGGAGAAATCGTTGATGCCTATTCCATCTTGAACAATACCACTCGTAATTGTGCCGGTGGGCATACGCCCTGGCAAACCTGGCTGTCCTGCGAGGAAGTTGAGCAAGGCCGGGTATGGGAATGCGATCCTTTTGGCCGGAAAGCGGCACAAGTCAGAAATGCCCTAGGCTTATTCAGGCATGAAGCGGTTGCCGTGGATACCAAAAACAAGCAACTCTATCTGACCGAAGATGAAAAAGACGGGTGTTTGTATCGCTACACCGCCCGTTCATTCGATGCCGCAGGAAATCCCAATCTGGATGATGGCTTTCTGGAAGTAGCGGAAGTAATTGAGGGACGGATTGGAGTTGTGCGCTGGCATAAACTGCCCGATCCGCTGGCAGCCAAAGTACCGGCACGCAAGCAGATCGCCAGCAGTACCCGGTTTAATGGGGGAGAAGGCATCTGGTATCACCAAGGCA
>CAKKRO010000175.1:2294-25173 GCA_919902625.1 Nitrosomonadaceae bacterium
TCATGACCGTTCCGAGATCACCGGCCCTGCTTTCAGTCCTGATGGCTCCCGCTTGTATTTCAGCTCGCAACGCGGCAAAACCGGGAATTCTGAGGATGGCGTTACGTTTGAAATAACGGGGCCATTTTGATTGAGTTCCATCATTTACCCCATGTTTTCTCAGGCACTTGATAAATCAGCCCGGCGAACCCATTTAACCAGGAAACTACAATAGTTAGTCTAATGCGATCATAATGTTCATGGCGTGACAGCGTGATAATGAGGGAGAACTGATTTGGAATTCAAGGATTACTACAAAACATTGGGCATTTCACGCGATGCGACTGCGGAAGAAATCAAGAAGGCATTCCGCCGCTTGGCGCGCAAGTATCACCCGGATG
This sequence comes from Nitrosomonadaceae bacterium, assembly GCA_919902625.1. GTDB lineage: Bacteria > Pseudomonadota > Gammaproteobacteria > Burkholderiales > Nitrosomonadaceae > Nitrosomonas. The sequence goes on from CAKKRO010000175.1 coordinate 2,675, forward strand.
TTTCCAAGGAAACAGACGCCGAACACAAAATGAAAGAAGTGAATGAAGCCAATGCGGTACTTTCTGACCCGGAGAAACGCGCTGCTTATGATCAATTAGGACAAGGACGAGGATTTCAGGCAGGCAGCGATTTTCAGCCGCCTCCCGGCTGGGATGCCGGATTTGAATTCAGCGGGCGAGGATTTAATGGTGCTCAGGCTGCGGATTTCAGCGACTTCTTTGCGGAATTGTTCGGCAAGCAGGCTGGAGCTGGCGCCAGACAATCTCATCGCCGGATGCGCGGTGAAGATCATCATGCCAAAATCATGCTCGACCTGGAAGATACTTACCACGGCGCCAGCCGCAGCCTGACCCTGCGTATGCCAAGGCTCGACCATCAGGGGCGCACCCTACTGACCGAACATACCTTGAATGTGCGCATCCCCAAGGGTGTACATGCAGGCCAGGTAATCCGGCTTGCCGGACAAGGGGGGCCTGGCATAGCCGGTGAAGCTGCCGGAGATTTGTTTCTGGAAGTGCAATTCCATCCGCATTCACGCTACCGGATTGAGAAAAAGGATGTCTATGCCGCTTTACCGGCTGCACCCTGGGAAGCTGCACTGGGTGCCACAGTCAAAATACCGGTACCCGATGGCTTGGTTGAAGTACGGGTTCCAGAAAACTCTCAATCCGGCCGCAAGCTGCGCCTGAAAGGACGCGGCATCCCTGCTGCCATGCCTGGCGACCTGTATCTGGTGCTGGAAGTTGTGCTGCCGCCCGCTACGACAGAAAAAGCACGTGAGTTTTATCAAACAATGGCGCAGGAATTAGCATTTAATCCACGTCAAAATTTGGAGGTTTAAGCCATGCCGAACGAAATTGATGCCATTTTACTGGATGACGCCATGCTCAATTTGGATGAACTGGCCAGAAGCTGTCAGGTTAGCCGTGAATGGGTCATCGAACGCGTTCAATGCGGTCTGTTACTGAATGAAGGTTTAGCCGGCACGAACCCTGCCTCATGGATATTTGATAGCCGCAGTTTCATGCGTGTCAAAAGGATCATCGCTGTTGAAAGAGATTTCGAATGCAATCCAGAACTAGCCGGTCTGGTCGCAGATCTGATGGAAGAAATCGAATGGTTACGCGCCCGCCTTGAAGCATCCAAACTGGACGAAGATTGAAAAAGGAAAACTGCCCATGTCTTTACACATCGCGTGCCCCCATTGTCATGCCACCAATCGAGTACCCGCAGACCGCCTGGGCGCATCGCCCCAATGCGGAGCCTGCCACCAGCCCTTATTTACTGCACAACCGGTCGAACTGACTGAAAGCCATTTCAACCGGCATATTGCACATAATGATATTCCGGTGCTGGTTGATTTCTGGGCGCCCTGGTGCGGCCCGTGCCGGATGATGGCACCCGTTTTTGCCAGAGCAGCTACTCTTCTGGAACCCAAAATGCGCCTGGTTAAAGTCAATACTGAAGAAGAACAAGGATTGGCGGCCCATTACAATATTCGCAGCATTCCGGCCTTGGTGTTGTTTAAAGGTGGCCGGGAAATTGCCCGGCAATCGGGGGCCATGAGTGAGCAGGATCTGGTGCGCTGGGCACAAACAACCCATCAATAATGTTACATACCGATAATGAAGGAACAAACACCCATGCCTGATAACGGATTTCTATCCCGTCTCATCTGGATTTCACTGGCCACTATGATCCTGGTGTTGTTTTACCAAAGCTTCCCGGATATTTTTCGTCAGATTTCTGACGACCAGGGTAAACCGCAAAGTGCAGAACCACGCATAGTCCAAGCGCGTGGCAATCTGGCTGAAGATGAAAAAAGCACCATTGCATTATTTGAAAACTCGCGCGACTCGGTGGTATTTATTACCACCCGCCAACGTGTGATGGACGCCTGGACACGCAATATCTTTTCTGTTCCCAGCGGCACCGGTTCAGGCTTCATCTGGGATGATCACGGGCATATCATTACCAACCTGCATGTGATCAAGGGCGCCAGTGAAGCCACTGTACGCCTGGCTGATGGGCGCGATTACAAAGCATCTCTGGTGGGCGCCAGCCCGGCACATGACATTGCCGTGCTGAAAATAGGCATCGGCTTTCAACGGCCTGTCCCTGTTCCCCTGGGTAGCAGCCACGATCTCAAAGTCGGGCAAAAAGTATTCGCTATCGGCAATCCTTTTGGCCTGGATTGGACATTAACCACCGGCATTGTTTCAGCACTGGACAGATCGCTTCCAAGTGGTGACGGTCGTACCATCGACAATCTGATTCAGACCGATGCGGCCATTAATCCGGGTAATTCCGGCGGCCCGTTATTGGATTCCGCCGGTCGATTGATCGGCATTAATACCGCGATTTACAGTCCCAGCGGCGCCAGTGCCGGCATTGGTTTTTCCGTACCTGTGGATACCGTCAACCGGGTGGTTCCTCAAATCATCAGCCGGGGTAAATACATCCGCCCGGCAATGGGCATTACCGTTGATGGGAAGCTTAATAATCGCCTGACAGAACGGCTGAAAGTAACCGGCGTTATCATATTAAGCGTCAGTCCCGGATCAGCGGCAGATTCCGCCGGCCTTAAAGGCGCGACGATTACACCGGAAGGGAACATCATCGCAAATGACATCATCGTGGCACTCGAAAATAAGCCTATCGATTCGGTGGATAAATTACTCGCCCGCATTGATGGCTTTAAAGTGGGCGACACCGTCAAGATCACCGTACTGCGTAAAGACGAGGAAGTTGAAGTACCCGTTACGTTGCAACCCGGTGAGTAAATAAAAGCCGGATGCGGGGGGGATAGACACCCCGCTACCCTTTAAAATCCGCTTTCTTACTGCCAACACCTTCCAAAATTCTTGTGACAAGATCTGATGTTGAGATACCGGCAGTATACTCAAGCTCCTGAATCATCCGAGCTGGCAATGTTTCACAGAGTTTGTATTTATCCAATTTCTCCTGTTCGGATGCACAAGCAAAGGTATAAATATCAAAGCCATGCTGTTGCATGAACTCTTTTGTGACACTCGCCGGCGTATCCGTCATCACGGCATCCACATATTTACAGGCAGCAACAACTGCAGCACGCTCCACTTGTTTCATGACGGGGAGCTTGCCTTTATTTTCTATAACACGCTCGTCTGAAACCACGCATACCGTCAAATGCGTGCCCAATGCGCGTGCCGCGCGTAAAAAATTCACGTGCCCTTCGTGAAACAGATCGGCCACCATGCGCGTATACACACGCTGTTGCCGCTGATTCCTGGGCCAAACAGGAATTTCCCGGCCTAAGCGCGTTATCGCCCGTTCCAGCCATTGCCGGCTGCGTAGCGCCAGCACGTCATCCGGGTCTTTCAATGCAATCTGATGCGCATAACACCATGCTTTAGCGAGATCCCCCAGCAACCAGCGCTGCACCAGCCGGTGATAAGCATAACAGCGTACCAGCAAGGTAAAGTTTTCCAGATTGAGCGCGGATATCACGGTATCCCAATGGGGATTAGGCGTGCGCCAGTCGCCATAAAAGGCAGTGAGGATTTTTTCCGGTTGACGCGGAAACCAGACTTCACCGCATTCAGTACCACGCTGCACCAAATCAAATGGAGGAAAAACCGATACCCGCTGATATTCCGCCGCATGACCAGGCAACGAAAAACCACCGATGATGCGGTGATCTCCATTATCCTGCAGACCACAGACATCCAGTGTAATTCCTAACTCAGGATGCACATAATCACGATAATTACTATATTCAATGCGCATCGGCGATCTGGCCCACCCTGCTTTCTCCAGCGCAGAGCAACACGCATCCCAGGATTCCATCCACACCGCGATATCCAGATCCTTGTCAAAATCCAGTAAACATCCGTTACGAACCAGACCCAGTAAAGTGCCTGCAAAAGGAAATGCTGCAATTCCCATCGCGGCTAATTCCGCGCAGGTCGTCCACAATAATTTCTCCGCTTTCCCGGAGGCAAATACATTCTCATCGGGCTGCTGTGTTTTCGGTTGCTTTCGTTGCGGTGGAATCTTTCCTGTTTTGGCCAATGCCATCAGGTGGTCTAGCGCACAGGCAAAATGAGTGTGAGCCGCAGGCAGATCCAATAAAAGAAAGCTGGCCGTACCCAAAACATGCGCCCAATGGGCTTTATGAAAATCACCTTGTACATGGGCATAGATTTCTGCTGCATAAGCGGGAACATCGGCAGTGCGGTCAGTACGCATGGCCAGTGAACACCATAATCTCGCCACATCCTGCGATAACGGGTATTCGCTTTTTAATGACCCCAGAATCCCGTCCGCATCATTCAGCTCGCCGCTAGCGATCAAGTCCTTCGCTTTCAATAACAATACATCAAGCTTTTGGGTCATGAGTTTTTTTATTCACGGGCATTGAATCTACCTCGTTCAAATAACCATTGATAATAAACATTGCATTTTAACCATTATTTACTATAATAGGAATCATTCTCATTATTGTTTGAATTGTTTAATGAGACAGCGAATTTTCGTATCACAATTAAACTCATAAGTTGCTTTAATACACTATATATACCAGGAGACGACATTATGGCAGTAATCAAAACACAACGCCCTAATCTGGGTTCGGGATCTGTCAAGTTTATCGATGGCATCCCTTTCGATGGGCTCGGATCCGCCGGATTCGGTGACAATGATTTTCTTATTATTGGCGATGAATTAGACAATTTCGACCTTATTGGCGGTTCCGGTCACGATGAAATAGAAGGTGGCGGCGGCAATGACATCCTGAAAGGCGGCGCCGGCAATGGCATATTGAAAGGCGGTGACGGCAATGACGATCTGGATGGGCAGACAGGAACCGAGAAACTGTTTGGCGGTGCTGGTGATGATATCCTGCGAGTCGGTGACGGTTACGACAGACTGAATGGCGGTACTGGCAAGGACACTTTCGGTTTTTATGGCGCAGGGCATTTTGAGATTAGCGATTTTACAGTAGGTGAAGATCGCCTGTTCTTTGATTCAGCCACCCTTGGAATCCATCAACTCTCAGAATTAGTCTCATACATAACAAACGTTATAGATAATGGTAATAACGGGTTTACCGTTGAATTTGTTGGAGGTGCCGCAACCATTGAACTGATTGGTGTCAACATCAATAATATTACTGCGGATATGATTATTTTTAATCTTTGAGTAGGCCAAAAGCGAAAAATCACCGCATATTCAATTACCTGCTCTAGGTTCTTGCCTACTTTCAGCTTTTGCTGGAAGTAGGCATCAGTCTGTATCAGAACTTCACCCGAATTCTTTTGATCAGCATTGCCCTGTCTTATTCAGACTGCGATGGTAATAAACCTGTCCCGGTATAGATAGCCCTGAACATAATCGACATTTAACTGTTCTGCAAATAATAGATCGCCCTTATTTTCTATCCCCTCCAGAACGATTTGTTTTCCCAAGAGATGTGCATAATCAATGATCGATTTAACTAAATGCAAAAAATCTTCATCCTGTTTTCTGGTAACAACACATCGATCCAGTTTTATAAAATCCACCAGTTGTATCACAGTCGTAGAAATCAATGATTGTGGATTAAATACATCATCAATAGCCGTCTGAATTTTGTTCTTGGATAAGGAATCAATCATTGCCAAACTCATTCTGGCATCATTAATTTCTGAGTTCTCAATCAGTTCGACAATAATATCGTTTTTTGAATGGCTACTAAACAACTCAAGAAACGGATTATTTTCTCCTTCAATCCCGCAGGCATAGAATGAATCTTGATCCAAGTTGAGAAAAAGTTTTTTATGATCGGGAGCGTTTAACAATTGTAATTTTTTTTGTTCATATTCAACCTGAAATAAGCTCAATGGGCTTTTATGCAATGAATCAAAGACAGCATCTGGCGGTATGGATTTCTTTCCGTCATCAAAAAACCTGGCTAGACATTCAAACGCATAAATCTCCTGGTTGATTATATTTATGATGGGTTGATATTCGACGCCATATCTTTTGTTTTCCATTAACTCAATGAGAAGTAACGAAGGCAACATTTTTTAGAGATCCTGACAGGAAAGCAGCAACGCAAGGAAGAAGAATTTATTCTGAATCGGATAAATTATGAGATGCAATTTTTGTAATTTGCGGGCGCAGATTCAAGCTCCAAGCACAGCAATAAACCCTGGTGCTTGTATAAATCTTACAACTCGAGAACCAAAAGTCCTTGAATTAAAATTATCCAGCAGTCAGGGAACGACACACGGAATCATGGAATCAAATCTTATAGCTTATCCATCCAGATCCCGCAGCCTCCCCATAATTCATTGATTATTCAACCGTATAAGTTGACATCATGCCAGCGCTGATATGGTCATTGACATGACAATGGTACATCCAGACGCCTTGAACATCAGGGCGCATGTCCAGCGTTTTGGTAGCGGCCGGCAATACTTCTGTCACATCCAAACGATTGCCATTATGTAATAGCGTTGCACCATGCCAATGCGGCGTATGAAGATCCACTTCAGTGCCCATGCCCATAATATACCAGCGCACACGTTGCCCTTTCTGCATCACATAGCCCTGATTGTTGCTGTAGACCAACCCGTTAATCCCATGCATCAGATTGCTTTCCTGGAAACTTTCATCCTCAGGGTCGCAGGAGCCGCTGCAGGCGGCAAGATTGACGTCCCTATATAAACTGGCGTTTTCATCGAATACAGTAAAGAGAGAGATAAATTCACGATCCACATCCAGTGGTATTCTATCCCCGTTCTCAGATCCTCTTTTAGTAATAATGATCGGACCGATCAGTCCGGCATTGGTATCGGCAGGTTCATCAACGTGGCTATGGTATATCCAGGCAATAGAAGAGGGATCATTGGGGCCTGGTCCCGCGCGTTCGGGAACATCCCACGTATAAGTGTATTCCCCGCCCGGCGCAACAACACCATCCGGTTTATGATTGTCACCTGCTGCATGGGAATGCGCAGCGCCTTCATGCGCTTTGGTATAAAGAACGCCATGCGGATGGATACTCGCCGGGAAGCGCGTATTGTTCTTGAAGTGAACAACGATCCGGTCTCCTACGGCCGCCCGGATGATGGGCCCAAGTATGCCCAAATGTTCTTCTTCAGGCCCGCGCTGCTTTACTGCACCGAATCCTTCCGTATATTCCTTGTAAACCGCTTTCAGATAACGCCGGCCTATCCCTTGTTCTACAAAGACACGCTGCTCCTCCGTAAATTCATTGCCTGACATCGGATTAATGGGAAATGAAGGTGCATAATCCCATTGCACTTCCTCAGCCGCTATCCAATAGACCCGGCTCTTGGCCCATGCCGGATTGCCGATACATCCAATAAACGCAATGACTATCGATAGATAGCACAATTTTCTTAGAAACATTACATTAATCCTCCTGATTAAATATAACTTCATTCGCGCAATGACCTGTGAAACCACTCTCATCACCAAGGTCCGTTCCACTCATGCGAAATGCATATCTATTTGTATTGGCTGGCTACCCGTAAGGAAAACATGATGGCTGGCTAAATTGACCTGCTATTAATGCATGCAGGGAAAAATATTGCTATGGTGGTAAGCAACGATGCCTTGCCATAAAAATTTTACGGCAAGGCATTCTGGCTTCTAAATCAATTCATTCTCATACGCTGAAATAATTTCGATGATAGTCGCTTGTGCAGCCAATGCCTTGGATTCATCGCCGGTTTCACTAGACTCTTTGACATCCTGCAGCGCATTTTCCATTCTCACACGTTGCAAAGAACCCAAGCGCAATTCCAGGTCGGGCAGAAAAATACCGACATACAAAGATAATCTTTCAGCAGCAAGTACTGCCTGGTTCTTATCATCACCAAACGATGATTCAAGTTGATTTCGGATTCTATTCACTTGACCAATGATTCCTCTGCTGATTTCGCTGACGACTTCATTCGCGATCACATTCGCCATATCGCCGGTTAATTGCGCTTTGATGCGGTTGTTGCCTGACGGATTATCCTGGGAAATAAATCCTTCAACAATGCGATAGAAATATTCCCCTTCGATCTGCTTTTCTCTTGCCGAATCGATATCAGCACTCCGATCGGAAATAATACCTTCCACTTCACGCAACACACCGATTAAAAAGCTTCTGACCAATGGAATAACGATGTTCTCCCGTGCTATCGAAGCATTGAGCCAATCATCCGCGTTTTCTTTGTTTAAGGCTTGTCTGCCTTGCAGAAACGCCAGCGTGATCTGATCATCTATATCCGGATTACTGCCGGTTTTAATCGTTTGTTTATCGGCTGTAAGCACCTTATTTTCTCTGGCAGCGGTACCGGCGATGGCCTGATAGGCGGCATACGCCCGATCCCATTCAAGCGCCAACTCATCTGTTGTCAAGTCATTAAAATGATCGTTCACCAGTGTTATCCGGTTATACACCACAAGGGCGAAAACACGCTGCAATGATTTGTCGATCGCCTGCGCGGCCAATAAAACCTGATTCTCGTTCTTGATGAATTCAATGGCCGCCAGAATGTCCTGATCAATCGAAAGTCCATACAGTTGATCAACAATCTGCGTCAATTGCTGCAGATCACCGTCATACTCTGCGGCAATCGCTTCGGCATTAATAGGAAATTGTTTCCGTAACACGCCGATTGCCCGGAATGCTGTAACCGCACCGTCGATGATGATAGCTGTATCATGTGCTTTACTGTATTTCGCTAATTCAAGTTCGCTTTCATAGCTGGCCAGAATATCTGAAACCGTTTGCCGCGCTCCGGCAGCTTTTGTGACATCGCCCGCATTGCTTGCATTTTTCAAGTCATTTAAAGCATTTTCCATATTACTGCGCAAAGCCGCGCTCAAGCGAATCTCCAGATCGGGAAGAAAAATATTTGCATACAGCAATGCCTCTTCCGCTACCTCCATGGCACGGCCACGATCCGTGCCGACACTGGATTCGTTGGCTTTCAATTCGGCTTTAACGCGACCAATAAATCCCTTGTTCAATTCGCTAACAATCTGATCCACACCCACATTCGCAACATTTCCCGTCAACCGCGCTTTGATTAGCAAATTTCCAAGCGGATTATCTTTTACGATAAACGATTCGATAATGCGGTAAAAAATCTCGCCTTCTTTCTGTGCTTCGCGCGCCCCTTCCAAATCATCCTTATTTGACAGAATACCGGCCACTTCCCGTAATACACCAATATAATAGGCACGGGCTAAAGCGATCCGTATCACTTGGCGTTCAATACTGACAGTAATCTTGTCTTCGGTTGAATTCGTTTTGTTCAGCGCCGTCTTGCCACGCGCCAGCGCTTCAGTGATCTGAATATCCAGAGCCGGATTACTTCCTGTCACGATGGATTGTTTATCAGCGGAAATGACTTTATTTTCCCGCGCCGCAGTGCTCTTGATCGCCTGAAATGCTGCGGCTGCTTCATCCCATTTTTGACCTAGCGCCGCAGTCGCGCTGCTGTCAAAATTATCACGAACCGATGTAATACGATCAAGCACGGTCTGGAAGAAAACATGCTGTAATGATTTATCAATCACCTGAGCTGCCAGTAATGGCTCATTTTCATTCTTGATTTCATCAATTGCCGCCAGAACATTACTGTCCAGACTCAATCCAGCGGACGCATCGGCCTCTTGTACAAGTGCTTGTAGCGCACCTGCATAGGCACCCGCAATGGCATCCGCATTAATTGGAAATTCTTTTCGTAACGTTCCGATCGTCTTGAAAGCAGCAACAGCCGTTTCAATCGCTTGGACATTTGACGATGTTGCTGATGCCGCAGCCAATATACCCACATTACCCAAACCAAGTACAACAAAACCCAAGCACATAATCAATGACTTATTCATTGATATGATGCATTTTTTTAATAAAAACATTATCGAAGGCTCCTTTTTAAAACATATTAACGCTAATAATAATCTTAATGATAATCGTTATTATTAACGAATGCAATCAAAAATAGAGCCAGTGAAATCAGAAAACTGTTTATTAGATGAAGCCTAAACCCGTACAACCTGATAGGAATATGCATGAGTTATCCATGAGCTTGTTCCTGTCATATCAATTCATACTGCTATTTCTTTTTTGTTCCTGATGATTCATTGCTTTAATGAGGTTCTGTCCGCTCATAGGCTGGAAGAAAAAATAACCCTGAATAAAATCACAACCATACTGTTTTAATTCTGCCAGCTGCATTTCCGTCTCAACACCTTCCGCCACTAACTTCAGCCCTAGAGAGTGCCCCAAACCTATAATAGTACGAATGAGTAGCCGCTTCTCGTGTTGACCCTCGATGCCATCGACAAATGACTTATCGATTTTCAACACTGTAACGGGAAAATGAACTAATTGTGACAGTGAAGAATAACCTGTACCAAAATCATCGATTGCTACTTGCAAACCCAAGTCTGCCAATTGTCTGAGTACTACCAAGTTGGATTCCATATCCGTCATCAACGCAGTCTCGGTTATTTCAAGTAAAATATGATCAGGATCGGCTCCAGTTTCAAGCAAAATATCAGCGAATCCCTTTGCCAGTTGTTTCTGGCTTAACTGTCGCGCCGATAGATTGATCGATACATAAGGCGCTCTATCTTCCCACTGATGACGCCAACTCACTTGCGCCTTGCAGCCTTCACGAAATACCCAATCTCCAATGGAAAAAATAATACCTGTCATTTCTGCAATAGGAATAAAAAATGCAGGGGAAATCACCCCATTTGCCGTATGCCAGCGAAGCAGCAATTCAGCGCCCACGATTAGCCCATCGTCCACAGTCACTATCGGTTGAAAAACCACCGACAATTCGTTCTGTTCAAGCGCCAATCGCAATCCCTGAATAATCAAGCTTTTTTGTTTTGCTTGCTCTTGCAGCTTATCGTTAAAGAATTGCCAGCCATCCCGGCCTTTTTGTTTCATCGCATACATGGCCGTATCTGCCGAACGTAACATCTCATCCGCTGAGTATTGATCGCCATGACCGATAACAATACCAATGCTTGCTGTTACAAATAAATTCAATCCATTGAATTCTACACATCTTCTTAAAGCATCATTGATGCGTATCGCCAAATTTACAATCAACTCAGGCTTCTCAATCTGTTCACAGAGCACAATGAATTCATCACCGGCAAGCCGCCCCACGGTATCACCGGGTCGAACTTGATTCAGTAATCGATCAGAAACTGTTTTCAGCAACACGTCACCTGTTTCATGACCATACGTATCATTAATCAGTTTAAAACCATCCAGATCAATAAACAGTAACGCAACATTCATTTTATTTCGCAACGTGCGCTGCAAGATGCTATTTAATCGCTCATGAATCAATCTGCGGTTAGGTAAACCGGTCAGCACATCATGGGTTGATTGCCAGACAAGTTGCTGCTCTTCACGCTTCCGTTCAGTAATATCCAGCATTGTTACCACCAATATCCACTGATTGCCGTCATAAAACTTTGAAATCCCTGCTTCGAGTTCAACAAAACTACCATCCTTGCGATACCCCATTACTGAATTACGCTGGCCCATTCGACGTTCTGTTTCATGGCTTAATACAAACTGTCTGAGTGCACCGGCATGCCGCTCACGATAGCTGGGCGGCAACAAAAGATGTATCGACATGCCCATTAACTCTTCGTTTGTGTAGCCAAATATCTGACAGGCGCTACGATTGGCTTCGATAATGATTCCTTCCTCACTGGTAATCAAAATAGCCATTTCTACAAAAGACAAAATCTTTTGTGTCGCATCATTAATCACAAGATGCTTTGTCAGTGCCTGATTTGATGAAGCCTTGCGCAAATCAATCTGAGCGAAATGCCGGTAACGTTCTGGGATAACAGGTAAAATCCTTTTAAAATCCTCGATGATGCTGAAAGTCCCATTTGCATTACAACGTGATAGATAACTATTGACCTGGGCATGGTGTGTTTTGGCTTGCATCTGTACTTTGCCTTGCGGCCCTATCACATTAACTGTTTCAAGCGCATCCACCAAAGCCTCCACTTCAACCACACCCGCTTTATTTAAAGCCTTGGCAAAGGCATGCACACATTGATAAGCACCCTCTCCAAAATTTGTCAAAATACCATTCCCATCGGGCCATATCCCATTGACACCCGGCTGCTTTGCCAAGCGTTCTAAATATTTCTTATTTCCCAGCGTATTGACAGACATGAAATAGGTATTACTGGAATAAAAGCCTTCACGTACTTCGGGTAGTAGTTTACTCACCATCATTTCATCATAATGACCCATGACAACCGCCATATGATGCTTCAAACCAAGCTCAGTAAATCGGGTCAGCAGCATTATTTGATCCGAACCGGCAAAATAGGGCACAAAAACATCCGCCCCGGAACGCGCCACCTCTCCGAGCAAATTATCAATACCGGCTTGATTAATGCCAATATCCAGATACTCCTCGCCCACAACATCCCCATCAATGGCTTTTAAAGCATATTTGGCTGCATCGATCGATCCCCGCGGCCATTCATAATTATTTCCAGCAAAAAACATCTTGGCACCAAAGTTCTGTGCCATATAAGGAATCATCTTGTCAATTTGCTGATTAGGTAATGCTGCAAAATGAAAGAAATAGCGACTGAGTAGACTGCCTTCATAGAAGGAGAAGTTGAGTAAGGGAATCCGTTTTGGTTCCGCGACTTGTTTGAGCACCGAAATGCGCGAATTTGATAATAGATTACCAATGATAGCAACACACTGATGGTCATCAATCAGCTTCTCAGCCGCCGGGATCGCTGTTTGCGGCAGGCTGCCATCATCTTCAATGATTAATTCCAATGGGCGACCCAATACACCGCCTCGTTCATTAATCTCATCACAGGCAATACGGGCAGCCCAAACAATCTCCTGGCCATACATCCCCACTATTCCTGTCATTGGCGACATCAATCCGAGATGGACTGGGTCAATTTCTACTTTTTTTGCTGTCATAGGATCTTCACTTTCATATCTATAGGAACAAAATACCACCTGCCCATGACCTATACAGCCTCAAACACACCCTCAATTCAGGTGCAATTTATGTTTTACCTCCTTTAAAATCAGCCAAGCAGTAGCACACTGCACTCAATTCACATAAAAATTGCGCATCATGCCCATATCTTCATGCTCCAGATTATGGCAGTGATAAAGAAACAAACCGGTGTAATCTTTAAAGGGCTTGATAATTTCAATTTCCTCTCCGGGCATGACGAGCACAGTATCTTTCCAGCCGCTATGAATGAATCCGTCTTTGACAGTGTCATACCCGCCACCTGGATTGTTCTGCGTTCGTGACAGAATCTGAAATTGCTGTCCATGCAGATGAATGGGATGAGGCAGTGACATCATCATGCCCATGCCACCACCTCTACCGCCTCGCATTCTCCCACCCATAGCCCGGTCATCATGGAATATTCTGATTCTCTGAACGGTATTGACCGGAATCTTTTCAAGCTCCGTATAATCCTGCATTTCAAATGCTCTGCCGTTTAATTGCCATGTCATGTGCCGCATGCCAATGGCAATGGGAACCGTCTTGCCGGGATTGGAGATGTCCTGGCCAGTCAAACGACGCATCGGAATCAATTCGACAGGCAGTTTGGGTGAATCACTGATTTGTCCGGTGATATAAAACCGGGCGATAGAAATCGCTTTATCCTGGGCTAATTCACCTCCCATCATACCCATTCCGCCCATTCCATGGCGCATCCCGCCACCCCCCATAGGGGATGATGACCCCTGATAGGTCAAACTTTGCAAGGTAAGATCAGAACCAACTTTGCGGCCACTAAAATCAACCCATAGCTCTACACGTTCAGCGGGTGCAAGCATGATATAAGGTAAAGTTTCAGGCTTCTCCAGTAATCCCCCATCCGTGCCGATCGCAGTCATAGGCGTACCATCCTCCCAACCCAGCTTGTAGATTCTTGAATTCGATCCATTCAGAATGCGCAAGCGATAGGCTCTGGTTTTTACAGGGATAGTGCTATTTTCCTGACCATTCACCAGCATCGTATCGCCCAGAAAACCTCTTATCCGTTGATGCCTGTTAAGCATGTAACGTAATTGATTGCCATTCGTGAAGCTGCGATCCTGAATGACAAGGGGAATGTCATATTCACCGCTGGGCAAATCCAGTTTTTTCTCAGCCGCATCGGTTATGGTGATAAGGCCCGCCAGTCCTTGATAAACCTGTGTAGCGGTTAATTCATGCGTATGCGCATGATACCAATTGGTGCCGGCAGGGTTCTTTACTTCAAATTCATAGACGTATTGCTCACCCCGGTATATCGCATACATGGGATGCCCATCCATTTTCTGCGGTACATGCATGCCGTGCCAATGGGTAACGCATGGCTCTGGCAACTGGTTATAAAAATATATTCGAACTTTCTGACCTTGCTCAAAATTAAGTATAGGCCCCAAATAACCGGGCAGCTCTCTCAGAGCGGTTTGAGGCCCTTTGAGTAGTTTCCCATAGTATTTGAACACATGGGTATAGGCGCCCGGCAGGATAGGAACATCAGCCGTTTGTGCCGTCAATGCTATTTCAACATCAGCTTTAAATGCAGTATCGGGAGTCACGTTAATCTTCCGGCTTTCAGCAAGTGCGAAACCGGGCAATGTGGCAGTTATGGTTCCTAAAGCAGCGTATTGAAGGAATTGCCGTCTTTTATAATCAATGTGTGTCATGGTCATCCTCCGGTGTCCCAACAGTAAATCTTGTGAGATAACTAAGGAATTCTGAATAACCCGGTATTTGGGTTGTTTCTGATTTCCAGATAATGGCTTGCAGCAGGATTCTCACCTGTCTGGAAATGAGTTTACCAGTCCAGGCTTAATTAGCAACCTGGCTCTAACAAACCCAGGATTATTGAATTAAAAATAATTAGACAGGAATCTTATCTTCCATTGATGCAGTAATAGCGCTAATGTTAGTTTTCTTACCGACAATGTCACTTCATTCGAAGTGATTGCTTCATCCAGATAAGTCACTTCTCTTCCTGGCATTACTTTGAGGTGGTTGTCTCTGGCAAAACCCATAATGAACTTGTAGGCATCCGGATTGATATCTTTTAACTCCGTTTCCACCAGCACACCCATTTGACCCTGACGTACGACAGGTTGAGCATGGTTCGAGTATACCCAACGCCCATTATTATCATAGTGGGCAAGCACTCCGCAGAGCCTTTCTGGCCAATCACCCGGGCGAAATGGCCGGCCCTCTGGAGTAATGCCCAGAATCAACCACTCTTCAGGTTCGGCTTTCATAGACATAACGGCAACGGAAGAAAGAAAAACAAAAATTGAAAAACAACATGAACTGGAATCACGGCAGTTTCTTCAGCTTGTGTGCCGAAATACTGGGGTAAATTTTTCTGCGGCTATGCCAAGAAATTATCATGACAACCCTCTTTTCTTTGAGATTCCGGTAGTTATATCGGCATAGCTTCAGGGAAATATAGAGCGCTGCAAGTGGAATGTAGAAATAACGATTGAATTAATCAGGAAAAATAGACTCTGAGAGCTTCAAAGTTGGTATAACTAAGATCCATATTCGGTTCAAATGATGATCAGCTTTATAAAATCAGATACAAAAACAGTTTTCATTGAGAAAAATAAAAAAAGATGAGTATGATGTTGCAACATTTAAATTGACTTCTATATCCCGGTTTTTCCACATCATCAGGAATCAGAGTGACTTTACGAATTTCACGCACCTTGAGGCTTGCCATGATTGCGGGCCAGGTCATCTGGCTCAGCGCTTGTGCCAATCTTCCCTACTATGCCCAAGCTATTGATGGGCATTTTGATGTGGTGCGCCGCTCGCAACCTATCAGCACAATTATTGCCAACCCCAATACAGATCAGAAATTAAAACACTCGCTCAGCAAAGTTGTTCAGTTGCGTGAATTTGCCAGTCGTGAATTGAAGCTGCCGGATAATCTGAGTTATACCAGCTATGCTGATTTAGAGCGCCCTTATGTGGTGTGGAATGTTTTTGCTTCGCCAGAACTTTCCCTTAAGCTCAAAGAATGGTGTTTTGTGCAAGCCGGTTGTGTCAATTACCGGGGTTTCTTTTCTCAAGCCAAGGCAGAACGTTATGCGGAGGAACTGAGAAGTGAAGGCTATGACGTCTATGTCGGTGGAGTTCGCGCCTATTCCACCCTGGGCTGGTTCAGCGATCCGGTACTGAATACCTTTATTGGTTACTCCGAACTGGATCTTGCCCGTCTGATCTTTCATGAACTGGCTCACCAGGTCGTTTATGTGCCTGGCGACAGCAGCTTCAATGAATCTTTTGCAACCGCAGTCGAACATGAAGGCGTCAGACGCTGGTATGAAAGTAATGGCACAACTTTGGAACAGACTGTATTAAACGCAAGACAAGAAAGGGAGGCTGTTTTTACCGGCCTGGTATTAAGACACCGGAAGCGATTACTGGAATTGTTTCAGTCGGACTCAAGTGACGCCGAAAAGCGCGCCGTAAAAGCCCGTATTTTTGATGAGTTACGTGACGAATTCTTACGGCTGAAAACCGAAAAGCCTGAATTCAGCGTCTATGATCGATGGTTTGCACAGCATTTAAATAACGCACTGCTGGCGACAGTTTCCATTTATACCCAGTTGTTGCCCGCATTTCAGTCCATACTGATGCAACATGACAAGGATATGGAGCGGTTCTTTGATGCCGTTACAAAAATAAGCAAGCTTCCACGGAATGAAAGAAATTCATTGTTGCAGAAGGCCGCTGAAGGAAGCCCGCACTGGACTGTCGTTGAACGTTGAATTCGATACTCGATCAATAAACCCGCGCAAAGATAATAAGCAACATGCCTGCAACAACGCAACCAATCATCAACCAACCCAAACCGGTATCCTTCCTGGAAGCAGTCATCTACTGGCTCAAGCTGGGCTTTATCAGCTTTGGCGGACCTGCGGGTCAAATCAGCATGATGCATCAGGAATTGGTTGAAAGACGGCGCTGGATTTCTGAACAACGCTTTTTGCATGCCCTGAATTACACCATGGTACTGCCAGGCCCGGAAGCTCAACAATTAGCCACCTACATTGGCTGGCTCATGCATGGCACATGGGGCGGCATAGTTGCTGGCATGCTCTTTGTGCTGCCATCACTGTTCATTCTTATTGCCTTGACATGGATCTATCTGGTTTATAGTGAATTACCGGCAGTAGCGGGTATTTTGTATGGAATAAAACCGGCAGTGACAGCCATTGTTGTTTTTGCAGCTTACCGCATTGGCTCGAGGGCCTTGAAGAATAATATACTGCGCGCTATTTCAGTATTGGCATTTATAGCCCTTTTCGTATTCAACATCCCTTTTCCCTATATTGTGCTGATGGCCGGTTTGATTGGTTATGCCGGTTCTCATTTTATGCCCGGTCAATTCCAGACCGGCGGGCATCATGAACAATCAAAAAACACTTACGGTCCTGCGCTTATTGATGATGACACCCCTGTTCCAGAACATGCCCGCTTTAAATGGAGCCGGTTCATGGCATTCACTTTGACCGGATTTCTAATCTGGGGAACTGTATTGACATTGCTTTCAGCAAATTATGGCTGGGAAAATACCCTGACACAGATGGGTTGGTTTTTCACCAAAGCTGCATTGGTTACGTTTGGCGGAGCTTACGCTGTTTTACCTTATGTCTATCAAGGGGGGGTCGAGCATTATGCATGGTTAAATGCATCCCAAATGATAGATGGACTTGCATTGGGTGAAACAACACCCGGCCCTCTCATCATGATCGTTGCCTTTGTCGGCTTTGTCGGTGGCTGGAGCAAAGAAGTTTTCGGACCCGACATGCTTTTTCTGGCGGGCATGACTGGTGCGTGCATTGCCACGCTATTCACATTTTTACCGTCTTTTCTTTTTATTCTGCTGGGTGGACCGGCTGTTGAAGCGACGCGAGATGACATAAAATATACCGCGCCATTAACCGGCATCACGGCGGCTGTCGTTGGAGTGATTGTAAATCTGGCCGTGTTTTTTGCTTACCATGTGCTCTGGCCTGACGGCTTTGGGACTGCATTTGAATGGTTTTCTGCTTTGATTGGAATCGCAGCATTTACCGCTTTGTTCAAATATAAAGCAGGTATCGTTTCAGTCATCAGTGTCTGCGCCATTATTGGATTGAGTTATTCACTGTTACTGAAATAACCGCAATGATCGGATTGAACTATCCTTGGAAGGAGAATTTTTTGAGAAGGTATTTTCTATTGCTGTTAATCATCTCATCTGTTCTTATTGGGTTAACCGGCATGGCTTATGGCAATTCCAAAGGAAATCAGGATGAACTGATGATTTGTGACAGAATCCAGAAACAGGGCATCTGCGAAGAATACCGTTTAAACAGTTTATCGGCTTCTGATAAACAGTTGATGACAAAATATTGTACCCACGGAACAGGTTGTCCAGAAGAAGCGCGTGTCGGACGATGCCTCAAATTTAAAGACCCGGACGGTATTATTTCGGACAAGCATTATTATAGTGAAGTTACAAAGAAGCGTAACTTGCAGCCCTCTTTTATTAAAGAGACCTGTATCAATAATGGCGGAAAATTTCTGGATAACTGATCATTGGGTTGAATAAATTTCTCCATAAACCAACGATAGCGTTTCACAATCCCGCCCAATGACTGATATTCAAAAAATTTTAGCGTTCAGAAACTGAAATAGCCAACAACATAACTCCAATAATTATTTCTCCGATCATCCAAATTTAGTCATTTGCAAAACCACCCTGTTGGACTGGACTACCAACAGGGCAGCAAAGCTGTCTCCAAACAAATCAGATTAATCAGCCTGTCTTCTCAGGAAAGCCGGTATATCCATTGGGTCAATACCGGATTGACGCATTGCTGCCACTGTGGCATTGCTTCTTCTACCTGTGCGCATGACTGCCGGCTCTTCTACTGAATAAATTGAATCCCGGTCATCCGTTCCGGTACGGCTATGCACAACAGTCAATGGAGTACTCTGGCTTTGGCTCTGACCAACCAGATTACCTAATCCTGTCGCGACCATGGTCACACGCAGATCTTCGGTCATATTCTCATCAATGACTGTACCCACAATAATGGTTGCGTCCTCGGCTGTTAAGTCTTTAATGGTATTCATCACTTCATGCACTTCTCTCATTTTTAGTGAAGAACTGGCCGTAATGTTGACCAGAATACCTCGCGCTCCCGATAAGGAAACATCCTCTAACAACGGACTTGAAACGGCACGTTCTGCTGCCACACGGGCACGATCAACGCCTGCTGCTATCGCTGAACCCATCATCGCCATGCCCATTTCTGACATCACTGTTTTGACGTCTGCAAAGTCAACATTGACCAGCCCTGGACAATTAATGACTTCGGCAATACCGGCTACTGCGCCATAGAGCACGTCATTGGCAGCTTTGAATGCATCCAGCATGGAGATATCATTGCCTAACACCATCATGAGTTTATCGTTGGGGATCACAATCAATGAATCCACATGCTGAGCAAGCGCTTCCATCCCTGCCTTAGCGGCTATAAGGCGCTTCCCTTCAAACGCGAATGGTTTGCTGACGACCGCTACGGTTAAAATACCCATTTCCTTCGCGACCTGCGCTACCACTGGCGCCGCACCCGTCCCTGTTCCACCCCCCATGCCTGCGGTTATAAACAGCATATCCGCACCCTGAATCATCTCAGCAATCCGGTCACGATCTTCAAGCGCCGCCTCGCGCCCAATTTCAGGATTTGCCCCGGCACCCAGTCCTTTGGTAATACCCGCACCCAATTGCAATAAAGTAGGGGCCCGATTACCTTTCAATGCCTGCGCATCGGTATTCATACTAATGAACTCAACACCTTGCATTCCATTCTGGATCATATGATCCACTGCATTGCTTCCACAACCACCCACACCGATCACTTTGATGATTGCTTCTTGAGTTTCGTTATTTATGATTTCGAACATAATGTTTCTCCTTTAGTACATTGAAATTAAAGCCACCTGATTGCTAATGCCACACCTGAAATTTCTAATTAAAAATTTTTCTGAAACCACCCCTTCATTCTGGAAAAAATCTGCCTGGCCCCTCCCCCTTGTAACCTTAAGCCCTGCTGATGCTGCATCTGTTCGACACCCGCAAGAATTAATCCGATACCGGTAGAGTATCGGGGTGTATGCATCACTTCCTTTAAATTGCCATGATAATTAGGCAAACCTAATCGCACAGGCATGTGAAAGATCTCTTCACCCAATTCCACCATACCCCGCAAGGATGCAGAACCACCCGTTATCACGATGCCTGATGAAAGCAATTCTTCAAACCCGCTTCGACGCAACTCCGCTTGCACCATGCAGTAGAGTTCCTCCGCGCGTGGCTCTATCACTTCAGCCAATGTCTGCTTGGAAAGCTGGCGCGAACCTCGATTACCCACGTCAGGAACCTCTACCATCTCTTGTGTATCGGCGAGACTTCTTAATGCGCACCCATAACGGCACTTAATATCTTCAGCGCTCTTGGTCGGGGTACGTAGCGCCATTGCAATATCATTTGTTATTTGATCCCCTGCAATCGGGATGACTGCGGTATGCCGGATGGCGCCATGTGTAAATACCGCGATATCGGTCGTCCCCCCGCCGATATCCACCAGACAAACACCCAGATCCTTTTCATCTTCGGATAACACCGCCATCGCTGAAGCCAATGGTTGCAGGATTAAATCCCGAACCTCCAGGCCACACCGATGCACACATTTCACAATATTCTGAGCGGCGGAAACGGCACCGGTAACAATATGCACTTTTACCTCCAGCCGTATTCCGCTCATACCCACTGGCTCACGCACATCTTCCTGGCCATCAATAATAAATTCCTGATTCAGGATATGCAGGATTTGCTGATCGGCGGGTATATTTACGGCCTTGGCCGCTTCCATCACGCGTTCAACATCTTTCTCCGTGACTTCCTTGTCCTTGATGGGCACCATGCCATCTGAATTAAAACCCTTGATATGACTGCCCGCTATCCCGGTATAAACTTCATGAATCTTGCAGTCAGCCATCAATTCCGCTTCTTCCAATGCCCGCTGAATGGCATTCACCGTTGTCTCGATATTGGCCACCACGCCTTTCTTCAATCCGCGTGAAGGGTGACTGCCTAAACCGATAACCTCAAAGCCACCTTCTGGAGTGACTTCTGCGACGATAGCCACAATTTTTGATGTGCCGATATCAAGACCAACAATCAGATTTCTATTTTCTCTAGCTTTATTCATTTAGTTACATCTCCCTGGTCTCACGTTTCTCTCCTCGTACCGGATTTACGTGGTACATGCTGTATCACTTCAGGCATGCGGATAGCAAAACCATTGGGATAACGCAAATCGACATATGCCAATGGTTGTTGCTGATTTAATCGGGCAATACTGTGGTCATATACTGAAACATAGCGTACAAGTCTTTCTTCTGTTTCATTACGCCCTAATTCCAGTATCGTTCCCGTATCCAACTGGATGCGCCACGCATAGCGCGACGTTAGGTTTATCTCCGCAATAGATTGTTGTAATGGCGCTAATATTTGACTGAAACGTTGATACCGTCGCGCCACTTCTTGGGCACTTGCTTCTTTAGGTCCGGTAAAAACAGGTAAATTTCTATCGACTGTGACGCGGAATACTTCACCGTAAGTATTTACCAGAGCATGACTCCCCCAATAAGCCAATACCTGATGTTCTTCAAGCGTTACATTCAGACCATGAGGCCACTCCCTGTTTACTTTGGCATCACGTACCCAGGGTATTTTCACAAATGCCTCGCGCACCTCGGTCAGATTCACCGAAATGAAATTCCCTTTAATTTCATTTCTGGTTATGTATTCAATATGTTCACGGGTAACATTTTGCAATTCCACATTATTTTTCTCTATGCCGTGAATAACTTGCACATTAATTTCTTTAATCGGAAATAACGGCGGCTTGATCAGCTGTAAACTGATCGCATACAACACCGCTATTGCCACTAAAGTAAACAAGATCTTCGCTAACAAATTCAAGGCGTGATGGTTATTCCACATGGGACCGCTCCAGTATTCTCACGACCAGATCCTCAAACGAAATCCCTGCCGTCCTGGCCGCCATAGGTACCAGACTATGGCTGGTCATCCCAGGGGAAGTATTCGCTTCAAGGAAATAAAACTGACCCCGTTGATTTAAGATCAAATCAACCCTTCCCCAGCCCTGACAACCCAGTACCTGATAAGCCTGTAATGCCTGAGCCTGGATCGCCGATTCCAATGCATCCGGTAAGCCGCTGGGGCAAAAATACTGCGTATCATTCGAAAAATACTTGGCCTGATAGTCATAAAGCTCACCGGCTATTTCAATTCTCACTATTGGCAGCGGTGTTTCTCCCAGAATAGCAACCGTCAATTCCTTTCCGGCAATGAA